>JAZKEV010000118.1:0-6344 GCA_040386765.1 Verrucomicrobiota bacterium | reverse complement strand
CCGTACCCTTGCCCGACGCCTTCGTGGTGAAGAAGGGATCGAAGATCTTCTCGACGTGCTCGGGCTTGATGCCGGTGCCGTTGTCGCGGACCTCGAATTCGACGTACTGGCCGGCGCCGAGCGCGGGCACCTGATTCTCGGCCAGCGTGACATTGCGCGCGTGGATTTGCAGCCGCGGCACGTGCGGCGCGGGCGGCATGGCCTGGAGGGCGTTGACGACGAGGTTTTGGAAAACCTGCAGCATCTGCGCGCGGTCGACGAGGACGGGCTCGGTGCCGGTCGGCACCTCGAGCGCGATCTCGGCGGTGGAGGCGGCGGCGGCGATCTTGAGCGAGTCTTCGAGGATCTCCTTTGCGTCGCAGACGAGCTGGGTGCCGGCGCCGCCCTTGGCAAAGGCGAGCAGCTGCTTGGTGAGGCCCTTGGCGGCCAGACAGGCCTTTTCGCCATCGGCGAGCGCGCTGTTGTCGTGATTGTCCTTCGCGAGTGACACGGCGCCGAGGATCGTGGTGAGGAGATTGTTGAAATCGTGCGCGATGCTGCCCGCGAGGAGGCCGAGCGATTCGAAGCGGTTGGCCTTCACCAACTCCTCGGGTGAGAGCGTCATCTCCTCGGGATTGCGGAAAACGATGACGACGCCCTCCGTCTTCCCCTCGGGGCCGGAGACGGCGCGGGCGGTCCAGACGATGGGAACTGGCGGCGCTCCGTCGGCGGCGAGGGTGAGCGCATCTTCGCTGATGAGCGGCAGCGACGAATCGGCGGAGAGCGCGCGGTCCACCGGGTCGGCGCTGGGGCGCTGCGTCTGGCGGTTGACGAGCCGGAAGACGTCGCCGACCGGCTGACCGCGAACGGCTTCGCGGGTGAGCCGGAGGAGAGTCGCGGCGGTGCCGTTGAGGTAAACGATCTTGCCGCGCGCATCGACGAGGATCACCGCCTCCGCGAGCGCGGCGAAGGCCGCGGTCGCCAGCGCGGTGGAAAACTCGCTCTCCTCGGCACCCGCGCCGGGCGGAAGCTTGCAGGCAAAGCCGACCACGCGGGTGAGCTCGCGCTTTCGGGTGACGCTGCGGTGCACCCCGAGCAGCACTGGCACGGGCTTGCCGTCGCGGGCGCGGAGCTTCACCGGCTCCACAAATGAGCTCGCGCCCGCTGCGCGATCGAGGAACCACGTCTCGACGCCGGCGGAGGCCTGCTCGGGCGGAAGCGCGGCGGCAAACGAGGCGACGGTGGCCGCGAGCGAACCCTCGTCGTGGCCAAGCAGGGCCTCGAACGCGGGGGAAAACCAGAAAACCTGCCCGGCGAAATCGAGCTCGAAGGCGGCGAGCGGACCGGCGCCGCTGAGATCCTGCAGGCGCGCGTCGTTGGCGATGAGGGTGTCTTCGAGCTCCTTGCGCTCGGAGATATCGAGATGGAGGCCGACGACGCGCTCGAGCTCGCCGTCGGAAATCACCTGCACGCCGATGCACTGGATCCAGAGCCAGTGGCCGCGCTGGTGCTTCATGCGGAACTCGACATTGAAGGGCCGGGTGGCGGCGCCGCTGGCGGTGGTGGCGGCGAGGAGTTTCTTCGCGAGCTTGTCGGGCGCGGCCGCGGAGTCGTCGGGGTGGATCAACCGCCGCCAGGTATCGAGCGCATCGGGCAGCTCGCTGGAGGCGTAGCCGAGGAGCTTCTTCCACGCGGGCGAGAACTGCACGCGGCCGGTTTTAAGATTGAGGTCGAAGAAGCCGGCGGAGCTTTTCTCCGCCAGGAGCCGCAGGCTGGCGGCCGGATCGTCTTCGCCAGTGGCCGGGGCCGAGGCGGCGGCTGCCGCGGGCGGACGGACGGTGGCGACATAGGCGCCTGCGCTGCCGAGATTTTTCTCCAGTCGGAGGCGCACGGTCCGGGGTGCGCCCTCGCGGGGCTGGGCGCTCAGCGAGGTCTCGCGGTCGAGCGCGCTGGCCAGCAGCACCTCCCACTGGGCCTCCAGGAAATCCGGGTCGCTGGAAACGATCTCGAAGACGAACAGCGAGGCGAAGGCCTCGCCGATCAGCTCATCGTCACCGGTCTGCCAGAGGGCGCGCGCAGAGGTGTTGGCCGCTCCGATACGGCCGGCCGCGTCGAGCAGAAGCACGGCGCAGAAATCGGCAGAGGCGGAGCGAGCAGCAGAGGAATTGGCGGCGGACGTTGAAGCAGGATCGTTCACACGCGATCCCTATTGAGCCACTTTTGCAGACGTTTGGCGAGAAAATCGAGATAGGCCGGGTGCTCGTTGAGGCAGGGAATGTGGGTGAACGAGGTGCCGCCAGCGGCCTTGAAGTCCTCGGCGCCGCGTACGCGGATCTCCTCGAGCGTCTCCAAGCAATCGGTGACGAAGGCGGGCGTGATCACGAGGAGCCGCTTGCGGCCTTCCTTGGCGAGGCGCTCGAACTCGAAGTCGGTATAGGGCACGAGCCACGGCTCGCCGCGGAGCCGCGACTGGAAGGCCATCGACCAGCGGTCGGGCGCGAGGCCCGCGCGTTCGGCGAAGAGGAGGGTGGTTTTGGTCACCTGGGCCTTGTAGCAGGTCGCGTGCGCCGGGGAGCAGGTGGTGCAGCAATCGGGCACCTTCAGGCAGTGCGCGCGGGACGAGTCCGCCTTGGTCAGGTGGCGTTGCGGGATGCTGTGGTAGCTGAAGAGGAGGTGATCGTGCGGCTGCGCCAGATAAGGCCGGGCGCTGGTGACGAGGGCGTCGATGTAGTCGGAGTCGCCGTAGAAGGGCTGGACGACCTCGATCTTGAGCTTGGGCGCGATCGTGGCGGCCTCGCGGTAGACCTTGGCGACGACCGTTTCCCAGCTCGACATCGCGTAGTGCGGATACTGCGGAAAGAGGAGCAACTCCTCGACGCCGGCGGCGACGAGCCGACGGAGAGCCTCGGGGATGGGAGGGTTGCCGTAGTTCATGGCCAGTTCCACGGGCACCGCGGCGCGCTGCTGCAATGCGGTTTGCACAGCCTTGCTGGTGACGATCAGGGGGGAGCCCTCGGCGGTCCAGATGGTGGAGTAGGCGTGCGCGGAGTCTTTGACGCGCTTGGGGATGATGATCGAATTGACGAGGATGCCGCGGAGGAACGGGGAGTCCGGCTTGTCGATCACGCGCTCGTCGCCCAGGAATTCGTGCAGATAGCGCTTCACGTCGGGAACCGACGTGGAATCGGGCGAACCGAGGTTGAGAAGGAGAACGGCGCGTTTCGACGGCATGGAGGGGCTTGATTGGTCGGGATTTTCGTCCCGAAGTCAAACGACGGCGCCGCCGGGCAGGGTGGGTTGAAGGCGCGGGAATGGGGTACGATACGCGGCCTAAACGGAGCGGCGTGCCTCCGCTAACCCGGTAGCTGAACTAAAACAAAATTGAACAGGAAGAGCGGGAAGGTCGGGAAGAACCCGTATGCGACCTTCCCGTCCTTCCTGTTCAAATGGATTGAGTCAGGGTCAGCGGCGATACGTTTGACGTGAGCTCCTACGACAGACCGCCGCAGAATCTGAGCTGCGCGATCAGCCGGTGGAGATTCTCCGGGGCAATCCGATCCGTGATCACTGATCGCGGATAGTTGGGCTCGATGTCGAGCCGCACTCCGTCCTCGCTGCCGGGGCGGACGAAGTCTTCCACGAAGTCCATCCCGCCGCGCTGGCGCATCCAGCGATAGTAAGGGTCGGGATTGGAAGACTCGATCACGATCTCAGCCTTCAGGAAGATGTGACAGTAGAGGGTGAGGTCGCGGAAGGAGGAAAACCATGTGGGTGGGTTTACCAGTTCGTCTCGAATGATGAGGGACATCGGTTCGCGCCTTTCCGTTAAGCTGAGCTGTTCAGTGGTCGGGGTGGTACTAGCAGCCTCGTTGCCAATATTCGACAACAGAGGAATTTTTTTGAGCCGAAGGACGAGATGGGGCGTTGAACCCCTTCCCCCATGAACCCCTTCCCCCAGGATGCGAGATTTGCCTTTCGTGCGTGGCGGGAGCGTGTGAAAGTGGCATCTTTTATTCATGAGCACTCCGCGGAAGCCCGTCCTCCTCGTCATCCGTGATGGCTGGGGCAAGAATCCCGACTCGTCGCAAAACGAGACCAATGCGGTCTATCTGGCGAAGAAAGCCTGCGACGACGCGCTGCATGCGCGCTATCCGCACGCGCTCGTCTCGGCCAGCGGGCTCGATGTGGGCCTGCCTGACGGGCAGATGGGCAACTCGGAAGTGGGCCATGAAAACATCGGCGCGGGCCGGATCGTGGACCAGGAGCTGGTGCGCCTGAACAAGCTCTTTTCGGAGAAGCAGCTCGCGGGCAATCCGGTATGGAAGGCCGCCGTCGCACGCGTGAAGGCTTCGCCGACCGCGAAGCTGCACCTGATGGGCATCGTATCCGATGGCGGAGTACACGGCATGCTCGAGCATCTCTACGGCATCCTCCGCCAGGCGAAGGAAGACGGGCTGACGTCGAAGCAGGTTTTCATCCACGGCTTTACGGATGGACGCGACACGCCGCCCAGTGGCGGTCTCGGCTACATTAAGCAGGTCGAGGAGCAGTGCCGCGCCATCGGCGTCGGCACGATCGCGACGGTGTGCGGGCGCTTCTGGGCGATGGATCGCGACAACCGCTGGGAGCGCGTGAAGAAAGCCTACGACATGCTCGCCGGCCGCGCGGCTGCCACCGCGCTGAGCGCGACCGCAGCCGTGCAGAGCTATTACGAACATCCACTGAGCGAGACGCAGAAGGGCGACGAATTTGTGCCCGCGACGTGGATCGTCGGCGCCGACGGCAAGCCGCTCGCGACGATCGGCCACGGCGACGCGGTGCTCTTCTACAACTACCGCGGCGACCGCCCGCGCGAGATCACGAGGGCGTTTGTCATCGATGGTTTCAAGGAATTCGACCGCGGCCAGAAGCTGGATCTCTATTATGCTACGATGACGGAGTACGAGAGCGGCCTGCCGGTGAACGTCGTTTCGCCGAAGCCCGAGGCGCTCAAGAACATTCTCGGCCGGGTCGTAAGCGATGCGGGCATCGGGCAATTCCGCTGCGCCGAAACGGAGAAGAATCCGCACGTGACCTTCTTCTTTAACAATTATCGCAAGGATCCGTTTCCCGGCGAAGACCGCGCGTGTCCGTCGAGCCCCAAGGTGCCGACCTATGACATGCAGCCCGAGATGTCGGCCGGCGAAGTGACCGCGGCGGCGAAGGCCGCGATCCTCAGCGGCAAATACGGACTCGTGGTCGTGAACTACGCGAACCCCGACATGGTGGGCCATACCGGCTCGCTGCCCGCGACGGTGAAGGCGGTCGAGGCGACGGATCGCGGCGTGGGCGAGCTGCTCGCGGCGATCGAGAGCGTGGGCGGTCGCGCGCTGGTGTGCGCGGACCACGGCAACGCCGAGCAGATGTGGGACCCGGTGCTCAAGGAGCCGCACACGGCGCATACGCTGAATCTCGTCGAGGCCTTCGTGATTGGCGACGGTTACACAGTCGGCAAAACGAAGATGCGCAGCGGCGGTCGCCTGGGCGACATCGCGCCGACCGTGCTCGAGCTCATGGGCCTGTCGAAACCGCTGGAAATGACGGGCGAGAGCCTGATCGCGAAGTAAGCGTCGCGCCGAAGACCTTCCCATGAATCTCGTCGAACTTGCCCAACGCATCCGAGCCGCGCGCGCCGCCAAGGGCATGACGCTCGATGAGGTGTCCGCGGCCTCGGGTCTGGGCAAGGGGCTGCTCTCGAAAGTGGAAAATTTCCGGGTGACGCCGACGCTGCCGACGCTCGCGAAGCTCTGCGAGACGCTCGGGGTGAAGCTCTCCGAGCTCGTCGAGGGTCTCGACAAGAAGCCGAAGCTCTGCGTCGTGCGGCGCAACCAGCGCAAGACGATCGAGCGCGACAGCGGCGACAACGGCGGGAGCAATATCGTCTATCACTCGCTCGCGCACGCGCGCGCAAACCGGACGATGGATCCTTTTGAGCTGGTGGTGCCGGCGCACGGCGGCCGCCTGCAAGCGATGCCGCACGAAGGGGAGGAGTTTCTCATCGTGTTGAAGGGGAAGGTGGAGTTCGAATTCGACGGGAAGGTGGAGAGCCTCGAAGAAGGGGATAGTTTGTATTTCGATGCTGAGACGGATCACCGGTTGTTCAATGTGAACGACAAGGAAGCGCGCGTGCTGTGCGTCTTTCTTGAACGGGCGCAGTGAGGCGGGCGCGGGGTGTGAGGCGAGTGAACGGCTGGGCTCGGTGTCTGGTTGATGGTGCGCGAGGAGAATCTCCCGTGAAGAGTTGTTTGGGGAATGAGCCGCATGCCAGGTAGGCCGCCTGCTTGCAGGCGCTTGTCCGACTACCGACCAGCGCCAGCAAGCTGGCT
>JAZKEV010000117.1:10902-12737 GCA_040386765.1 Verrucomicrobiota bacterium | reverse complement strand
GCGGAACAGCCTCTATGGCGAAAGAGGCAAAGCTAGCGGGGTTGCAAATCTTTGACTTGCGCTAATACCCTCTAAGCAATCCCATCCGCCCGCCTGAACGTTGCCCTGGCGACTTGATCTTCGGGACCATTGTCGCCGCGCCATTGTAATCAGCCAAGGCTCGGTCGAGTTCGACGGCGGCCGCAGAGGTCAGAGCTTGCGCGCTAGCGAGGTCTTTGCCGAGGCGAGCGAGTTCGCTCTCGACGGTAAATTTGAGCGCGTTTGCATTTTGAACCAGCATGAGTTCATTATCCTGCCGATGAGCAATCCACCGGCGCTTTACCACAAGCGTAAGAGTCGTCTCGCAAGTGGCCTTGTAGCCGCTGTCAACACTCGCCGTCTGCCCGTAGGTCGTGGGTGTGCCGTTGTAGTAGTACAAACGGTTGCCGCTCTGAGATAACCCCTTGTCCTGCAACTGCGCCGCTCCGTACCAGCCAAAGCCGAAGTTGACGCCCCAATTAGTGAGCAAGTTGGGCTGTACGCCGTTCCCGCCCGGTCTTCCGATGTAACTGAACGAGCGCGCCATCGTTTCCACCGGGAAACCGCACACATCGGCGTAGATGATCCGCTCCACGTCGGGGGGCAGCTCAATCATGCCGCTGACCGTAGTGACAACCATCTCCTGTTCGCCGTGGATCTTGCACTTCAGCCACGCGCCCGAGCGGCGATCGACCTCGTAAAGCGAGCCCTTTTTCTTGGCGATGATGCCTTCGAGGCCCTGCTGCTGCACCGCTTTCAACAGGTCGCCGGGGGGCACATCGAAGACCGGCGAGAGCCGGAGCGTGGCGTGTTTCCCCTGCTTCTTCCCGATGAGCACCGCGAGCGCGGCCTGGCGCTGCTCCAGCGGCTCGTCGAGGAGCGAGATGCCGTCGCGGTGGAGGAGATCGAAGACGTAGTAGACGATGGGCGGGCGGTCGCCGGTGGCGCCGCGGCCTTGCAGCATCTGGAAACGGGAGCGGCCCTCCTCATCGAGCGCGACGATCTCGCCGTCGAGCACGGCGTTGGTGCACGCGAGTTTTTCGAGCGCCGCGACCACTTCCGGGTAATCCTCCCCGAGGGGCTTTCGATTGCGGGACCAGAGCTCGACCTTGCCCTCGTTCACGACGGCGAGCGCGCGGTAGCCATCGAGCTTTATCTCCAGCCGCCAATCGCCTGCCGGCACGGTCTCGACGCTCAGCGCCTTCATCACGGGGATGAAGGCCGCCTTGGCTGGGCCGCGTCCGCGTGCTTTGGCCTTGGGGGCTTTGGGCTGGCGCGGGGCGGCGGCTCGCTTCGCCACGCGGATGGAGCTGGAGGTCGAACGCTTTTGGACGCGGGCCGGCATAGTGCCTCCATAGACCGATGCCTGCGCGAGCGTTCCCCCTGCGAAGGGGAGGATCGAGGGCACAAAGATCGGTTTGCCGTATCGCCCAAAGTGAATAGGTTCCTCCTCAACCCCGTTTCTCCCCATGAAACACGTCGCTTCGCTCGCTTTCGTTTCCGCTGTGTTGGCTACGGCTCACGCGGCGCCCCGCCTCGCTTCGACCTCCGCGGTGGAGTCGACTCCCGTGTCGGCACAGCGTCAGGATGTCGGCCGGCTCACGCTGCTGACGGGGCCCACGATCACCTCGACGCCGAAAGTGGCTGGCACGACGGGGTCGACGATGCGCGTGCAACTCGCCACGGGGACATCGGTGCAGGGCACGCTGACGCTCGGGTCGATCCATGAGACGAACAACGGCTTTGCGCACGCACCGGTTGCCCAGCCGGCGATGGACCCCGCGGCGCGCCAGTCGCTGCCGACTTTGCGGCGTGAT
>JAZKEV010000117.1:5861-10892 GCA_040386765.1 Verrucomicrobiota bacterium | reverse complement strand
GATGGACCCCCAGTTGCTCCGTTTCGATCAGAAGCTGGAGCCGATCACCACGATTCGGGCCGCGGAGATCAATCGCGCGCCGACGCCGACGCCGCTGCCGGAGTGGAGGTCGAAGAGCCTTTAAGCAGTAGGGCCGCGTGCGCCCATGTGGGTGAGCTGCCGGACTCCCTCGTAGCAGGCGATGCCGGCGGCGGTGCTTAGATTCAGGGAGCGCAGGGTGGGATTGGCGTGCGGGATCATCACGCGCGTCTCGGCCAGTTCATCGTGCAGCCAGTCGGGTGCACCCGAACCCTCGTTGCCGAAGACCAAGCCGTCGCCGGCGGCGTAGCGTACATCCCAGAAGCTGGTCTCGGTCTTGGTCGTGAAGAGCCACAGCCGCCCGGTTGGAGCGTGGAGGCTGGCGCGAAAGGCCGGCCAGTCGGCGTGCTCGTGGACATCGAGCGATTTCCAGTAATCCATGCCCGCGCGGCGGAGGTTGCGGTCGTTGATCACGAAGCCGAGGGGGTGGATCAGGTGCAGCCGTGACTTCGTGAGCGCGCACATCCGCCCTACGTTCCCCGTGTTGGGCGCGATCTCCGGCTGAAATAAAACCACGTGCAGCATTCTAGGGGTATTTTCCTAAGCGATTCCCGCGAGGCAAGGTTGAGTGTCACGCATTGCGTTTCGCCCGGTAGCCGCCAGCCTCATAGGCGGTTACCCATCCCCAGACCGTGAAGCCAGCCGCGAAGTCGATCGTGCTTGTCGATGACGAGAAATCCTACGGAGAGCTCATGATGCAGCTCCTCGCCGAAAATCTCGATTGCCCGGTCCATGTTTTTTGCCGCCCGCTTGAGGCCCTGGAGGCACTGCCGGGGCTCGATCCGGCCGTGGTCGTCACCGACTATTTCATGCCGCAGATCGACGGCATTGAGTTCATCCGCCGCGCTACGCCGCTCGTGCCGGGCGGGGCCTTTGTGATGATCACTGGGCATAATCTCGGCGACAAGGAGGATGAACTCGCGCGGCTCGCGCTCTTGAAAGGCTTCATCGCGAAACCTGTCGGCTGGCGCAGACTCGCCGACGAGATCATCCGCGTCTGGCCCGAGGCGGCCGCCGCGCCGACGCACCGGGCGGATGCGACCTCGCTGTAATAAAGTAGGGCAGGGTAGTGAATGGTTCAGAAAGCGGAGCGGGTAACCCGCCACTTCTGACCCTCAAAAAAATCGGAAATCGCCAATCCCCTCAGCGCCGCCGCGCCTTCATCTCCTGATCCACTTCGCGGTCCGCGACGCGTTGCTTCATATCTTCGCGGTGGTCGTGCTGCTTCTTGCCGGTGCAGAGGCCGACCTCGACCTTCACGAGTGCTTCCTTGAAATACATCCGCAGCGGCACGAGGGCGCGGCCGCCGCTGGTTTCGAGGGCGACCTTGATCTTGAGGATGTGGCGCCGGTGCAGGAGGAGCTTCCGGATGCGCTTCGCGTCGTGGTTATTGAAGCTGCCGAAGGAGTACTGGTCGATGTGCACATTGTGCAGCCAGATCTCGCCCTTCTCGACGCGGGCGAAGGCATCGGTGATCTGCGCCTTGCCGGCGCGGATCGACTTCACCTCGGTGCCGCGCAGCTGGATACCCGCCTCGAAGCGCTCGTCCACGAAGTAGTCGCGCAACGCCTTGGAGTTGCGGATCTCGGTGTAGCGGGTGGAGTCTTTCTTTTGCGCGGACATGGGTGCTTAGGAGAACAACGTACAGCGTTTCCGCAAAAAAGGCGGCACCGATTCCGCTTTTTCGCAGAACGGGGCCGCCCTAAAGTGTAAACGCGACTCGGCTTAGGCGAGCTCGTGGCTGATCTTGCCCTCGATCACCTCGCGCAGCGCGGTGTCTTCCGGCGAGAGCTTCTCGAGCGACTCGACGAGCGGGCGGTTGCCGCGCTTCAGCTGCTTCACGCGGCGGGAGACCACGTTGATCAGGATGTTCGGGTCGGAAATCGACTTGAGGGCGTCTTTGATATAATCGTCTCTCATGGGCAGGCAGATGGCGTGATAAAAACCGTTAACAGCAATGACCCCCTCCGGCCTCGTCAAGGGTGAATTCCCGGCTTGCGGCGCTGGCCTTCCCGCCAAACGTGTTTCGCATGCTGCTCGCCTGGACCACCGTCGCCACCCGTGCCGACGCCGACCGGCTGGCTTCCGGGGTGATCGCCCAGAACCTCGCGGCGTGCGTGCAGATCGAGGGACCCATCGCCTCCTATTATCGCTGGGAAGGGCAAGTGCAGCACAGTGAAGAGCTTAGGCTTTGTTTCAAGTTCCTGCCGGAGCAAGCGGCGGCCTTGGAGAAGTACGTTTTGGCCCATCATCCGTACGATACGCCCGAGTGGTTGCTCGTTCCGGTGCAGCGAGTCGGCGAAAAATACTTGTCATGGGCAAAAGCGAACTCTACTTCTGCGCCCCTTTAACACGTCGCACCCATCCCTTTTAACTACCATGTCGCAGCACAAAAGTCTCCAAGGCGCCTCCGGCCTCGTCGTCAAACGTAACGTCCTGAAGCGCTTTGAGCGCATTGATATCCTCCGCAAGCGTGGCCAGTGGAAGGCCGGCGATCGCGTGCAAGGTCTCCGCAAGACCAAGCCCGACGTCTGAGCCGTCGCTCTCCCTTTCCTGGCAGGCAGTTCACTGCCTGCCTTTTTTTTGCCCGCTCCGCGCAACCCTCCGGCCTGTCTGCATCATGATCGATCTGGTTAAGAAGCTCGTCGATTTCATCCTCCACATCGATGTCCACCTCGGGGAGATTATCCGCGACTACGGCACGTGGACCTACGCCGTCCTCTTCCTGATCATCTTCGCCGAGACGGGCCTCGTGGTGACGCCCTTCCTCCCTGGCGATTCGCTCCTCTTCGCTGCCGGCGCCTTCTGCGCCAAGCCGGAAACCGGGCTCAACGTCCACCTGATGGCGGTGCTGCTCTTCGTGGCCGCGGTGATCGGCGATACGCTCAACTACTGGATCGGCTCCAAGATCGGGCCGGCGGTCTTCAAGCGCGAGGACTCGATGTTTCTCCGCAAGAAGCACCTCGAGCGCGCCCACGCCTTCTTCGAGAAGTACGGCGGCCGCGCGATCATCCTCGCGCGCTTCGTGCCGATCGTCCGCACCTTCGTGCCCTTCGTGGCCGGTGTGGGCCACATGACGTACTCGCGGTTCATCGCGTACAACATCATCGGTGGCTTCATCTGGATCTACTTTTTCACCTACGCGGGCTTCGCCTTCGGCAACCAGCCCTTCGTGCAGAAGAATTTCAAGCTGGTGATCCTCGCGATCATCGTCCTCTCGGTGCTCCCGATCGTGTGGGAGTTCTGGCGCGGCTGGCAGGAAAACCGCAAAGCCAAAGCCGAAGGTCGCCCGCAAGCTTGACGGTGACGCCCCGGCGGCGCTCTACTCGACGCCGGTACCTTTTAGCGAGCGTAGCACAATGGATAGTGTTGTGGCCTCCGAAGCCATCGATCCGGGTTCGACTCCCGGCGCTCGCACCAAGGTTTAGAGGTGGACTGCAAAAGCCGCCTTACGGCTGATAAAACGAATCCTGTGGGACAAGAATATCGCATCGCTTGGAAGCCGGTAGACGCAGCGAGTGCGAAAGCGTGGCTGGTGCGTCGCGGTGGGAAACCGGTTGTTGTCGATGGGCGAGAACTTTTCGAGTTTCGTTTTGGCAGTTCGCAAGACCCGTCGGCGATGCCCGATGCGTTTGTCTTGCTGGAAGAAGAGGGCGTTTATTTTTGCGACTATGCGCGAAACGATAAGTCGGCGGTGATATTCCGAGATCTCATCGACGAAGCGCTTACTCACTCCGATGCGAGCGGCTCGGTCGTCGTGCATGACCTGTGACGGAGAGTCGGCTCCGCACGGTTGCGTCAGTCAGAGGCCTTGCACCCGACCCTTCTCTCCTGCCTCTATGAAGCCGCAGCGACCCAACCCCGAGGCGGAAGTGGAGGCATTCCGTGCGTGGCACCCGACGCGGATATTACACGTTCGGCGCGGGTTGTTCGGTATGCAGGACCGGAATGTATCGGCGGCTTCGACGTGGCACCGGGAGAAATCGGGGCACAAATCCGAGACTGGGTGAGAGAGGGGTTTCGAGTAGAGTGGTCGCTAAAAAAGTGCCGTATCTACGTGGGTGTCTTCGAGAGTTGGGACGAGCCTTTGGAATGGGAGAAGGTTTTCGCGGAGGAATCGTTTGTGAATATCGAGGCGATTTTACGCGAGGCGGGTTTCGATCCTCCCCCTCCACGTGGCACACATGGCTAGCATGGCATCGGAGCCTGCGCGATGACGCTGCGCCTTCTCGTCTGCACCACACTCATTCGGCCATGACCCCTTTTTGCTCCTCTCATCGCCAATAGATGTTTTCCGTGGATCTCGGCGCCTCAATTTCTGCGGACACCCGCAGCCCATCGGATAAACGTTCGACCCAAACCTTAACGACCGAACCCGAGGTATAGTCGTCGCCTTTAAGGGCGTAAGCCTCCTTGGCTTCGGCCTTGAACGTGACGCGGCCGAAGGCAAATTCTTTACGGTTCAGTTTGTCCGTAAACCGAGCGTTGCGCGTGTAGACAAAATCCACCGTTCGATCTCCGGGCGAGATACGCAGAGCCTGCTTCGCAGGACTCTTCACCGCGCGATCATCAACGGCGCGAATGATCAACTCGCGAGGCACCAAACCTTCGCCAGCCACTCCACCGACTCGCTCCCAATGAGCGCCGACTATCGTGATTGCACTGGGTTCGTTAGGAGCGGTGGCGCATCCGGTGAGAAGGAGAAGCAGTGCAAGAACTACGATGGAAGGATTCATATTTTGCCGAACGTGAAAGATGAGCCACTGCCGTGTTTCGTGTGACTCATGGCTCTGCATGAGGCATCGCAAATAGGGGCTGGCTCTGGCGACTGGTCCGGCTCATTTTCCCCATCTTAGGAGGTGAGGCACTGTCCTAGGAAATACTGCTCATAAATGCGCCTGTATTTGCAGTGGGACTTCTCGGAATAGCGATTCAAGTCTGACCAGAATCTCT
>JAZKEV010000117.1:0-5851 GCA_040386765.1 Verrucomicrobiota bacterium | reverse complement strand
TCTCTTCTTCGAAACCCTCGAAATCTTCGCGGCTGAAGAATGCCAGATTATGGAAATCGTCGGCTAGCCTTGTTCGCCTCGGGAGTGCCGAAACTGCGAACGCCCAATCGCGCGGATTCCACCAAGCGAGATCGCGATGACCGCTTCTTATTTCGAGAAATGCGCAGTAGAGCAGATGGCGGTACGCTTCTTTTTGATCGGAGGTCATTTTTTCCATAGCGAATTCTGAATGGGTCATCCGGATTGATAGATTATTCGCTGGTTCAATTGGAGGTGATGGATGGGCTCGTGTTGAGCCTCTTTGGGACCTCTCAATCGTTATGGCTTAATGTCGCTTACGAAGTACGTGCTGGCGTATATATGCACTCCAAGAGGCGCCATACGCTTCATCAGGTTGGGCGGGATCGTTAATGAGGCTTCTGGTCCGGTCGAGAAGAGACCCACCCAAAACACTACCTTTGCCTCGCCTGCAAGTTGATGAACCCGATCTTGTCTATCCTCAAGAAAACGAATCAGTGGCTCACATGCGGCCTCGAATTCTCCAGCTTGTTGCTCCTTTTCGTATTCCCACATATTTTTACTAAATGGAGGTCGATTAGGTGTGCTCGACTCTCCGCGATGTTGAGAATCTGTAGGTTCAATCCCAAGAATTGTAGATATGTTCTCTACGGATAACTTGGCGGAGTAAATTCTGATAGAGATTGTTAGCCGTCGATTTTTCATAATTAACATGCAGGCGTGCATGTCAGTCGAAGCGCACGCCGGGATTCATCTCGCGGAGAGAATACCACACCACTCCGTGTTCGTCTTTCAGAATGGTCTTTGTGCGCGTCCAGACGCCGTGACAACGGCCCATCCGCACCTTCGGATCGATCTCCGCATCGGCCTTGGCGCTCGCCGCTTGGATGAGCACAGCGGTGGGGGCGTCGTCTTCGATCGGATCGTGCAGCAGCGGGAACGCTGCGCCGGGTCGGCGCTGAGTCTCGGCCGCGACTGCCATTCGCCGCTTCAACTCGGGATCTCGTGAGAAGAGCATATCAGGGGCGACGACGAGCGCTAGGCTGGTCCACGGAGTTCATCCGAAACTCGCATCATTTTGGAATACTCACGCATGGGAGTGGGGGCGGCGACTTGCATTGCTGGGTAGAGCCACAAGCCCATATAAACGTAATCGAGCCCCGGTTAATTCATGCCGGGGTGGCTTCCTTGCTGAACGCGCGGCCGAGGCGTGCGCCTAGCCAGGCCATCGGGAGATAGGCCAGCACGAGGTCGGTGGCGATGAACCAGGCGGGGGCGGGAATCATGAAGGAGGCGGCGATGCCGCCGGCCAGGAAGAGGACGCCGATCACGAGGGACATTCCCAGGCGGTAGCGGGCCGCTACCAGATAGGCGATCGCGGCGCCGCACAGCGTGCCGAGCGCGTGAGCTAGGAAGGGGAAAAGGAAGTGCTTCGGCTCGAACAAATGCATGGAGGCGCTGATGCTCTTCGCATCGTTGACGTCCACGCCGGGCGGGGGCGGAATCACGTGCGGGCTGAGGAGGATGAGCCCCATGTTCACGGCGCTGCCCACGACGAGACCGAGGACGATAGCCAGGAGACCGCGCAAAAATGTTATCATGGTAGTTTTGGTTACCGGCAGAGGTGAGCCCCGTCCGCGTTGGCTTTGGTGCGTCGGAGTCGGAGGCCTTTATCTCGCTTCCGATCGTGCAGGAGGGAGGCGATGATGATCGCATCAAGGAAGACGACCGTCAGTGCCGCAGCGCAGCCTTCAAGGGCGTTGCGGGTGTCGAAGAACGCCCACCGCAGAGAGACTATTTCGAGCGCGACGAATACGGGCACCAGGTGCATCGCAATCCAATAGGCGATCAGGCTGATCGCGCCGACTTTCGAATCCGCGGCCCAGCAGAGCAGGTCGTAGCGCCGTTTTTCGGGCCATCTTGTTTTCCACGTGAGCATCGTTGCGGGCGGGGTGAGGTGGTCGGCTGCGGCCCGATGCCAGCGGGAAAAAGTGCTAGGCACAAGGGCGAACGGAATGGGCGGGCCGGCGCGAAGCGGGTGCAGCGGCGGCGCGGGCAAGTGAGGCTGCTGTTCCACGCCACGAGTTCATCGCGACCTCACGGGGGCGTTAGGTGGATGACCTTTGAATATAGCGGAACAGGCCGACCGAGTAAACCTACTCTATGCTTTAGGTAGTTGCTTGGTTTGTGAGTGGCGAGGCCGGCTTATGCGCTTTGGGCGAACCTGGTATCACCGTGACTATCCCGCGTGCTTTCCCTTGCATCTCGTCCGGCGGCTTTCGCCGCCTAGGCCTCACGTCCCTCCGCCTTGCCCTTGCCCTGAGTTTGTCGGCGGGGGCGCTGCGCGCCGCGGTCGTCGCTACCGACGGCGCGGTGCCTGTCATCATGAACGCGGGCGGGACTTCCGGCAATGCGGCCCAGTATATCGTGGGCAATGCCGGCGCTTATACGCTGGATTTCGGGAGTTCGAGCGAACTCTACGTCGGCAATAACAACCCGTACAACTCGCTGATCATCCAATCGGGTTCGACGGTCAATAACCTCTACGGCAGCATCGGCGGCAGTAGCAATTATAACTCGGCCACGGTTACGGGAGCGGGTTCGCTCTGGCAGACCATTGAAACCCTGGCAGTCGGCTACGGCAGTTCATATAACATGCTGCTCGTCACGGACGGCGGCCAGGTTTCGGCAAAGCTCGGCCATATCGGCTCCAACGATGACGCGGACAATAACAGTGTGACCATCTCCGGCAGCGGCTCCAAATGGACGAATACCAATGGCTTCATCGTGGGGAGCTCTGGCGCGAATAATTCGCTGACGATCAATCAAGGAGGGCGCGTCACGAATACCAGCGGCACGATTGGAAATGCCGTCGGCGCCGATGGCAACACGGTGACGGTCTCCGGCGCGGGCTCCACGTGGGCCAGTTCCACTGGGCTCATCGTGGGCTCCCGCGGCATCAACAATGGGCTGATGATCAGCAGCGGCGGCGCCGTCTCCAGCACCGCGGGCACGATTGGCAGATGGTCCGAAGGCACCGGCAATACCGCCACCGTCTCGGGCAGCGGATCAGCCTGGACCATGACGGGCGATCTTAAGGTGGGCGACGGCGGCGGCTCCAGTACGTTGAGCATCGCCTCGGGCGGGCGGGTTTCCAACGTCAACGGGATCATCGGCAATGCGTTTGAAGCCGCCAACAATCTCGTGCAGGTTTCCGGCGCAGGCTCCACGTGGAAGAGCACCGGCACGCTTAGGATCGGCCAGTTGAACACGGCGACGAATAATATCCTGGAGATTTCCAGCCAAGGCCTCGTCAGCGTCGACAGCACGCTCTCCTTTGGGCTGAGCACCAGCAATGTTATCCGGCTGGACGGCGGGTTTCTGGCGTGGAAGGGCAATCATGTTTCGGACCTGCAAACGTTCATCGCGAATGGCCGGATACAGAACTTTGTCGATGGCACATGGACGACAGCCAGCGCGTCGGCTTTCGAGTTCGCGTATTTTACGGATAGCGCTTCGGCGCTGGCCTTCACCGGCGGGCTTTATGACGGGCTCGCGACGTATACGGTCATCCGGAATGTGAGCCCGATTCCCGAGCCAGGTACGACGACGGCGATTTTTGGGGCGATCGCACTTGGGGGTGGGTTGTGGCGGCGGCGGGGAAGAGCGCCGCGTGAGGAATCACGTGCCCTGAGCGGGTGCCCTGAGCGACTTGGGCTCCGCGTCGCGCCGCGCGCTCATCGGTGGGAGCGGGAGCGCGAGGTCGTGCGGGCACGTGGACTCCGCTTGCGGGCGGCGGGGCGTTTGCGGGAGCCGGTGGCTTTGCGGGTGCGGGTGGTGGCGCGCTTCTTTTTGCCGCCGCCGTCCTGCTTGTTGACCGTGGCCCAGGCGCGGGCTTCGGCCGTCTTGGTGCTGAGGCCTTGTTTCTTGTAGCCCTGCTCGATGTGGGCGGCCTTGCGTTTCTGTTTCGAGGTGTAGGCGGTCTTGCTTCCTTGTGGCATGGTCGGAGGAGTTCGAGGGTTGAACGACACCGCGCGCTGGAACGCAGAGGAGAGAATGGGAATATCGTCCGCGGGAAATGCGGGCGGTTCCCGCAGTGGCTTCGTGGTTACGTCCTTTACCAATCGCAATCAGACTTTTGACACAGAGCCTAGCGCGGCGGAGCCGTGGCCAGAGATCCTTTTATAAGGACCACGAAAAACACGAAATACACGAAAACATTGAACCGCTAAAAGCCGCTAAACACCGGTGAATCAGAAAGGCGAAAACTAGGGCTGATTGATGGATTCCCAACTGTTGGGAAGAAATGCACGCAGAAAAACAACACTCTTGAGGATAGTGGCACAGAGGAAAGAGGCGAGGCCACGGAGCCAATCACGTGGCAGCCCTCCGTGGCCTCTGGGTGTGCCTGTCGTCTCTTTCGATTCCTAATTTGGATTATATCCGACTACCTAGAGCGAAATGGCTTTGGAGCCGCGTCCGACTTCCGTCCCGCCGCTCACGCGGCGGGCTACACAAGCGCAAGACAGCCGAGCGGCTCAGATTTCGCCGAGGCGGATGCAGCGTACGGTGCGGTTCCCTTCGGCGGGTATGAGCGGGGGCTCGGCGGCTTTGCACTTCTCGATCGCATAGGGGCAGCGGGGGTGGAAGTTGCAGCCCTGCGGGGGATTGATCGGGGAGGGCGGGTCGCCGGGGAGCACGATGCGCTGGCGGGTGCGCTCGGCATCGGGATTGGGCGTGGGAATCGCGCTGACGAGGGCGCGCGTGTAGGGATGGAGCGGGCGCTCGATGACTTCCACGGCGGGCCCGAGCTCGACGATCTTGCCGAGGTACATCACGGCGATGCGATCGGAGATGTGCTTCACCACCGAGAGATCGTGCGCGATGAAGATGAGCGTCAGGTTCATCTTCCGGCAGAGTTGCGAGAGGAGATTCAGGATCTGCGCCTGGATCGAGACATCGAGGGCCGAGACGGGTTCGTCGGCGATCACGACCTTGGGCTCGAGGGCGAGGGCGCGGGCGATGGCGATGCGCTGGCGCTGGCCGCCGGAGAACTCGTGCGGGTACTTCTGCATGAACCGCGACGCGAGGCCGACGTGTTCCATGAGCTGGGCGACCTTGGCGGGGATCTCGTCGGGCTTGCAGACGCCGTGCACACGCAGCGGCTCGGCGAGCGTATCGAAAACGGTCATACGCGGGTTGAGCGATGCGTAGGGGTCTTGAAACACCATCTGCATGTCGCGCCGCACTTCGCGGACTTCCTCGAGGGAGCCGGTGGTGAGATTTTTGCCCTCGAGGACGACGGTGCCGGCGGTCACGGGCACGAGCTGCATGATGGCGCGGGCGAGCGTGGACTTGCCGCAGCCGGATTCGCCGACGAGCCCGAGGACCTCGCCGCGGCCGACGGAGAGCGTCACGCCATCGACGGCGCGCACCGTGCCGACATGGCGCTTGAAGAGAAACCCCTGGCTGATCGGGAAGTGGGTTTTGACGTCGGTGAGTTGGAGGAGGGGCTCGGGCATGGGCGGAAAGGGAGTGAGGGAATGAGGGAGTAAGGGACTGAGGGAGTAAGGGGGGCGGAGGCAGTTTCACTTATTCCCTTACTCCCTCAGTCCCTCCCTTGGCTTAGATTTCTCCCTGCTGGGCCCTGAGGCAGGCGTGGGCGTGGCCGGGGGCGACTTCGAGGAGTTGGACGGGCGTGGTCACGCACTTCTCCACGGCGTATTCGCAACGGGGGGCGAAGGGGCAACCGGGAAGCGGCTTCGAGAGATCGGGCGGGAGGCCGCGGATGGTGTAGAGCTCGGCGCCCTTGCCCTGCAGTGCGGGGATGGAG
>JAZKEV010000116.1:3051-4798 GCA_040386765.1 Verrucomicrobiota bacterium | reverse complement strand
GATTTTCCGCACAATCGCCCTTGCGTCAGCTTTCCCGGAAGGCGCGGGCGAAATGATCGGCGGCGAGCCGGCGTCGTGGCCGGACGATGCCGCGGAATCTTCCTTTCGCGCCGAAGCGAAGGATCGCGGCGAGACCGTGAAGGCGACGCCCGCCGCCGTGGAGCAGGCCGAGGAGGCCGCCGATGCGAAGGCGCTGCCGAGGCTGGAAGATCTCGTGGAAAAAATCCCGGCGGAAGTGCGCGGTGTGCTCGAGGATCTCTTCAGAGCGAAATTCGTCCGCGTGCAGAAGGTGCCAAAGCGGCTGCTGAAGCCGGAGGCAATCGCACCGGGCAAGGTGGGATAAGTCGGAGGTTGGGACACAGGGGCCACGGAAAAACGATTGAACAGGAAGATCGGGAAGAGCGGGAAGGTCAGAGCCTCTTCTTCCCGTCCTTCCCGATCTTCCTGTTCAAATTGGTTTTTGAATCGCGTCGGTCCGGTGATGACTCGCCTTGGCTTTTTCTCTGTGACCTCTGTGCCTCCTCCGTGGCCTCTGTGTCGAAAAAACGAATCACTCAATCCACTCCGAGCCGATGTCCGGGCGACCGGTCGTTGGCAGTACCGAGAGGTAAGCGTCGATCGTCTGTCCCGCGAACGGTGCCTGCAGCGCCAGCGGCGCGCGGCGGTAGAGTCCTTCGTGGACGCCTTCAAATTGGTCGAGCCGCTCTAGTCCTTCGGCGTCGATTGACCAGACCTCGCCGACGATGCCGTCGGGATGGCCCGCTTTCTCCACGATCGCGGGATAACCGCCGAGATCGCACAGGTGATAACCGGGTACCGTGCGCGCCGGGCCGACGAACTTCTGGCCGGCCATGTGGTGGTGATTGCTGCACCCGCGCTTCAGCGTGCCGTAGATGAAAAGCAGGGTATTCATGCGGAAGTCGGGTGAAGGGGCGGGCGGTTGATCGGCGAGTCTTGCTATTTTATAAACCACTCCGGCCGATCTTTCAAATGGGGTTGTTCTCTCGGAGAGAGGGTAGGATGGCTTTCCTTAAACCGCCGCGCCCCCGGCGTGTGTCCTGCCTATTTCGCGGCGTTGGCGATCTCGAAGACCACCGCGGTCGTATTGTCGCGCCCCGAGGCCTGCACCGAGGTCTCCACGATGCGCTGCGCGAGATTCTCCTGCGCGACGAGGGGAGGCGCTTCGCGCAGCATTTCCTCGAGCTGCCGATCCCACAGGCCGTCGACGAGGCCGTCGGAGCAGATGAGGAAGCGGTCGCCGGGCCGGTGGCCGATGGCGCCGATGTGCGGCTCGATAAACTGGTGCCCGGCGCCGAGTGCTTGCTGCAGCGAATTCTTGCGCGGGTGCGTGCGGGCTTCGCGCTCGTTGAGCTTGCCGGTGCGGCGCAGCCAGCCCACGTGGCTGTGATCGTGCGTGACCTGCGTGAGCGGGCCATCGAACGGTAAATAATAGATGCGGCTGTCGCCGAGATGCGCGAAGTAGAGCCACTCCGGCCGCAGCCAGCAGAGGCTCAACGTGGCGCCCATGCCGTGGCACTCCTCGTAGGACTGGCCGAGTTTCAGGAGGTCGGTGTGGATGGCCGAGACGAGCTCCGTGAGCAGGTCGTTGAAGCCCGCGCCGAGCCCCGCCGCTGCCAGCTTGAAAGCCCTCGGAAAAAGCCGCGTGATGCGGTCCACGGCGATCCGGCTCGCAAAGGCGGAAGCAAGCGATCGAAAACTCTCCGACAGCAAGGGCCTATATCTGCTG
>JAZKEV010000116.1:0-3041 GCA_040386765.1 Verrucomicrobiota bacterium | reverse complement strand
TCGGCTGGCGAACTCTCCCGCCATTGCCCCGCCCATGCCATCGCTTACGGCAAAGACAAAATCCGTCTCACTCAACGAGGCCCGCCCGGTCTTGCCGAGGTAGCGCACCTCACGCCCATCAACTGCGAGGGCCAGGAAGACGTCCTCGTTGTTTTTGCGGACCCGGCCGATGTGCGTGAGGCCGGACCAGGAGACATCGGGAGCGGGAGGTTGAGGAGAGGGCGGGGAGGAAGGGGCTTCCGCACTCATAGATTCAAGATCGGTTTCAAGGAGAGGGGTTTACCGGTGCCATCATCCAGAATCGTGGCGAACTCGAAATCGATGAGGCAGAACCGGCCGTCCGAC
Source organism: Verrucomicrobiota bacterium (assembly GCA_040386765.1). Lineage (GTDB taxonomy): Bacteria > Verrucomicrobiota > Verrucomicrobiia > Opitutales > Opitutaceae > ER46. The sequence goes on along the minus strand of JAZKEV010000116.1, from coordinate 2,696 downwards.
ACCCGGTAGGTCACATTTCGCAGCTCACGGTCCTCGTGACGGACGCCATAGGTCTCCAGCTCCGCGAATAGCTCCCGCATCCGCTCTGGGTCGAGCTGATCGACGCGGCGGCCGCAGTTGGTAGTGACCATCTTGAGGTTCTCAGGCTCGCTTGAGATCAGCTTGGGAACGAAATCGCATTTCCGCTCCTCCAAATAACGTAAAACCTTCACCTCGTGTTCGAAGCGTTCGCGCGCAAAGTGGCCGCGGAAGGTTTTGTGGACCTTCCCATCGAAACCGATGCGCACGGTGGCCCGCGCGGTATCTTTGATGTCGTGCATGCGAAACGCGAACAGTCACCGGGGTTTAGCGGAGGGCAAGCGCCACGTGCGATAGATGGCAATCGATGGCGGAAACACGATTTCTGTGTCAGAAACGTGTCATGAACCAAACTTCTGGTTGCCACTGGCACATGAGCTGCTGATTTCTCGCCTCGTATTTTCCTCTTACAAATTGGTGGAAAATGCTCTCACGCTGACACCGGAAATCCTCTTAAACCCTGCCGCATCACATCATGGCTAAATACAAACTCGAATACATCTGGCTCGATGGCTACACCCCCGTGGCTAGCCTCCGCAGCAAGACCCAGATCAAGGAATTTGCCAGCTTCCCGAAGCTGTCCGAACTGCCCAATTGGGGCTTTGACGGCAGCTCGACGCAGCAGGCTGAGGGCCGGAGCTCGGACTGCGTGCTGAAGCCCGTAGCCGTTTACCCGGACAGCACCCGCAAGGACGGCGCGCTCGTCATGTGCGAAGTCATGATGCCGGACGGCAAGACGCCGCACCCGTCGAACTCCCGCGCCACGATCCCGGACGACGAGGGCACCTGGTTCGGCTTCGAGCAGGAATACTTCTTCATGGAGGACGGCGCTCCTCTCGGGTTCCCCCCGGGCGGCTTCCCTGCGCCGCAGGGTCCGTACTACACGGGCGTCGGCTACAAGAACGTCGGCGATGTCGCGCGTGAGATCGTCGAAGCACACATCGACATCTGCCTCGACGCCGGCATCAACATCGAGGGCATCAACGCCGAAGTGGCGAAGGGCCAGTGGGAATTCCAGATCTTCGGCAAGGGCTCGAAGAGCGCCGCCGACCAGATGTGGGTCGCGCGCTACATCATGGCCCGCCTCTGCGAGAAGTACTGCCTCGATGTCGAATGGCGCTGCAAGCCCATCCGCGGGCCCTTCGACCAGCCCCTCGACTGGAACGGCTCCGGCATGCACTCGAACTTCTCGACCACCTTCATGCGCGAGAAGGGTGGCAAGGAGTACTTCGAGAAGCTCATGGCGGCCTTCAACAAGCACCTCGACGAGCATATCGCGGTGTACGGCCCCGAGAATCACCTCCGCCTCACCGGCCTCCACGAGACGCAGTCGATCGACAAGTTCACGTACGGCGTCGCCGATCGTGGCGCGTCGATCCGCGTCCCGCACAGCTTCGTCAACAGCAGCTACAAGGGCTACCTCGAAGACCGTCGTCCGAATTCCGCGGCGGACCCGTATCTCGTCGCCGGCCGGATCATCAAGACGATCCAAACGGTGCCCACGAGCTGAGGCGCGGCCTAATCCATCCTTCTGCAACGGCGTCACCGAAAGGTGGCGCCGTTTTTTTTCTGGGAGCGAAGTCCAGCTGGGCGCAACGTGACTCCGCCGCTTGATTGTAAACGCCCCCACCTCGTCCCGTCCCGCCCCGGGTGAATGGATCCAGACGATCCTGCTCGGCGGCAATCTCGCTTGGACGACACTGTGCCTGGGAGGCTACCGGCCGGAGACGATGATGGTGACGGCAGGACTGACGTGCGCGACGCTGGCCGTCTTTTTCGTCACGTGCGGCCGGCAGGGATGGTCTTGGCGCCGGATGGACCCGGCGGCGTGGTGGCTGCTGGCATTCCTGTTCTATGCGGCGGTGAACGTCGCGTTCGTCTCGCCCGTGAAATGGCTCGGCTGGGCTGACTGGCTCGGCTGGGCCAACCTCATCGCGACATTCTGGGTGGTCCTGCATGGCATCCGGTCAGCGCTGACCCGAACGTTGCTCTGGTCCGTGCTGGTTGGGCTCGGCCTCGTCGGCGTGGCCATGGCGTGTTACCAGCGGTTCTTGCAGCCGGAGTGGCTGATGCTCGGACGACAACAGGCGGCCCAGTTTGTCGGGCGCGCGGGAGGTCCGTTTGGAATTCCGAACAGCTTTGCGGGATTTCTTCTGTTGGCGACGCCGGCGGCGGGCGTGATGGCATTCCGAGTGCAGCCGACGGCGGTTGGCCGCGTCTGGTGGGCTTGGGTCACTCTCGTCTTTGCGCTGGGTCTCGTGCTCACGCTCAGCCGAGGGGCGTGGATCGGCCTCGCGCTGGCACTGTTGGGTGGGGCGCTTGGATTCGGGGAGTTGACCTGGAAGCGACGCTTGCGCAGGGCGGGCCTCGTGGTCGCGGCGATCGCGCTGGTTGCCGTCGTACTTTACCAAACCGTGCCGCAAGCAAGGCTGCGACTGGACCGGCTGGTGGACGACTCCGGCGAGCGGAGCCGGCCGATTTTGTGGCGGGCGGCGTGGCAAATCTTTCAAGAACATCCGATCGTGGGCTCGGGGGCGGGAAGCTATGCCGTGCGGTTCGAACGCGCGCGACCCGCTGGATTCATCGACCAGCCGCAGTGGGCGCATAATGATTATCTG
>JAZKEV010000115.1:6053-9378 GCA_040386765.1 Verrucomicrobiota bacterium | reverse complement strand
GGTGGCCCGTCCCTGCTTAAACACTAATTGAGGCTAGACGTTCTTGATCGTGCGAAACGTTGAACGTGTCGGAAGGGCGGGTTAAAACCCGCCCTACTTTATCAGAAGCGGAAGCGGACGCCGGCGGCGCCGTTCCAGCCGCTGTACTCGAGCTCTTCGGGGCGGTTGGGCGTGACGTTGTACCAGCGCTTCAGCTCCTCGCCGAGGTTCTTGCCTTCGGCGAAGACGGTGAAGTTCTTGTTGATGCGATAGGAGACTTGGGCGTCCCAACGGGTGGCGTCGTTGTTGGTGACGCCGCCGGCGAGGCCGCCGACTTCGCGCACGTACTCGTCGATGTAGTTGACGGCGACGCGGGCGGTGAAGCCGTACTTCTCCCAATAAACCTGGGCGTTATAGACGCGCTTGGGCTGGAGCGGGATGAAGTCTTCCTTGCGCGTGCCGGTGGCGCCGGTGGTGACGTTGAGCGTGGGGAAGGTCGACTCGCCGTCGATGAAGGTCGCGTTCACGCTGAAGCCGAAGCCATCGAAGGGCGCGGGCAGCATCGAGAGCGACTGGGCCCAGGTGAGCTCGGTGCCGGTGACGTCCTGCTTGCCGCCGTTCTTGTTCTGATAGAGCGCGACGATGATCGGCGGGCGGGACTCGGTGACGACGCTTTTGTAGATGAAATCCTTGATATCCTTCTTGAAGACGGCGACGGAGAGCATGCCCGTGGGCTGGAAGTACCACTCCAGCGAGACGTCGAAGTTGGACGATTTCTGGGCCTTGAGGTTCGGGTTGCCCCGGTAGACGCGGGCGAGCGCGCCGCTGTCGAGATTCAGGATGCCCTCGGGGTCAAGCGACGACTCGTAGGGGATGAGGTCGCCGTAGTCGGGGCGCGTGAGGGTATTGGTCCATGCGCCGCGGAGGACGAGGTCGCGGTTGAAGCGGTAGTTGAGGAGGATCGACGGGAAGAAGTTGTCGTACGACGAGCTGCCGTTGGCGCGGGTGGCGGCGGTAGGGCGGTAGGTGTAATCGACCTCGGTCTTCTCGAAGCGGAGACCGCCGATGAGCTGGAGCTTGCCGAGCTGCGCGGTGCCCATGCCGTAGGCGGAGGAGATGTCCTCGGAGGCGGTGTAACGTGAGATGGCGACGATGGTGGACTCGTCGTTGGGGACGAGGGCGTAGGCTCCGGGATTGGCCGTGATCGGCGCGAAGACGGAGTCGACACTCGGGAACGGCCCGAGCGTGGCCTTGCGGCCCTCGTAGAGACCACGCGGCTCGAAGACGGTGGGAAACGCGCTCTGGAGCGGAGCGGTGCCGGTGGCGGCGTAGTCATCGAGCGAGCCGTCGAGCTTGCGATCCTTGCCGCGGTACTTGGCGCCGATCTTCCAGGTGACGGGCGTCTCGGCGATCTTCTGGTTGAAATCGTAGTCGAGCTTGCCGACGAGATCCTTGTCCTCGCCCTTCACGTTTTGGTAGCGCAGCTGATTGAGGAACATGTCCTGCGTGCGGAAGAGGGCGTTTTCGCCGGTGGCGCGCTGCGTGAGCGTGATGACAGGGTACTGCGGGTCGGCGCGATCGACCACGAAGTCGAGCGTGCGACGCAGGGCGGAGGAGCCGGTCTCGAACTGATAGCGGCGGGACTTGGCGTCCATGGTGGCTTCGCCGTAGTTGACCTCGTAGGCGAGATTGCCGTCGCCGAGCTTGGTCTTGCCGCCGGCTGCGATGCGGTCGTTGTCGCGATCGGTGCTGGTATCGTCGAGGCGGCGGGTGATGCGGGCCTCGGCGCCGGTGGCGCGGAGGTCGGTGGAGGTGGCGGCGAAGGCCGCGAAGCCGCGCTCGCGAAGGCGGTAGCGCAGCGAGTCGGTTTCGGAGCCGTTGTGGAAGAGCTTCAGGTAAAACTGCGAGGGGCTGCCGGTGGGGCGGAAATCGAAATTAATGCTGCCGCCGAGGCTTTCCTTTTCGCTCTCGCGGTAGCGGTTGTCCCACTCGGAAATCGCCTGGTTGGTGATGCCGGGGATGGTGTCGACGGGGGCGATGGATTTATCGAAGTAGGCGATCTCGTAGTCGTTCTGGCCGTATTTTTCCTTTGAATACGAGAGCGTGGCGGTGATGCCGAGGGTGCGGGCGGCGTTGACGACGTCGCTGTAGTTGAGGTTGAAGGCCCAGCCGTCGTCCTCGCGGAGGCTGTTGTAGCGATACTCGGCGCGACCGTTGATGCTGCGGCCCGGGAGATCGAAGGCGCTGCGGGTGACGAGATTGATCTGGCCGCCGAAGGCATCGGCGTCGCGGTCGGCCGGGAGGGCCTTGATGACCTCGATGCTGCCGATCATGTCGGACGGGATGGTGCTCAGGTCGATCGCACGGGTTTCCTGGCCGGCGGTGGTGAACACGCCGTCGGGCGCGGGGAAGCTGACGTGCGAGCCATCGAGCGTGACGGAGTTGAACTTGGCCTCGGCGCCGCGGATGGAGGCGTAGGCGGAGCGGCCATCGAGCACGACGCTGACGCCGGCGATGCGGGCGAGGGCATCGCCCACGGTGTTGTCGGGGAGATTGCCGATGGCGTCGGAGGAGACGACGTTCATGACCGTATTGGCGGTGCGCTGCTGATTGATGGCGCGCGACTGACCTTCGCGGACGGACTCGACCGTGACAGCCTGGAGCATGATCACATCGGCCTCGCCGAGATCGACAGCGACATTGGCAACCGTGCCGGCGGCGACAGTGACGGCGGCGGTCTTGGTCTTGCGGCCGAGATAGCTGACCTCGACGGTCTGGGCGCCAGCGGGAACATCGGAGAAGGTGAACGAGCCATCGCGCGCGGCGGAGGTCGTCTGGCCAGTGCCGACGATGCGGACCTCGGCGCCCTGAAGGTAGGTGCCGGTGGCTTTATCGGTGACGGTGCCGGAGATGCCGCCGGTGGCCTGCGCCAGCGCGGTGGCGACGGAGCCAACGGCGGTGAGCGTGGCGACGATGGCGAGACGGCACCACCGAAGCCAGGTTGGAGAATGCGAACGGAGAGCGGACGTAGTATTCATCGGTTTTGCGGGTAGTCAGATAGTTTGCTGCGAACTCGAACGGCACACGGCGCAAGGGGGGCGGCGGATGCAGGCTGACATGGTGATTTTGATGGCGTGCGAAAATCGGACGCAAGCATTTCTCCGAATGGTTACTTGGGGTGGATGGTGCGTAGGGACGTACGGGACTTGCAACGCGGAGGCGGGGATATGCAGAGGAGGAGGAACGCTCCTCCTCGCTAATCTTTCGTACGCTTGCGGCGCTGTGGCGGAAATGCGTTTTTTTGTAGCGGCGGTCTATGACCGCCGATGGCTTACGAAGGCGTTAC
>JAZKEV010000115.1:0-5939 GCA_040386765.1 Verrucomicrobiota bacterium | reverse complement strand
GCAGGTAGACGAGCGAGCGCCTGCAAGCTGGTCTGCCACGATGGCGATTTCCCCGAACAGCGGCTAGGATTGCGCGCCCGACTCTTCGAACTGCGCCCACATGGTCGCGAGCGGCCAAAGGGCCCACCACGTGATCAGGATGGCCGGATTCTGGAAGGGAAAGTCCCACCAGGAATACCCCACCAGCAGCAGCGCGCCCAGGATCAGGCAGCTGCTCAGGGGATTTTCCCAGAAGAAGCCGCGCAGCAGGCGCACTAAAAAGTAGCCGACGATGAGCAGGATCAGGGCCGTGCCGACGGCGCCGAATTCGATCGGGATCTGCACGATGTCGTTGTGCGCGTGCTCCCAGAACATGTTGCGACCCTCGGTGTTGGTCGTGAGCTCGGGATAGCGATGCTGGTAGATGGGAAACAGAAAGCGGTAGGAGCCGGCGCCGATGCCGTGCGTCCACGTATCGTTCAGCATTTCCAATGAAGCTTTCGTGGCGCGTTCGCGCAGCTCCAACGAAAAATCTTCCCGTGCGATGCCGGCCTTGAGGCGGTCCCAAGCCTCCTTGGACGCGAGCGTGTCGAAGCCGGTCTTGAGAAAATAGCCGAAGATGATCACGAGCACGACCGCGATGAGGGGCTTGCGGTTCTCCTTCGGGATCACCCACTGGTGGATGATGAAGGCGACGAGGCACGCGAGCAGGAAGGCGAGCATCGTGAGCGTGACGCCCCGGGCGTAGCTGGTGAGGATCGCCACGGCGATGCAGGTGGCGAAGAAAGCGATCACGCCGCTGGGATTCGATTTCTCCATGCGGCGCAGGCCGCGCAAATAATACCAGCCCGCGAGGCCGCAGGTCACCACCAGCGCGAGAAACAGGTAGGCGGCGCCGTGGTTCTTATAGACGAAACTGGCGAAGAACTGGGGGTTCTGCGAAACGTAGAAGCCGTAGATCTTTTCGGTGCCGCTGAAGCGCTGGGCGACGCCGAAGATGGCGAGCAGCAGGCCGTTGATGCCGAGGGCGAGAAGGAAGAACTGCACCGTGCGGCGGCGGGTGAAGGCGATCCAGATCGTGCAGACCGTGAGCCACGCGGAGGTGTAGATAAGGAGCATCCGCCACTGATTCCAAAGGGTGAAGGACGACGACGTGCCACGGGGGAGCCACGACGTGAAGTCGGTCTTGGTCATCCACCATGTCTTGCCATCCGTCTTGTAGGTCCACGCGGGGTTGTTGGCCTGGAGGACGACGTAGCCGAGAAGGGCGAGGCCGATCCAGAAGACCGGAAACTTCACCAGCTTTGGCCACGTGAGCAGCCGGAATTCGGCTGCGCCCGTGTGCTCGGTGGTGTAGTTGCGCGGCATCAGCGCCAGCAGAAAGCCGATCACCGCGAGGCCGAGGCTGATCGCCTGACCCCAGGGGCGCATGGTCCCAATCGCCCACGGCAAAAAGATGAAATGGATGCTTACCACCCACAGGACCGCGAGTTCCATCGGGTGAACTTTGAGGCGTTTGGCCTTGGTGCGGAAATTCTCAAGCGGCTTTTGCAGCTCGGAGTAGTCGCGGGGAGAGTGTTGATCCACAGAAGGTCGAGCATGGAAGTTTGCGAAGAGCGGGGAAGCATTTTCGCGAAACTCCCAACCGGGCATTCCCAGCGGCAGCTACCGCCGCACCTTGTCGGCATGGAGGAGGCGCACAGCGACGGGCGGCAGAACCAGATGGCCATGCCGGGGAGGAGCAGGGCGTGGCAGGGGTCGAGAGCGGGCTGCGGTATAGCTCCTGCATGGGCGCCGGTCGACGTATGCGATTAAAAATGCAGGCCGGACTGTCCTGCGGTTTACTCACTCTTCGGTGAATAATTCCTAGCAACGGCGTGCCGGGCATGTTCGTCTGGCCAGTCGGCATACCTTGCCGCAGCTCACCCATGTCCTTACCTCCTCGTCGCTGGTTCCTTTACGGTAGTGTTGCCCTCGTTTTTGGCGTGGGCGTGTGGTATTTTGGATTCCGCACGGCGCCGGTGGCGGCGGGGCGGAGCGGCAGCATGGGTTTCCGGATGCGCAATAGCACGACGGCGGTCCCCGTGCGCGCGGTGCCCGCGCAGGTGAAAAATCTCGAGGTGCGCCTGCGGGCGATCGGCACCGTGATCCCGCTCAACACCGTCACGGTCCGCTCGCGCGTCGAGGGGCAGTTGCTGAGCATCGCTTTTCAGGAAGGTCAGCAAGTGGAGAAAGGGCAGCTGCTCGCGGAGGTCGATCCGCTGCCTTATCGGATCAGGCTGGCCCAGACCGAGGCGCAACTGCGCCAGAACGAGTCGCAGGTGCGAACGGCGAAGAGCGATCTCGAGCGCTTCAAGCAGTTGAACGGCCAGGCGCTCGTGACGCAGCAGCAGCTCGAAGCCCAGCAGGCGCTCGTGGCCGAGCGCACCGCCATGCTGGCCGCGGATCAGGCGCAGGTGGATGATGCTCGCCGGCAGCTCGATTACACGAAGATCGAGGCGCCGATGGCGGGCCGCCTCGGCCTCCGCTTGGTCGATATCGGAAACGTGCTCCGGCCCAACGATCAGACCGGCCTCGTGGTGCTCACGCAGACGCGGCCCATCGCGGTGATGTTCACCGTGCCGGAAATCGATCTTCAGAAGGTGCTCGAGCCGATGCGCGCCGGGGAAAAACTCGAAGTCGAGGCCTGGGACCGGAGCGAGGAAAAGATGCTCGCGAGCGGCACCTTGAAAACGGTGGACAACCAGATCGATCTCACGACCGGCACCCTGAAACTGAAGGCGGAATTTCCCAACCAGGACGACAAGCTGTTTCCCAATCAGTTCGTTAACATCCGCCTGCGGGTGCAGACGATCAAGGATGCCGTCGTGATTCCCGCTGCCGCCATCCAGTACGGCTCGCGCGGCACCTACGTCTACATGGTCAATGAGCAGACCCAGGCCAGCGTCCGCGATGTCGTGCTCGGGCCGTCGGATGGGGAGCTCCAATCGATCACCAAGGGCGTGAAACCCGGCGACCGCGTGGTGCTCGAGGGGCTGGACCGCCTGCGCGAAGGCCGCGCGCTCACGCTGGTGGGCGATGCGCCGCAAAAGCAATTGAGCCCGGAAGAAGCCGCGAAAAAGGCGGCCGAGAAGGGCGACGGCAAGAAGGGTGGCAAGCGCAAGCAGACATGAATCCGTCCCGGATCTTCATTCTCCGTCCGGTCGCGACCGCGCTGCTGATGGTCGCGCTGCTCCTGTCGGGCATCATGGCGTACCGCCTGTTGCCGGTGGCGGCGCTGCCGCAGGTGGACTTCCCGACGATCCAGATCTTCACGTTCTATCCCGGGGCGAGCCCGAGCGTGATGACCAGCTCGGTCACGGCGCCGCTGGAGCGGCGGTTCGGCCAGATCCCGGGCCTCAACCAGATGTCGTCGTCGAGCTCGGCGGGCGCCTCGGTGATCACGCTGCAATTCTCACTCGAGGTATCGCTCGGCGTGGCGGAGCAGGAAGTGCAGGCGGCGATCAATGCCGCCGACAACCTGCTGCCCAACGACCTCCCGACGCCTCCCGTCTATCGCAAGGTCAATCCCGCGGATACGCCGATCATGACGCTCGCCGTCACTTCGGATACGATGCCGCTCCCGCGCGTGCACGATCTCGTGGATACGCGCATCGCGCAGAAACTCGCGCAGATCCCCGGCGTGGGCATGGTGAGTCTCGCGGGCGGCCAGCGCCCCGCCGTGCGCGTGCAGGTGAATCCCGGTGAACTGGCGGCGCGCGGCCTGAATCTTGCCGACGTCCGTTCCGCGATCGCTGCGGCGAGCGTGAACGGCCCCAAGGGCAGCTTCGACGGCCCGATCCGCACGGTCTTGATGGATGCCAACGACCAGTTGCGCTCCGTCGAGGAGTACCGCGATCTCATCATCGCGTGGAACGATGGCGCGCCCCTCCGCTTGGGAGAGGTGGCGAAGATCGAAAACGCCGCGGAGGATCGCCGGCTCGCGGCCTGGGCCGACAAGCTGCCCGCGGTGCTGGTCAATATCCAGCGCCAGCCCGGTGCCAATGTCATCGAGGTGGTCGATCGCGTGCGCGGGTTGCTGCCCCAGCTCGCGGCCAATCTTCCGGCGGCGGCCGAGCTCGCGATTCTGACCGACCGCACGCAGAGCATCCGCTCCGCCGTGCGCTCCGTGGAGCACGAGTTGGTGTTTGCCGTGGGCCTCGTGGTGCTGGTCACGTTCCTCTTCCTCAGGAGCTTCGCGGCGACGATCATCCCCAGCATCGCGGTGCCGCTCTCGCTGATCGGCACGTTTGGCGTGATGTATCTGGCGGGGTACTCGCTGAACATCCTCACGCTGATGGCGCTGACGATCGCAACCGGCTTCGTCGTCGACGACGCGATCGTGATGGTGGAAAATATCGCGCGTTATCGCGAGCAGGGCTTCTCGCCCATGGAGGCAGCGCTCAAGGGCGCTTCGCAGATCGGGTTCACGCTCGTCTCGCTCACGGTGTCGCTCATCGCGGTGTTGATCCCGCTGCTCTTCATGGGCGGCGTCGTGGGGCGGCTCTTCCATGAGTTTGCGATCACGCTCGCCGTCTCGATCGCCATCTCGCTGGTGATATCGCTCACGCTTACCCCGATGATGTGCGCCCGCATGTTGAAGGATGGCGATGGGCACCACGCGCACGGGAAACCAGGCTTTCTCGATGGCATCATCGCGCGCTACGGCGTGATGCTCGACTGGGTGCTGCGCCACCAGCGCACCACGCTGCTCGTCACGGTGGGCACGCTCGCGCTTACCGCGGTGCTCTATCTCCTGGTGCCGAAGGGCTTTTTCCCCCTGCAGGACAATGCCGCGATCCAGGTGGTCACGGAAGCGCCGCAATCCATTTCCTTCAGCGCGATGGCGGAGCGCCAGCAGGCGCTCGCCGCGAAGATACTCGAGGAGCCGGGCGTGGTGAGCCTCTCGTCCTTCATCGGCGTCGATGGCACCAATTCCACCCTCAACAGCGGCCGGATGCTCATCAACCTGAAGCCGCATGCCGAGCGCAGCCATTCCGCAAAGGAAATCATCGAGCACCTGCGTGAGCGGGCGCGCGAGGTCGAAGGCATCATGCTCTATATGCAGCCGGTGCAGGAGCTCACGATCGAAGATCGCGTGAGCCGTACGCAGTTCCAATTTACGCTCACCACGCCCGACGAGGAGCTCCTCCATGAGTGGGTGCCGAAGCTCGTCACTCATTTACAGGACCTGCCGCAACTCTCCGACGTGGCGAGCGATCTGCAGAACCGTGGCCTCCAGGCTTATCTCGAGATCGATCGCGATGCCGCGAGCCGGCTGGGCGTGACGATCGCCGATATCGACGAGACGCTCTACAGCGCGTTTGGCCAGCGGCAGGTCTCGACGCTCTTCACCCAGGCGAGCCAGTATCGCGTGGTGCTCGAGGTCGATCCGCGTCTTTCGCGCGGCCCCGAGGCGCTGACGAGCGTGTTTGTGAATGCCCGGGGCGGCAAACCCGTCTCGCTCTCCAGCATCGCGCGCGTCTCGGAGCGCCCGACGACGCTGCTCGTGAATCACGTGGGTCAGTTCCCCGCGGTCACCATCTCCTTCAACCTCGGCACCGATGCCTCGCTGGGCGACGCAGTCTCCGCGATCGAGCGAGCCTCGACGGAACTCGGCCTGCCTCAGGGGATCGAGATGCGCTTCCAGGGCGCGGCGCATGCCTTCCGCGATTCGCTCTCGAGCACGCTCTTCCTCGTGCTGGCGGCGGTCGTGACGATGTATATTGTCCTCGGCATTCTCTACGAGAGCGCGATCCACCCGATCACGATTCTCTCGACGCTGCCGTCGGCGACCGTCGGCGCGCTGCTGGCGCTGTGGATCACGGGTCAGCCGCTCGATATGATCGCGATCATCGGCATCATCCTGCTGATCGGCCTCGTGAAGAAGAACGGCATCATGATGGTGGACTTCGCGCTCG
>JAZKEV010000114.1:5992-9432 GCA_040386765.1 Verrucomicrobiota bacterium | reverse complement strand
TCAAAAAAGAACTCGCGGGTACCAAGGCCCTCCTCGGCTTCGGCGGCTCGCCGTGGACGCTCGCGACCTACATGGTCGAGGGCGGCAGCTCCGACGAATTCGAGCGGATCAAGCTGCTCTTCTACACCGAGCGTGCGACCTTCGATGCGCTCCTCGAGAAGCTCACGGCCGCGCTCATCGCGTACTTTCAGGCGCAGATCGCGGCGGGCGCAGATGCGATCCAGATCTTCGATTCGTGGGGCGGGATCATCGCCGGGCCCGACTACGAGGCCGCGTCGCTACGGTGGATCCGCCAGATCGTCGCCGCGCTGCCGCGCGATTTCCCCATCATCCTTTACGCCAAGGGCACCGCGCCGCACCTCACCGATCAGGCCTTCACGGGCGTGCGCGTCATGAGCGTCGACTGGACCAACGACCTCTCCATCGTCCGCCGCACCCTGCCCGCCAATATCGCCGTGCAGGGCAATCTCGACCCCGTGTTGATGAACACCACGCCGGAGATTGTGACCCGCGAAACCACGCGCCTCCTCGAATCGATGCGCGGCACGACCGGCCACATCTTCAATCTCGGCCACGGCATCATGCCGCAGGCCAAGATCGAGTGTATGCAGGCGCTCGTCGACACGGTGACGGGTTGGAAATGAACCCAACATTGGCCGCAAAAAGGCACAGAAGGCGCAAAGAGAGCTGAACCGCTTTTCTCACTTCGCGCGTCTTGCGCCTTTTTGTGGCCACGTCTGCTTCCAAACATATCGCGATCCTCGGTGCCGGCATCACCGGCCTGACGGCGGCCTATCGGCTCCTCCAGCGCGGCCACACGGTGCGGCTTTTCGAGGCGACAGACCGTGTCGGCGGCGCGATCGGCACGGAGATCTCCGGCGATTGGCTGATCGAGAAAGGGCCCAACTCTCTCCTCGCGGGCGACCCCGCGCTGGATGCGCTGATCGCCGAGGTCGGCCTCACGGCCGAGCGCGTGACCGCCAATCCTCTCGCGCGCAATCGCTATCTCGTGCGGCGCGGCCAGCCCGTCGCCGCGCCGCTGTCGCCGCCGGCTTTTCTGCGGTCGCCGCTCTTTTCGCTCGGGGCCAAGTTCCGCCTCGCGACCGAGTTTCTCGTCCGCCCACGCGTCCGGCATGCGGACCTGAGCCTCGAGGATTTCATCCGCGTCCACTTCGGCCAGGAGATCGTCGACTACGCGCTCAATCCCTTCGTCACGGGCGTCTACGCCGGAAATCCCAAGAAACTCTCAGCGCGCTACGCGTTCCCGAAGCTGTGGGAGATCGAGCAGAAGCACGGCTCGCTCCTCCGCGGCCAGATCGCCGCCGCCAAGGCCAGGACGCCCGAGCAACGCGCCGCCGCGGGGATCATTTCATTTCGCCGCGGGTTGCAGGCCCTGCCCGACGCGCTCGCCCGCCGGTTGGCACCAGGAGTCCTGTCGCTCACCGCTCGCATCGAGGCGCTCATTCCCGCCGAGCGCGCCCGCTGGAGCGTCGTCTGGCATAACAACGCCTCGTCCGCGACGACCACGGAGACCTTCGACGCCGTCATCGCCGCCCTGCCCGCGCCCGCGCTCGCACAGCTGCGCGTCGGCACGCTCGGCGAGCGCCCGCTCGCGTCGCTGGATGCGATCGAGCATCCGCCGGTTTCGTCGCTATTCCTCGGCTACCGGCGTGCCGATGTGGCCCACGCGTTGGATGGATTTGGTATGCTCGTGCCGGAGGTCGAAAAGCGCTCGATCCTTGGCGTGCTGTTTACCTCCACGCTCTTTCCCGGCCGCGCGCCGGCCGACCACGTCGCCCTGACCGTCCTCGTCGGAGGCACCCGCCAGCCAGAACTCGGGCGGCTGCCAACCACGGAGCTGCTGAAAGTAGTCCAGCCTGACCTGGCCGCCCTGCTCGGCGTCCGCGGCGCGCCGGTTTTCCATCGACACACCTTCTGGTCCCGCGCCATCCCGCAGTACAATCTCGGGTACGAGAGCCATCTCGATACGATGACCGCCGCCGAGCGGGCTCACCGAGGACTCCTGATCGGCGGACAGGCGCGCGATGGGATTTCGATGCCGGCGTGCGTGGCGGCGGGAGAGAAACTGGCCGCGCGAGTCGGGCAAGCGGAGTAAGAGGATTTCCTGTATTTTTGTAGCGGCGGTCTATGACCGCCGACCGCGTACGCAGGCGTTTTCCCTTTCGTCGGTGGTCATAGACCGCCGCTACAGCACAATCCTTATTCCCAAATAGCCCCTCTTCGTGGACAGGAAATCATCCACTCGGACGCCCTTCCGGACGGGCAGGGCCGCCCGTCCCTACCTCAAACTGCGGCCGCCACAGCCCAACGCGTTTATCCCCTTCCGCCCCTTCCCCTTGACTCTCCTCTGAGCCGACGTAGCCTCCCGCCCCTTTTATCGGCATGGCCCAAGACCTGAAAGACACGTTACAGCTTCCCAAGACAGACTTTCCGATGCGCGCCGGTCTTGCGCAGCGGGAGCCTGGTCGCGTGGCGCATTGGGAGAAGCTGGGCCTGTACGCCGCCATCCAGAAGAAGCACGCCGCCGACCCCGCTTTTGTCCTCCATGACGGTCCGCCGTTCACCAATGGCGACGTCCACATCGGCACCGCGCTGAACAAGGTCCTGAAGGACACCATCAACCGCTACAAGTCGATGCGGGGCTTCCGCACCCCGTATGTCCCTGGCTGGGACTGCCATGGGTTGCCCATCGAGCAGAAGGTCTCCCGCGAGATCCGCGAGGAGAAGCTCACCCTCACCACCGCCGAGATGCGGGCCCGGTGCGATGCCTTCGCCGAATCGTGGATCGCCACGCAGACGGGACAGTTCAAACGCCTCGGCGTGCTCGCCGACTGGCAGAGCGAGTACAAGACCAAGGAGCCGCGCTTCGAGGCCGACATCGTCCGCACCTTTGCCGCCTTCGTCGAACACGACCTCGTCTACCGCAGTAAGAAGCCGGTGTACTGGAGCATCCCCTTCGAAACAGCGCTGGCCGAGGCCGAGATCGAGTACAAGGACCACATCTCGCCCTCGATCTGGGTGAAGTTTGCCGTGCCCGCCGCCGAGGCCGCCAAGTTCGGCCTGCCATCCGACAAGCCGCTCTTCGTCGTCATCTGGACGACCACGCCTTGGACGATCCCCGCCAATCTCGCGATCGCCCTCCACCCGGAAATCGACTACGTCGTCGCCGATCTCGGCGCCGAGCGTATCGTCGTGGCGCAGGCCCTCCTCGGCTCCGTGCTCAAGGCCGCGAAGATCGAGGCGCAGCCCGAGATCGTAAAGACCTTCAAGGGTGCGACGCTGGAAAACCTCCAGCCCCGCCACCCCTTCATCGACCGCCCCTCGCCCGTCGTCCTCGCCGACTACGTGACGACCGAGAGCGGCACCGGCTGCGTCCACACCGCGCCCGGCCACGGCGCGGAAGATTATCTCACCGGCCT
>JAZKEV010000114.1:0-5982 GCA_040386765.1 Verrucomicrobiota bacterium | reverse complement strand
TCGCCGAGGCCAATGCGCTCCTCGCCAAGGAACGCTACACCCACCGCTACCCGCATTGCTGGCGCTCGAAGACCCCGATCATCTTCCGCGCCGTCGACCAGTGGTTCGTCTCGCTGGATAAGACGACCAAGGGCCCTGCGCCGCGCCAGACCGCCCTCGAAGCCATCACGAAGATCGCCGCCCATCAGGGCTGGGTCCCCGCCTCAGGCGAGGGCCGCATCCGCGGCGCTGTCGAGTCGCGCCCCGATTGGTGCATCAGCCGCCAGCGCGCGTGGGGCGTGCCGATCGTCGCTTTCTACGACGAGAACAAGAAAGCCTACCTCGATGCCGGCGTCGTCCGCGCCGTGGCTGACAAGTTTGCCCAGCACGGCACCAACTACTGGTACGATGCCACGCCCACGCAGTTGCTCGAGGGTGTGACGCTCCCCGCCGGTTGGCCGCCCGCCGCGCAGCTCACGGCAGGCCGTGACACGCTCGATGTGTGGATCGACTCCGGCAGCTCGCATGCGGCCACGCTCAAGCACGGCCAGGGCGGCACGCACTGGCCGGCCGATCTCTATCTCGAGGGCAGCGACCAGCATCGCGGCTGGTTCCAGTCCTCGCTCTGGACGAGCGTCATCGCCTTTGGCTCCGCGCCGTACAAGTCCGTCCTCACCCACGGCTTCATCGTCGGCAAGGATGGCAAGAAGATCTCCAAGTCGGGCCAGTACGAAAAGCCCCCGACCTCCGACAACTACGTCGCGCAATACGGCGCGGACGTGATCCGTCTCTGGATCGCCTCGCAGGATTTCCGGCAGGATATCCGCGTCTCCGATCTCGACAAGGATCTCAAGAATCCCAGCAGCATCCTCAACGTGGTCGGCGAGGCGTATCGCCTCATCCGCAACACGTTTCGGTACCAGCTCTCCAATCTCTTCGACTTCGATCCTGCCCGCGACGCGGTGCCGCTCGAGAAGATGGATACGCTCGATCGTTGGGCGCTGCATCAGACGGCCACGCTCATCCGCGAGTGCACGGCGGCGTACGAGGCCTACGAGTTCCATCGCGTTTACCAGCTCTGCAACCAGTTCTGCTCGGTCACGCTCTCGGCGACGTATCACGACGTGCTGAAGGACCGGCTCTACACGCTCGGCACAAATGCGCCGCTGCGCCGCTCCTCGCAGACGGCCCTCCACCACATCTTCACCTCGCTGGTGCGGCTGCTGGCCCCCGTCCTCACCTTCACGTGCGACGAGGCCTGGAGCTACGCCACAGCCAAGGTCGAGTACTCGGATGACTCCATCCACTTGCAGGATTGGCCGGTCGCGCCCGCCGCATGGACCGATCCGACCGTCGAGGCCGAGGTCGCGGCGCTCCTGAAAGTCCGCTCGCAGGTCAACGAGGCGATCGAGCCGCATCGCGCCGCCGGCAAGCTCGGCAAGTCGCTCGATGCCGCCGTCATCCTGACCGCACCCGCCGAAAATCCTGTCGCGCCCGTGTTGGAAAAACACCGGGATTTTCTCCCCGAACTTTTCATCGTCTCCCATGTCACCCTAAGCCCCGCATCCGCTGCGGGTGAGCTTCAGGCCACCGTTCGCCCGAGTAGCGAATTAGGCCACCTCCGGTGTCCACGGTGCTGGCGGTGGGTGCCGACCTTGGAAGCCAGCGCATCCGGCGAGGTATGTCCGCGTTGCGCTGAAGCCTTGAAAAGGTAATCGTTCTTTCCCCAATCCCCCATGGCCTCCCAAAAGAAGTCCCCCGCAAAAAAAACCGTTCCGCCCAAGCCCGCTCCCAAGAAAAAAGCGCCTCCGGCACCGGCCCCAAAAACTGCGGTCAAGGCTTCGCCCTCCGCGGGAAAAAAGGTGGCCGCCAAACAATCTCCCATCATGGAAAAACCGTCCAAGAAAACCGCTCTCCGCGATAGCATCCTCAAACGCAAAGCCGCCTCCAAGCCCATCGCCTTCAGCTTGGACGAGGCGCGCGCGATCGCCCAGACCGTCACCACCAAGACGGCCTCGCCTTTCCCGGCCAAGACCGCCGCCAAGACCGCCAAGGCGGCAGCCGCTGCCGCCGCCGAAAAGGCGGCCAAGCCGCAGCACGTGAAGGCCGCCTCGCTCGCCGACATCCTCGGCTTCAATCCCAAGAAGGGTAAGCCCGCCGACCTCGTCGAGAAAGAGGTCCCCGAGAAGTTCAAGCGTTACCACAAGCTGCTCCTCGATCTCCGCGCGCACCTGACCGAGGGGATCGAGCGCCACTCCGAAGAGACGCTCAAGCGCTCCGCCAAGGACGACACCGGCGACCTCTCCTCGTATGGCCAGCACATGGCCGACGCGGGCACCGATACCTTCGACCGCGACTTCGCCCTCAGCATGGTTGCCAACGAGCAGGAGGCCCTCTCCGAGATCGAGGCCGCCATCAAGCGCATCCACGATGGCAGCTACGGGGTGTGCGAGATCACGCAGAAGCCCATCGCCAAGGAGCGCCTGCTCGCCGTCCCCTTCACCCGCTACTCCGCCGAGGCCCAGAAGGATCTCGAGCGCAACCGCCATCGCTCCCGCACGCAGGCCGGCCTCTTCGGCGAGATGGGCGAAGAAGGCGGCAAGATCATGGACGACGGCGGCGGCGACGACGAATAACCGCTCGGCGTCCGGCGCTTTCCTACCCCGCGTCAATGTCCGATCGTTTTCCCGCTCCCACGCCTCCCACTCCGGTTCCGAAGCCAGCCTCGGACGCCGCTTCAGCACCGGTTTCGACTGCTGCTTCGGCTTCGGATACTCAGGGAGGGAGCGCGCGCCTGCCCGGCTCCACGACGGACAGCATGCCGCCGTGGAAGAAGCCGGCGTCGGCTTCAACGGGACTTGGGGTGGGCTCCCGCGTGAAGGCGTATGGGCTGCTGTGGGTACTCGGCATCGCAATCTTCGTGGCCGATCAGGCGAGCAAGATTTGGATCGATAACAAGGTCCCGTTTGACCGCTACCACACCCACGCGCCGGGCACCGACATCACGGTCATCCCCGGCTTCTTCTACATCATCCACGTCGGAAATACGGGCGCGGCGTGGAGCATGTTTTCCGGCTTTCCGGTGCTGCTCGCACTGCTCGCGGGCGCCACGCTGATCGGCATCTTTTTCTGGCGACACTCGCTGGGGTTGAAGGATCGCTTCACGCAGATCTGTTTCGGGCTCCTGTGCGGCGGCATCGTCGGCAATCTCGTCGACCGCCTGCTGCACGGCCACGTGATCGACTTCATCGACCTGCACTTCGGGAGCTACATCTACCCGACGTTCAACATCGCCGACTCGGGGATTTGTGTGGGGGTGATTTTGTACCTGTGGCGGTCTTTGCGGACGCCGGGCTGAGGTAGCGAGCGGGGCGACTCGGCCGGCTTGGCCCAAGGCCCAAATGAATTGCAGCGGTTGGCTCATCTGGCATGCTGGGCAAAGACATGAGTGACACGATGCTCATCAGCTACTTCTCCGTTGGCTTGGTGAGTGCGATTGGCTGTCGAATCTTACTTCACCGCCTGAAGACAAGGCCCACGCCGTACTGGCGCATCCTGCTCGGTGGTGGAACAGAGGCAATTATCGTCACCCTGTTTTTGTGGCCGATCACATTGCTCGCACTCGTGCTCTACCACGTACTAAAGAAACCTCCTGCAGTCGGAGATGGTGCAGGGGCCAACGCTCTTGAGGCGGAGCGGCAGAAGAGAGAGCGAGAGAATTCCACGCCCAGACTATCTCTCGACGAGCTCTTGAAGAAGGTAGAGGAGCAGAAAGCGGCCCTCAAAGCCTCAGGAGGATCGTCCTCTTCAATCGGGCAATAGTCCCCTACCCCGTCACTCGCGCATTCGTCTCGGCGCCAACTGTAATCGCTGGTCCGTCACACCGGGATTGCGTCACGCCTCTTCACGTCTCACGTTCAACCCCTCTCATGTCCGCTCCCGCACCTGCCACCGCCGACACCGCACCCATCGACCGTTTCTCGCTGCCCGATGCGGGCGGCCACTTCGGCCCCTATGGCGGCGTGTTTGTGCCCGAGACGCTCATGACCGCGCTCTCAGAGCTCGGCGCCGCCTACGAGATCGCGCGCAAGGATCCCGCGTTCATTAACGAACTCCGGCACCATCTCAAGGAGTTCGCCGGTCGCCCCACCGAGCTCTACTTCGCCGAGCGCCTCACGCAGCACTGCGGCGGTGCGAAGATCTACCTCAAACGCGAAGACCTGCTCCACACCGGCGCGCACAAGATCAACAACGCCCTCGGCCAGGCCCTCCTCGCCAAGCGCATGGGCAAGAAGCGCGTCATCGCCGAGACCGGTGCCGGCCAGCACGGCGTGGCGACGGCGGCGGTCTGCGCGAAGTTCGGCCTCGAGTGCGTCGTCTACATGGGCGCCGTCGATATGGAGCGCCAGGCGTTGAACGTGTTTCGCATGCGGCTCATGGGCGCCGAGGTGCGCGGCGTCGAAGCCGGCCAGAAGACGCTCAAGGAAGCGATCAACGAGGCGATGCGCGACTGGGTGACCAATGTCCGCGGCACGCACTACATTCTCGGTTCGGCGCTCGGCTCGCACCCGTATCCGATGATGGTCCGCGATTTTCACCGTGTGATCGGGCAGGAAGTGCGCGAGCAGATCCTCGCCCGCGAAGGCCGTCTCCCCGATGAGATGATCGCGTGTGTCGGCGGCGGCTCCAATGCCATCGGCTTCTTCTTCGAGTTTCTGCAGGAGGAAAAGGTCCGCCTCATCGGCGTCGAAGCCGGCGGCCGCGGCATCACACGCGGCGACCACGCGGCGCGTTTCGAAGGCGGCAAGCTCGGCGTCCTCCAGGGCTGCAAGACCTACATCCTCCAGAACGACGACGGCCAGATCGAGCTCACCCACTCCGTGAGCGCCGGCCTCGACTACGCCGCTATCGGACCGGAGCACGCGTTCTACCGCGACCGCAACCGCATCCAGTTCGCCTACGCCTGCGACGACGAAGTGATGGAAGCCTTCAAGCTCCTCTCCCGCACCGAAGGCATCATCCCCGCCCTCGAGAGCACCCACGCCCTCGTCCACGGCCTCAAGCGCGCGAAGGAAATGAAGAAGGACGAGATCCTCATCATCAACCTCTCCGGTCGCGGCGACAAGGATGTGAATCAGGTCGCGAAGATCCTTGGGGTTAAACTCTGATTTTTTACAGAAGGTAACGAAGGAAACGAAGACCGCTGACGCCTTCGATTACTTAAAGACCCTTCGTTTCCTTCGTTCTCTTCTGTTCAAACGTTTGGGCTCTTTACCTCTATGAAAAGCATGACCGGCTACGGCCGCGCAACGGCCGCCCTCGAGGGCTTTTCGCTCACCGTCCAGGTCAGCTCCGTGAATCGGAAGACGCTCGATCTCACGATCGGGCTGCCTGACGAATGGGAATCGCTGGAGGCCGCCATCGGCGAGCTGGTGCGCAAGTTCGCCTCCCGCGGCAAGGTGCATGTCAACATCGAGCTCACCGGCACGGCCTCCGCGACCGAGGCAACGTGGGATGAGGCGGCGGCCCGCTCCACGCTCGAGAAGCTGCGCAATTTCGCCGCCGCACAGGGCGTCGCCTTCGAGCCCACACCGGAGCTGCTCTGGCAGGTCGTGAATTCGCAGCGCCGCGCCAACGATTTCCCGACCGCCGAGGCCGCGCAGGCCAGCGTGCTCGAGGCGGTCAACACCGCACTCCGCGCCTTCTCCGCGATGCGCGCCAAGGAAGGCGAGTCGCTGCTCATCGACTTCATCAAGCGCGCCGAGACGCTGCACCGCCACGTCGACGTGGTGGCGGAACGCGCGCCCAAAGTCCCCGCCAACTACCGCGAGCAGCTCATGAAGCGGCTCCGCGAAGCCGGCCTCGAGCTCGACCTCAACGACGAGCGCGTGCTGCGCGAGATCGCCCTTTTCGCCGATCGCTGCGATGTCACCGAAGAGCTCACACGGCTCCGCAGCCACTTCGAGCAGTTCAGCGCCCTCCTCCGTTCCGATGGCGAAATCG
>JAZKEV010000113.1:0-4093 GCA_040386765.1 Verrucomicrobiota bacterium | reverse complement strand
GACGAAATTGGAGAAGAGTCCGAAGCCCGCCGATCGGTACAGCAGACGCGTCATCTCCGCCTCGACCTTCTGGTCGATGCTGAACTCGCCCGGGGAGACGGGCGGGAGAAGAGCGGGAGGAGTGTGGGAGGCCAAGTGGCTCGGAGGATGGAGACGGCGACGGGCGGGATGAAGATTATTTGCGATCCGCCAACCTCACTATTTGTACGCAAAAAACCCGCGGTGGATAAACCGCGGGTGAATAGTCCGATAAGGGAGGGCCGAGAGCCCTTCCTTTATACCTTCTCGACCAAGCCGGCCTTGATGGCCTTCACCGAGACCCATACGCGCTTGGTGCCGCCGTTGGCGGTCTTGATCCGGATGCGCTGAAGGTTGGGGCGGAATTTGCGCTTGGTGATGCTGGTCACGTGCGTGCCGATACCGCCGCTCTTCTTCGACTGACCCTTGCGATTGATGATCGAGCCCTTGACGGGGCGGCGACCGGTGACTGCACAGATTCTGGCCATGATGGTTTCGAGTTGGTTAAAGGGTCGAAAGTAAAGGTTGGGGCTCGCGGGAATCAAGGGGAATCTTGGTGGACCTTGGAAGGGTCAGACAAATGGGTCGCGACGGGCGATTCTGACCGCAGCTAAGTGGAGAGCCTCCCGCTAGTTGGATACGCACCTATCGTTTCCCTCATCAGGAACTGGAAGACTGGAGCTGTTTGGTTCGTGTTTGGATCATCTCAACGCGTGGAGCACCTGAAACTTCTGGCCCATCTGCCCCGGATGCAGGAGCTGCAGAAGGGAGAGTTTGCGCCTCGTAAGGTGGGCAGCGTCGGCGGCGCTGGCGGCGGCGATGTACTCCCCCGCCTGCCTTATGAAAAAGGACTCCTGCGAGTCGAGGACCACCCCTGTAAACCCTTGCCGCGCAAGCGCGGCCTCCAGCCAGTCCCAGCAGATATGGCAGGTGAGGTCCTGCTCGCCGGGACGCGCGAGCAGATCATTGGATTGAGTGTGGCGATAGTATGCGCGCACCGTCCCGGCCGAAGTTTCCGTGGTGAGTTGGCGGAGGGTCTTGCCGTAGTCGAAGGCGACAAACAACCCGTGCCATGGCTGCGCCGTGAGCTGGCCGGCGAGCTGGGTGGCGGCGAGCGACCGGTCGAACCGATAGCCCTCGGGCGCGAGTGTCTGGCTCGTATCCTCAAAGGCTCCCAACTCCACCTCTTCGAGCCGGCCGTCCCGCTCACGTACCCCCAGCTCCCGCCACTGGCCGTCCCGGAAGGCGGTACGCACGCAGGGCTGCGCGTCGAAAAGCTCATTGGAAAAGACCACGCAGTCCCCCGCCAGCGTGAGCGGCTGGCCGAGGCGGAGCGTGATCGCTTGGGCAAAGGGATGCTTCACACCCGCGAGCACACCCGCCGGGTTTTCCGCCCCGATCTCGACAAACGTATGCGCCGCAGGGTCGCGGCCGGCGTCGCGGAGGCGTTTCGCGCATGCGGTGGCGACGAGCTCGCCGAAGACGGGGCCGCTGGTGCTCGCCGTATAGAAGTCCGTGCCTGGGGCATAGCCGACGCGCGGGTGCTCGCGCCGGTAGTAGCCAACCTCCGGGTGGTAGAGGGCGAGCTCCATGAAGCGGGCGAAGGGCATCGTGCCGTCCGCGGCAGCGTGCGCGCGGAAAACCGCGAGGAACGGGGGCGAGGGCGCTGCGGAATCGGTGGATGACGAACCCATTTACAAATCGAAGCCGATGCCCACAGTGGTCGGGATGTTCAAACGGATTCTCAGCCTCGGCGCCGGCATCGTGCTCGGTGGCGTGCTGGCCGTGGCCGGAATGCGCGTGGCGGCGGCGTGGAATCTGTTTCCCAATCGCGAGCTCTCGAAGTCATCCGCGTACGTGCGCGACGTGATGCGACTGGTGAACGAAAGCTACGTCGACGACAAGGCGGTCGCCTACGATGCGCTCGCGCGCAATGCCCTGCACGGGATGATAGAGGCGCTCGACCCGCATTCGGAATTTCTGGAGAAGAAGGACAACGAGGAGTTCGAGGAAGACCTGCTGGGCGAATTTGGCGGCGTGGGCGTGCAGGTGGAGACGCGCAACAACCGCATCGTCGTCATCGCGCCGCTCGCGGGCGGTCCGAGCGAGCGCGCCGGCATCCAGCGCGGGGACGAGATCGTGAGCATCGACGGCAAGGCGGTGGAGACCAGCGGCAACACCGATGGGATCGTGGGCCAGCTGCGCGGCAAGCCGAAGACCAAGGTCACGGTCGGGCTCTTCCGCCCCTCGAAGCAGGAGACCCTTACCATTACGCTCGTGCGCGAGATCATCAAGATCGAGAGCGTGCGCGGCGTGAAGCTGCTCGATGATGGCATCGGCTACGTGCAGCTGACGGAATTTTCCGATCACACTGCGGAGCAATTTCGCGCCGCGCTCGAGAACCTGCTCACACAGGGCGCACGCAGCCTCATCCTCGATGTGCGCAACAATCCCGGCGGCGTGCTCGACGCGGCCGTCGAAGTGGCGGAACCGTTTTTCAAAAAGGGCGAGCTGATCGTCTACACCAAGGGCCGGAAGCCGGAGGACCGGGAGGACTTTCGCTCGGAGTTTACCGGCACACCGATTTCGCTGCCGACCGCGATCCTCATCAACGCGGGCAGCGCGAGCGCGGCGGAGATCGTGACGGGAGCACTGAAGGATACCGGCCGCGCCGTCGTGGTGGGCGAGCGGTCGTTTGGCAAAGGCTCCGTGCAATCGGTCTTCAAGCTCGAGGGCGGCGAGGGCATGCGGCTCACGACCGCGCGCTATTATACGCCGGGCGGCGCGACGATCCACGAGCGCGGCATCGCACCGCACGTCGAAGTGGTGATGACGCCGGAGGAAGATACGAAACTCGCACGGCAGCGCGCACGGCCCGACATCACGGACGCAAAGGAATTCAAGGAGCGCTTCGGCTTCGAGCCGGTCGCGGACCGGCAGCTCGAGACCGCGATCGCGATGCTGAAGGGCGTGCGGTTGTTTGGCGACGTGAGCTCAGGAAGGGTGTCGCAGTGAGGCAGGGGGAAGTTGCGCTAATTGTAGGAGCGGCTTTCCGCCACGACCGGAAGGCGGCGGCGTGTCGCCAGCCAGGTAGGCCGCCAGCTTGCTGGCGCTTTGTCCGTAGTCGGACGAGCGCCTGCAAGCAGGCGGCCTACCACGCGATTCACCTCCTGAGGTCGCGGCGGAAAGCCGCTCCTACAATCAGACCGGCATCATGATCCTCGCGCTCGAGAGCTCTTGCGACGAGACCGCCGTCGCGGTCTTCGATCCCGCGCGCGGGCTCACCGGCGAGTGGGTGCACAGCCAGATCGCGCTGCACGAGAAGCATGGCGGCGTGGTGCCCGACCTTGCGACGCGCGAGCACCTGCGGACGTTTGCGCCGCTGCTGCTGCGAGCGCGCGAGGCGGTGGGTTTTGAGACGGTGGAAACCGTCGCCGTGACGCACGGCCCGGGCCTCGCGGCGTGCCTCGCCATCGGCGTGGCCGCGGCGAAGTCGCTCGCGCTCGCGCTGCGCGTGCCGGTAGTGGGCGTGAATCACCTGCGTGGCCACGTATGGTCGCCCTTTATCGCACTGCATGCGGAAGCGCTGGAAAACTTCGAAGCACGGCTCGCG
The DNA here is from genome assembly GCA_040386765.1 of Verrucomicrobiota bacterium. Classification (GTDB taxonomy): domain Bacteria; phylum Verrucomicrobiota; class Verrucomicrobiia; order Opitutales; family Opitutaceae; genus ER46. Next base: position 462 of record JAZKEV010000113.1, on the reverse strand, counting down.
GAATTGCTGCCGCACCTCGGATTGATCGTCTCGGGCGGAAATACGTTGCTCTTCACGATCGATACGCAGCGGAAGCTCACCGTGCTCTCCTCCACGCGCGACGACGCGGCGGGCGAGGCACTCGACAAGGGCGCAAAGCTGCTTGGCCTCGGCTACCCGGGCGGACCGTTGATCGAGAAGCTCGCGGCGGGCGGCAATAAAGAGGCTTTCGATTTTCCGCGCGGCATCGGCCGACGCGATGAATTGGATTTCAGTTTCTCAGGTTTGAAGACGAGCCTGCGTTACCTGATCGAGAAGATGCCTGCGGATGACGTGCAGCGGCAGTTGCCCGATCTCTGTGCGAGCTATCAGCAGGCCGTGGTCGACGCACTGGCGCGAAAGACCCGCGCGGCCCTGCGGCTCGCAGCAGAAGCCGAAGGCGGCCGCAGCTATCGCAGCCTCGGGCTCTCCGGCGGCGTGGCG
>JAZKEV010000112.1:3426-11690 GCA_040386765.1 Verrucomicrobiota bacterium | reverse complement strand
GAGATAGCCGGGCTGCAGCGGAAGATCCATGCGGAGGGTGCGCAGGGAGGGGCGCGGGTCTTTCTCCCGGCCGGGCGCAAGGCCGCCGGCATCGCGGACGCCAAGGCCAACCATGTGGCCGAGGCCATGCGGGAAAAAGAGCATATGGGCCTCCTGCTCGACGAGGGATTCGGGCGTGCCGCGCAGCACACCCATCGCGACGAGGCCGCCCACGAGGTCGACGGCGGTGGCGAGGTGAATCTGTTTCCATTCGGCCTGGGCCACGCAACGCGCGATGGCGCGCTCCTCCGCGTGGAGCACCAATTGATGGAGGTCGCGCTGAAAGGCGGAAGGCTGGCCGACAACGTAGGTGCGCGTCACATCGGCGGTATAGCGGTCGACCTCGGCCCCGGCATCGACGAGCACGAACTCGCCGTCGCGGATCGCGCGGGAGGAAGGTGGGAAATGAAGTACGGCGGCATTGGGTCCGCCGCCGACGATGGTGCCGTAGCCGGGGCGTTGCGCGCCCGCCCGGTAGAAGGCCGCCTCCAGCTCGATCTGCACCTGCCGCTCCGTCGTGCCAGGCCGGATCAGCTCCGGCAGCCGGGCATAACCGGCGGCCGTGGCTGCGGCGGCACGGCGCAGGAGGGCGATCTCGGCGGCGTCCTTGGGGCGGCGGGCATGCGTGAGCGCGGCCCGCACGCGCCCCCCGAGCGCGGGATCGCCTTGGAGGGCGGGCTCGCGTTGCGAGGCCCCGAGGAGGGCAACGGGCCGGCCTCCGCGGGACTGCAGCCAGGCGGCAAACTCGCCCAAGGGCCGACCGGGCGACTGCGTGCGACCCTCCCATACGCGCTCCGCTTCCGTGACAGGTGGGGTGAAGTGCTTCCAGCCTCCATCGGGAGCGGAGATTTCGTGCGGGTCGAAGGCCACGATGCCGCCCGGCTCGTCGTGGCCGGCGAGGTAAACGTACTCAGCGTGGGCGCGAAACGGATAGCTCTGGTCGCTCCCCTCCGGCAACGGGATGGGATCTCCGGCCGCGACCAGCAGGATACCGTCGGCCAAGGGAAGCGCCGAACCGATCCGGCGGTGACGTTGGCGAAGGAAGTCGTTCATCAAGGCAAAAGGGGAGGGTTTGAGGGGCAGCTGCGGTTTCGGCGAGCGGCTATCGGAGAGAGACCGCTTTCGGGGCGGGCCGCTCATTTATTGCGCCGAATTTCTGTCGGAAAAGCAGCGGAAACGGGGCGAAAAAAAAGCCCCGGAAAATCCGGGGCTTCGAAAGGGGCGAGGGTGCTCGCTTACTGCTTGGCCGGAGCCGGGGGAGGCGGAATGACCGGGAGGCGGGTGAGGGAGCTATCCGAGGCGCGCTTGGAAATCATTTCCGTGTAGCGCTGGATTTCCAGCTCGGCATTGCGCCGGGCGATACGGGCGAGCTCCACCTGCTTGGCGATATCGAAGGACTCGCGGGTGATTTTGTCTTTTTCCGTGCGGAGGGCGCTCAGGTTGGCCTCGAGCTTCTTGCCTTCGTCCTCGGCGGTCTTGCCCTTGGCGAGGAATTCGTTGGTCGCGTCGCGGACCTTCTTGTCTTCGGAGGCCTGCTTGTCGGTGCGCTCCTTCTCCTTCTTGCGCTCCTCGGCATCGCGCTCGTCCTGACGCTTTTTGGCGTCTTCACGGGCTTTCGACTCGGCCACCTTCTTCTTCTCGTCGGCGTCCTTCTTAGTCTGTTCGACCTTGGCCTTGGCCGCGGCTTCCTTGGCGTGGGCCTTCTCGACGTACGAGAAATAGAAGACCATGAACACGCCTAACATGACCGCCGGCGCAATGAGATACAGCCACTTTTTCATCGGTAGGTAAGGGGGATAAGTTATTTCTTGGTAGCAGCGGCCTTGGCAGCTTCAGCAGCAGCCCTGGCGGCAGCTTCGGCGGCTTTGTCGGCGGCTTCGATACGTTCGAGGACGCCTTGGAGGCTCCTGGTATTGGCCTCCGCCTTCTTCACATATTCCTTGAGGAAGCTTTGCTCTTCGATGACGCGCTTCTTTTCGGCCTGGACTGTCTTGATCTCGTTTTCTTCGACGGTGATTTCCTTCTTCAGGCGGGTGACGGTCGCAGCGGCCTTGTCGGCATCGCGGGCGGCCTTTTCACGAGCCTGACGGGACTTCTCGCGCTCTTCCTTCTCGCGGGCGTCCTTGGCATCGCGCTCGATTTTCTCCTTCTTGCGCTTGTCCTGCATCTCGACGGCGGCCTTGACGGCGACTTCGCGGTCCTGGGCCTCCTTCATCAGCTTCTTATCTCTTTCGGCTTTGACCGCGTTGACCTTGTCCACCTCGCGTTGCTCGAACTCCTTATGGGCGTTCCAATAGAACCCAAAGAAAAACACAACGAGTAAGAGAATTGGGAGGACGAAATAGACGTAACTTTTCTTCATGGGTAAATAGCTGGAGATTTACTTGGTCGGCGTGGCCGCAGTTTTGTTGGTCTTTTCCTTCGGGCTTTCAGGCCCCTTTTTGGATTCCTTGCCTTTGCCGGCGGCGGGCGCCTTGGCGGCTTCGCGTTCGGCAATGGCATCGGCGACGACGGCTTTCAGCTTGGGCAGCTGTGGATCGTCTTTGGATTCCTTGAATTTTTCCGCTTCGACGATTGCCGCGAGGGATTCGTCCAGCTTCCCGAGCTCATACGAGGCATAGGCAACCAGGTAATGGACGGAGTAGGGCTTCGTCGTCTCGAAGGCGTTCTTCTGGATGGCGGCCTTGGCATGCACGAGGGCATCCGCGGTCTTTTCCATCTGGAGATTGATCTGGGCGAGCTGCACTTCGATTTCGCTGTTCTTGGGGAAGAGCTGGGCCGATTCCTTCAAGACGCTGATCGCCTGGGCATTCAGATTGGCTTCGAGGTAGTAGCGGCCGAGCACGCGCCAGTTATTGGGCTCGGACTCGATCTTGTTGCTCTTCATCCCGGTGTAGAGCAGCTCGGTACCCTTGGTGAACTGATTCGCCATCAGGTAGAGCGAAACCAGGTTCATGTTATCCTTCGGCGTATTGAGATGGCCGAGGGCCTGCGCGCGCTCGAAGGTCACGATGGCGCGGGTAAGATAATCGCGGCGAAGCGACGGATCGTTGCTCTTCTCGGAGAGCTGGAGGTAGGTCGCCATCAGCAGCTGCCAGTAGTCCTTCTTCGTGGGCGCCTGCTTCAGGAGGAGCTCGAGGATCTCGGCGGAGCCAGCCATGTCGCTCTGCTGCTGCTGGAGCGTGAGGAGGAGTTGATAGAAACCTTCCTTGGGCTTGATCGAGGTGGTGAGGCCCTTCTCGACGATTTCACGGGCCTGCTGCAGCAGCGCCGGATCGGTCTGGCCGCCAGCGGTGGCGCGGTAGTACAGCACCGAGGCATACGCCATCATCGCTTCCGGCGTGGGCTTCGGGGTGCTTTCGAGGTAGCGCTTGAAATAGGTGAGGGCCTTGGTGAGCGCCTGGCGCTGCACGGCCGGATCCTTGGAGGTCGAGCCTTCCTGCGCGTAGATCTGCGCGAGATAGAAGACGATGTCGGTGACGGTCTTCTTGTCGAAGTAACCGTGCTGATCCGAGAGCTGCACGACGCGCTCCCAAGGCGCGAGGGCCTTGTTGAGCTGATTCGTCATGCCGAAGATCTTGGCCTTCATGTCCAGGACCAAGGCTTCGTCGTAGCTGCCGGGAACGGTCTGCACGCCATCGAGCAGCGTGAGCATACCGGCATAATTCTGGGTATCCTGCAGCGGCTTCAGCTTGCCGAAGGCCTCCTGGGTCTTCTCGGACACACTGTGCTGCTTCTCCTTGGGGGCGTTGCCACCCTGTTGTGGGGCCGGCGCGGCGGACGCGACGGCAGCGGAGAGGATGAGGGCGGTGGCAAGGCTCGCGGCGCGGGCCCGGCGCAGAAGGGATGGGTACGAAGAATTCACAGCGGCTTACTCCTCGTTGAGGGTGAAGACGATCGGCACCTGCATATGGGTGGGAACGTCGCGGCCACCTTTGCGGCCTGGTTTGAATTTCCACTTGCTGACAGCCTGGACGGCGGCGGCTTCGAACTCACGCTGCGAAGACCGGAGGGCGTAGGCGTTCTGCACTTCGCCGTTGGTATCGACGATGAAGTCGACGACCACTTCGCCAGAGATGCCGGCGCGGCGCATTTCAAAGGGATACTGCGGGCGACCCTGCAGGCGGGGGGTCGGCTGCTGGTCGAGCATCGAGATATCGAACACCTTCATGCCGCGGAACATGTTCGGATCGCGGATTTCGGGGACGATGCTCATCGAGGCGGAGATCGTGACATTCTCCGGCGGCGGCGGCTGAATCTTCTGCACGAAGGAATCGGGCGTCGCGAGCTGGGGCACGTCCTGCTGCATCGGGGGAGCGAGATCGAGGGGCTTTACCTCTTCGTTGACTTCAACGATTTCGGGCTCCGGCTCCTCCATCTTGGGCATTTCCATCAGCTGGATCTTCTTCTCCTCTTCCACGACCTTCTTGGCCTTGGGCTTGTCGGGGATGAGTTTTTCGCCGAAGATCACGCCGACGTGGAGTGCGATCGAAAGGATGAGGCCGATAATAAGGTCGCGATTCATGCGGTGCGCGGGTTAGCGGCCAGTCTGGCTCTGGATGGTTTCGACGGAGACCTGTCCGATGCCGGACTTGCGCACCTCGTCGAGGACGAGCACGGCGGCACCGAAGCGGGCGCGGTTATCGCCACGGACAAGCACACGGGCTTGTTCACCCTGGCTGTTGCGATAGTCGGCGAGACGGGGAGCGATTTCGCTGGTGGAGATCAGCTCGGGAGGATTGCTGCCAATCTTCCAGTAGAAGGTATCGGAGTCGGAGACCTGCAGGTACAAGGTCTGGTCTTCCTGGGTCGGAGGCCGGGGATTCGGATCCGCCTTCGGCAGCACGACATCGACGGCCGAAATACGCTGGAGGGAGAGGGTGAACAAAACGAAGGTCGCCAGCAGGAAGAACACGACGTCGATCAGGGGAATGATCTCGATACGCGCTTTCTTCTTACCTTCAGCCGCAAGGGCGGGGGCGGAGCTTGAGCCTGCCATGATTTAGAGGAGGTTGGGAACGGGGTGGAAGGGACGGCTTAGCTGCCCGCCTTGCGCACTTTCGTTTCGATGAAGATTTTGTTGAAGCCTGCCTTGCGGGCTTCGTCGAAGACGTAGAGGGCGGCGTTGAACATCGCACCTTCATCGCCGTTGATCAGGATGCGGCCATCCGGCTCGCGAGCCTTGAATGTCCGCAGGCGATCGATGAACTCCGCGAGGCTCACGAAGTCCTTGTCCCAAGCGATCGTGCCCGCCTCGGTGACGGAGATCGTCACGCCGCTCGGATCGCGGGGATTGCCCGTCTCGGCGGTCGGCAGCGTGATGCCGGAGACACCACCGGACTTGTTCAGCGAGAGCGTGAACAACACGAACGTCGCCAGCAGGAAGAAGACGACATCGATCAAGGGAATGATCTCGATGCGTGCCTTCTTCTTACCGCCACTGCTACCACCTGATGATCCGGCCATGGTTGAAAGGGGCTTTGCTGGTTACGACGCTACGGTGCGTTTCTTAGACGGGGGACGAGATTAGCGCGACAGGGCGTCGCTCTCGGACTTCTTGAGGAGGATCTCGAGGGCGTGCGAGACGTCCGAGACTTCCTGCTTCGCCTGCTCAGCGCGGGCGTTGAGATAGTTGAAGGGAAGGAGGCCGACGATGGCGATCGCGAGACCGAGCGCCGTGGCGATGAGCGCCTCAGCGACACCACCCGTGATGGCGCCGGCGGCCGCACCGACGTCGCCGCCACCGAGGGCGCCGAACGTACGCATCATGCCCGTAACCGTGCCGAGCAGACCGAGGAGAGGAGCCGCGGTGATGCAGGTATCGAGCGTGGCCATGCCCTGCTGGAAGCGGGCGAGCTCCTGGCCGGAGGCGCGGATGAAAGCGTTGGAGAGCGAGAAATCGCGGTTGGTCAGGCTGTAGACCAGAATCTTGGCGATGTAGTCCTTGCTCTTCTTGCCGATGGCGAGCGCGCCTTCGACATCGCGGCGTTCGACGGCCTCGAGCATCTTCTCGACGACTTCCGGCTCACGGCTGGCATTCTCGCGGAAGATGAACAACAGACGCTCGATCACGACCGTGATCATGACGAAAGACACGAGAATCATGGGCCACATGATTTCTTTGCCCATGATGAAGAGGTCCATCATGGTGGCATCGCCGAGGAGGAATGCGAGGGGCAGACTTTGGATGATCATAGGAGGAAGGTAATTTGTTTAGTAACTGGAAGTGGGGATTGGTTGTGTTGCTAAATCGTTCGAGCGTGCCAAAGCAGCTTACTTACGAGTGGCAGAGCCCTTTTCTTAGAAAATCCCTCAACAATTCGCTGAAGCTGCGATTCCCGCGGTTGCAAGAAACGTGCCGGAGAAGCGAGCGAATGTGTACGAGGGGACTGGAAAAATCAGCATCTGCGCTGAGGTGATTTCTGGGGGGCTAATGCGGGAGAAAATGAACTAGGGGTCATCGAAAGTTGGGTGTCAACTTACTTTGTTCTACAGGTGCGCGGGAATTTGGGATTTGCAATGCGCGGATGGTCATGGGCGGTTGAAGGCTACGTGCTGGGAGGCACTTGGGCGCGACGGAAGCAGCGCGTCCAACCGAAAGCGCATGCGAACTTCCGCGCGCTGTCGAGGCCTGACATTCGGACTTTAGTGACAGGTGAGTGACATCGCGGCTAACCGGTTGCGCGCAGGTTTTCACAGGATAAACGCATCCGCGCGAGTCGTCCGCTCCGGGGAAATACCCCGTGCAGCGTTCGGGATTTTTCCGCCTCAAGCGTGGCTTGCCAACCCTGCGCTTGAGCGCGGGAATGAAAACCCACGCGCGGGTAACGTGGGCGGCATTTTGGCCCGGGCGAGCGCTCCTCCGGAGGGTGGGGAGCGGATGCCCGCTTGCCTCGTTGCGGCACGTCGTCGCAGCGTAGCACCATGCTTCGCCCCTTGTGCCCCGTGCTGCTGGCCATGGCTGCGCTTTTCCCGCTGGTTGCAGCAGCGGCCGATTTTCCGACGCCCTTCAATTCCGGTGACGCGCCGCATCGCGCCCAGCCCCCGCTTTCGCCGCAGAAGGCGGCCGCGGCGCTGAAGCTCCCGCCGGGCTTCAGGGCGGAGCTCTTCGCCGGCGAGCCCGACGTCCAGAATCCCGTGGCCATGGCGTGGGATGCGAAGGGGCGCCTCTGGATCGCGGAGAACTATACCTACGCGGAGCGCGGCGTGCGCTTCGAGCGGAAGCTGAACGATCGCGTGCTGGTCTTCGAAGAGGGCGGGGCGGACGGCCGTTTTGCGTCGCGGCGCGTCTTCATCGATTCCCTGCGGCACCTCGGCAGCGTGGAGGTCGGTCATGGCGGAGTCTGGCTCCTGTGTCCGCCGCAGCTGCTCTTCGTTCCCGACCGTGATGGCGACGCAGTGCCGGACGCGGCGCCTGAGGTCGTGCTCGATGGGTTTACGCTCGGGGAGCAGAACCACCATACCTTTGCCAACGGCCTCAAGTTCGGACCCGACGGCTGGCTCTACGGGCGCTGTGGGGCCTCGACCACGGGCGAGCTCGGCCTGCCCGGCACGCCGGCGGCGGAGCGGGTGCCCCTGCGCGGCACGCTCTGGCGCTACCACCCGGTGCGCAAAGTCGTCGAGGTGCTCGGCTCGGGCACGACCAACCCGTGGGGCCACGATTGGGACGAGCACGGGGAGCTGTTCTTTATCAATACTGTCAACGGCCACCTCTGGCACGGCGTCGCGGGCTCGCACTACAAGCGGGCGCACACGATCGATCCCAACCCGCGGGTGTACGAGATGATGGAGCAGATCGCGGATCACTGGCACTTCGACACGGCACGCACGTGGCAGGATTCGCGCGACGGCGCCGCCAACGCCCTCGGGGGAGGGCATGCGCACGTGGGCATGATGATCTATCAGGGTAACAACTGGCCGGCGGAATATCGCGGCGGGCTCTTCACGCTCAACTTCCACGGCCGCCGGGCCAACCGCGAGCTCCTCGCGCGGCGTGGCTCGAGCTATGTGGGGCGCCACGGCGCCGACCTGTTTATCTCGGAGGATCCCTGGTTTCGCGGGATCGAGCTGGGCTACGGGCCGGACGGCGGAGTCTTCGTGCTCGATTGGAGCGACACGGGCGAGTGCCACAACAGCACGGGCGTGAACCGCACCAGCGGCCGCATCTATAAGATAACCCATGGCGAGCCGCGCCGCGACGGTCCGCCGGATCTTGCGGTGGCGCG
>JAZKEV010000112.1:0-3416 GCA_040386765.1 Verrucomicrobiota bacterium | reverse complement strand
CGCGAGGCCGGGACCTCGGCGCCTGGCAGGCGCACACCAACGAGTGGCTCGTCCGGCAGGCACGCCTGCAACTCGCCACCCGGGCCAGTGCCGGGCATCCGCTCACGCATGGGATCGAGGATATCAAGACGCTCTTCGCATCGAACCCTGACCCGAAGGTGAAATTACGGGCGCTCTGGACGCTCTTCTCGCTCCGCGCCGCCGACGGGGAATTTCTGCGCGGGCTGCTCCGCCATGAGAACGAGCACCTGCGCACGTGGGCGATTCGGCTGCTGACTGACGAGTGGCCGCTCGATACAGTGATGGGCCGACGTCCTGCGCGCGCGGATACGGCCGATGCGGCGGACGCGGAGTTGGTCAAAGAGTTCGTGGGCCTCGCGCGTACGGAGAAGTCGGGCCTCGTCCGGCTGGCGCTCGCCTCGACGCTCCAGCGCCTGCCGCCGGAAAACCGCACCGAGCTCGCGGCTGCCCTGGTGGGGCGGAGCGAAGACGTCGCGGAAGAGAATCTCGCGCTGCTCGTGTGGTATGGACTCATCCCTGCGGCGGACGTCGTACCGCTGGAGGTGGCGAAGGTTGCCACCGCGAGCCAATGGCCGACGACGCGCCGCCTCATCGCCCGGCGTCTCGCGGAAGACATTGAGAAACACCCTGCGGCTATCAACGCGCTCCTCGTGGGGGCGGCCGCCAAGCCGGTGGCCTTTCAGGCCGACATCGTCGCAGGCATCGCCCAAGCTCTAAACGGCTGGCGCCGGGCTACGAAGCCGGCGGCGTGGGAGACATTTGCTGCCAATGCTACCGCAGCTACCTCAGCCTCCGCAGCGTCCGGCGTCGCTGTGACGCCTGCTCTGGCGACACGCCTGCGCGACTTGAGTATACTCTTCGGCGATGGCCGGGCACTCGACGACGTGAAAGCGCTCGCGCTCGACCCCAAGGCCGACCTCGCCGCGCGCAAGGCGGCCCTCCACTCCATCGTCGAGGCCCGACCTGCCGATCTCCGCGAGGTGTGCGAGCGGCTGCTGCGGGTGCGCTTCCTCAATCCCGTCGCGGCGCGCGGACTCGCGCTTTTCGATGGCGCGGACGTGGGTGAGCTGATCGCGACGGCGTACGGCACGTTTTTCCATCCCTCGGAGCGGGATGTCGCCATCGATGTACTGGTGACGCGGCCGGCCTTCGCGCGCGTGCTGCTCTCTTATATAGTAGTGGGCAAGATTCCGCGTCGTGCGCTCACGGCCTTTCACGCCCGGCAGATCCGGAGCTTTGGCGACCCGGCGCTCATGAAGCAGCTAAGCGAGACTTGGGGCGAGTTGCGGGATTCCTCGGTGGAAAGACAGGCTGCGATCGCCAATTGGAAAAAGGAGTTCACGCCGGCGGCTCTCGCTGCCGCGAACAAGAGCGCGGGCCGCGCGACCTTTACCCTGCTCTGCGCCGCCTGCCACACGCTCTATGGCGAGGGTGGCAACCTCGGCCCCGACCTCACGGGCTCGGGCCGCGACAATCTGGACTATCTGCTCGAAAACATCGTCGACCCCAGCGCGGTCGTTCCGGCCGATTACCGGATCAGTGTGGTCCGGATGAAAGACGGGCGCACTCTCAACGGCTTCATCGCCGCGCGCACCGAGAAGACCATTACGGTGCGCAGCATGACCGAGACGCAGACGGTCGAGCGGGCAGAAATCGAGAAGATCGAGGAGTCGACCCAATCGGTGATGCCTGAAGGTCTGTTCGATGCGCTTACGAGCGAGCAGCGCCGGGACCTGCTGGCGTATCTGATGCACCCTACGCAGGTGCCAGTGAAGTAGGGGCGGCGATCCTTCCAGAGCCGGTGGGGCGGGTTCGAAATGCCGCTCTGCCGCACCCTCGGTCATGTTGGTCGGAGAGAAAGCACCCCCAGGGGAGGAATCTGCCTTTGGCGGGACGGTGGCGGCGCCGGAACCCGTGGCCGACCCTGAAATTTTGGGGAATGGACGGAATGGGCGGAATGGACGGGATGACAGAGGGGGGTCGCAAAGGGTAGAGTGACGCTGAACGGAGTTGGGTGGGACGGACGTTGGATTCTAAAGAAAAAGGGTGATGAATCATGCATGAGGAACGGAGTTGTTGGCCGCCCCCAGACGAAGCGGCGGCTGGGGCAGCGGGGCCAACTCCTCCTCTATTTCCGGGCTATTCCGAGGTAAGTTGGGATCTGCTGGGAATAAATCAGGCGCGGAGGATGAGAGACCGGAGCCCGGGCGGGGCGAGCAGGGCCGAACCTCAGGCGGGGACGGGTGCGGTTGTGCTCGGGGGAGGATGCGGTGTTTGGCTCTTGGGCGGTCCAGCCTCTACCGAGGCGGGCTACGCAGATACATTCAGAGCTTACGTGACTTGGGTCGCTTCACTCTCCGACGACGTGGCGGTGGAGGTGGCGGAGCCAGACACTCCTCTATTTCCGGGATATTCTGGGGTAAGCTGGGATCGTCTGGGGAAAAGGGAGGAGGTTCGGCGGGATCGCCGTGTAGGCAAAGTGGGCCGACCCACCTTTCGGACTCTGTCCTCGAAAATTTTGTGTCCAAAATGGAAGGCTTCGTGACCTTTGTTAAGTGAAGATGGAGACGACCCCTGATCCAGACGAGCACGGCGAGGCGTTTTTGCGCCTGCTGGCGGGCCACGAGCGCTGGCTCGCGGCGTACGTCTACAGCCTCGTCTCCCGGCAGGCGGATGCGGACGATATTCTCCAAGAGTGCAAGGTGGTCATGTGGAAGCAGTTTTCGAGTTTCACGGCGGGGACAAATTTCCGCGCGTGGGCTCGCACCATCGCACTACACCAAGTGCTTAACTACCGCCGGTCGGAGCAGCGTAAGCCGTTCTCCACGCTGGACCGCGAGTTCATCGAGGCGATCGCCGCCGAGATGGACAAGCGCGGTGAGCAGCTAGAGCGCAAGGCCGACGGCTTACGCGACTGCCTCCGCAAGCTCCCCGAGGCCCATCGGGCGATCGTGCTATCGCGCTACTACGAGGAGTCCTCGGTGGAGGACATCGCCGCCCATAGTGGCCGCACGGTCGAAGCCGTTTACCGTCTCTTGAGCCGCATCCGCGTCGCGCTCAACGCCTGCATCGACCGCCATCTCGCCGCCTCACTCCGCACCTCATGAGCCAGCACGAACTCAACTCGCACGATGCCGACCGGATCGAGCGCGCCATCGACGGCCTCCTCCCGCAAGAGGAACTCGACACGCTGAAATCCGAGATCGTGCGCGACCCGGTGCTCCGCGCCGCGTATGTCGACCGCGTGTGGATCGACTCGCTGCTGCGCGCGGACCGTGAGCGACTGGCGCCGCTGCTGGCGCCGTCCGAGTCTGCGCCCGCGGTGCAGCCTAGCCGCTGGCCGGTGATGGTGAGCCTCTTTGCCGCGGCGGCTGCATGTGGGGCTCTCGCTTTTA
>JAZKEV010000111.1:24359-25564 GCA_040386765.1 Verrucomicrobiota bacterium | reverse complement strand
TTCCGCCGCCCCCCTTCCGGCCGGCCTTACGATTAACACCGCAACGGGTGCCATCACCGGCACACCCACGGCGGCAGGTACCACAAGCGTGCTGCTCGGCGCCACCAACACCACCGGCACGGGTAACGCTACGCTGACCATCACCGTCGCCGCCGCCGGTGTCGCTCCCATCGTCACCAACGCGCCGCTCGTGGCCGCTGGCACCGTCGGCACGCCCTTCAGCTTCACGATTACCGCGTCCGGCACACCCACCAGTTACTCCGCGAGTCCGCTTCCGGCGGGCTTGAGCATCGTGGCCGCCACCGGCGCCATCACGGGCACGCCCACGAGCAGTGGCACGACGAGCGTGCTGCTCGGCGCCACCAATGGCACCGGCACCGGTAACGCCACGCTGACCGTCACCGTTGTCGCCGCCTCCGCGGGTGGTTCCCGTCCGGAAATCGTAAACGATCAGCCGACTGCTCCCGCTACCCTCGGCCAGCCGTTTGGTTTCACCATCGTCGCGGTGTTTGGTCCGACCGGCTACTCCGCGAGCGGTCTCCCGCCGGGCCTCACCATCGATCCCACCACGGGCACGATCTCCGGTTCGCCCACGGCTTCGGGCGTGTTCGAAGTGACGCTCGGTGCGACCAATGCCAGTGGCACCGGGTATACCGCGCTGACCATCACGGTCGGCTCCTCGAACGCCGCGCCCACCATCACGAGCGCGACCACCGCCTCAGGTCGTGCCGGCGCACCGTTCGCCACCTATGTGATCGCTGCCACGGGAATACCCACCAGCTATGCTGCGAGCGGTCTTCCTCCTGGCCTGACCCTCAATTCGTCCACCGGTGCGATCACCGGCACGCCGACGACCACGGGCACCTTCACCGTGACGGTTAGCGCCACCAATACCAACGGCACCAGCTCCGCCACCGTGACCTTCACGATCGCCGCGGCGGCGGGCTCACCCGTCATCACGAGCGCACCCACGGCAGCCGGGACCGCGGGTGCGCCGTTTGCCACCTACCAGATCGTGGCCACCGGCCAGCCCACTGGCTACTCCGCCACGGGCCTGCCCGCAGGCCTTTCGCTCAATCCCCTCACCGGTGCGATCACGGGCATGCCCATCCTCGCCGGCACGTCGACGGTGACCCTCCAGGCCACCAACGCCTCGGGCAGCACCACGGCGACCGGGCCGGGGGTGCCGCTTTCGGCCAGGTGGA
>JAZKEV010000111.1:23566-24349 GCA_040386765.1 Verrucomicrobiota bacterium | reverse complement strand
GTGACGATCGTCATCGCTCCGCCGCTCGTGGTCCCTTCGAGCCGCATCGTAAACTTCTCGGCGCGCGCCTTGTCCGGCCCCGGCAACGAAACGCTGATCCTCGGCTTCGTCATCGCGGGCGACGGCAAGAACCTCCTCGTGCGCGGTATCGGTCCTGGTCTCGCGCCCTACGGCGTCGCCAATACCCTCGCTGATCCGATGCTCACGCTGTTCGGCCCGAGTGGCGCCACTATCGCCTCCAATGACGACTGGCAGACCACCGCGGCCGGGCAGGCCAACGGCACACTCGTGGCCGCCACGGCAGCCCGCGTCGGCGCGTTCGCGCTTCCGAATGGCAGCAAGGACTCGGCGCTGCTCTCCGTGTTCATGAACGGTGCCCATACGACCACGATGCTGCGACCGATCAGCACCACCGGTGTCGCCCTCACGGAAATCTACGATACGGACACCGCGGCGACCTCGCGCCTCGTGAATGTGTCGGCTCGCATGAATGTCACGACGGGCGAAGGCACGCTGATCGCGGGCTTTGTGATCGCCGGCAACGCCCCGAAAACCGTGCTCATCCGCGGCACCGGCCCCACCCTGACGTCCTTCGGTGTCACCGACGTTCTGGCCGATCCGCAGATTGCCGTCTTCTCGGGCAGCGCCCAGATCGCCAGCAACGATAATTGGGGCACGGGTGCCAGCACCACCGCACAAATCAGCGCAGCCTCGGTCCAAGTCGGAGCTTTTGGGCTCGTCGCCGGCAGTCGCGACGCGGCCCTGCTCGTCACCCTCCAACCT
>JAZKEV010000111.1:12231-23529 GCA_040386765.1 Verrucomicrobiota bacterium | reverse complement strand
CGTCCAAGTCACCGGCGTCGCCAATACGACGGGCGTCGCGCTCATCGAGATCTACGACACGCAATAATACTCCGCTGCGACCGGCGGACATTGTCCGCCGGTCCACCTCATATTTTCCTCCTCCAATGCTCTACTACGCCATCATCTTTTTGCTCATCGCGCTCCTGGCCGGTGTGCTCGGCTTCGGCGCCATCGCCGGCACCGCCGCCCTCATCGCCAAGGTTCTCCTCGTCGTCTTCATCGTGCTCTTCATCGTCGCCCTGATTCGCGGCGGGAGATCGAAAAAATAGTCGAAAGCTTGCGCGCGGCGCGGAGCGCACAACGCGCTTCCGCACCGCTATCACCACCGCACCGCCCGCTACGACGGGCGTCTGCGGAGAGCAGTAAGGCCTATCGAACAGTCCTTATACCGGCTAATGTTCGAACTGAGCCTTTTGCTCGCGATGCCGAAGGCCTCCTTATTGAAAAGATGATCGCGCTTCGCCGATTAGGCGAAGCCTGCACCGCTGGATTTGCCGTCGTCGCTTTTGAAAATTAGCGCAGATTAGCGGTTCTCCGTCTCAGCCGGAGAGCAGCCCTACCGGAATGCCGGTAAAAAAACGAAGTACGCACTCACCCGTGCGCTACTTTTTCTCAAAGCGGACCGGGTGAAAACCCATCCTCGGTCCCGGATTGTAGATGATATTGCCCGGTACGAACCGTGCCGGCCCGATAATTGTAGAGTTCGATCACCCGTGTGAGTTCGAAAAGATCGATCGTCCCATCGGGCGGTGATCCCACTGTGGCACCGCGGGTATCCGCCGTATGATAACGACTGAGCACGATCGTCGTCCCGCTCGCGCGCGTTGCATCGGCGGCGAAACGGTCTTCCGTATCCTCCTGGACCCTGTAGCTGCCCGTCCGCACCGTGCCATTGCGCGTGTTGTAGAGTTCGATCGCGCGTGTGAGCTCAAACAGGCCGATCCGCCCGTCGCTATTCGTATCCGCCGCGTGCACGCTCGCCGCCGGCTTCACCACCAGCGGATCGGGCCGCGCCAGCACCCGCACCGCCGGTCCGACCAGCCGGATATTCGCCAGCGAGACGATCTCGCGAGCCGCCGTCTCGCCCGCCGGAATGCTGACCGTGTAGCTGAAGGTGATCGGGCTCGGCGGGATCGCGGACCACTCCCACGTGAGCAGACTCGTCGTGCCCACCGTCGGTCCCGCTTCACCGGCACTGCCGGCCTCGCTGACAAAGCGCCAGTTCTCCGGCAGCAGCGTCTGCCAATCCAGCGCCGCCGCCGTGCCAGGATAGCTGAGCGTATTGGTGACAGTAAGGTTTGCGCCAGCGAGGTAGCCCGCGCTTCGGAGCTCATGCGCCGCTTCGGTGCCGGGCGGTACCACCGCCACGATGATCGGATCTGAAACGACGGTTCCGGCCGCGTTGGTGACCGCCACCGTATATACCCCCGCCTGTGCCACCATCACGCCGCCGATAATATAGGTCGCGTCCGTAGCTCCGGGGACCGCCGTGCCATCTCTGCGCCACTCGTAGGTGAGCGAAACGGAACTCGTTGCCGTCACCGACAGCGTCACCGAGCCACCCGCATTAATCTGATTGGCCAGCGACTGCGCCGTAATCGTCGGAGACGCATTGATCCCCACGAAAACGATCCGCGCCGAGCGCCGCGAAGCGACGCCGCCATCGATGACCCTGTCAGCCGCCTGCGGACTGTAGCCCCGCCGCAGCTCAAGCTCGTGGTTAAAACCGTCGCCATCCCGATCCCCCGCCGCGGAGTTTCCGAGATCGCCAAATTGCTGCCACTCCCACCAGTCGGGCAGCTCGTCTCCGTCCGAATCCTCAGTCGTGAGAATATACACCGCCGTGGCCGTGGTCGGCCCGGCCAGCGCAAATGCCACGCTTGGCAGCGCGACGCCATTGGCGCCCGCCTGCCGCACCCCGTTCACCTGCCAATAAGCAAAAGTCCGGCCCGACACCTCTCCCTGCAATGCCGGCGTGGTGATCACGGTTCCAAGCGCCGCCACGCCTGATTGATTCACCAGCCCCGCCGGCTCGCTGTTCACCACATAAGCGGCGCCCGCCTCGATCAGGATGCTCACCCGCCCCGAACGCCGCGACGCTACGCCCCCATCCATGATGGTATCGGCCATTCGGGGACTGTACCCGCGCGAAAATTCCGCTGCCGTGCGCCAGCCATCGCCATCGATGTCGCTGGTGGCGGTTTGATCGAGATTCCCAAACTGCTGCCACTCCCACCAGTCAGGCAACCCATCGGCATCCGCGTCGTCGCTGCTGAGAATATATACCGCCGTGGCGGTCGTCGGCCCCGCCAGAGTAAACGCCGCACTCGGCAGCGCCGCCCCATTCGCGCCCGCCTGCCGCACGCCGTTGACTTTCCAGTAAGCAAACGTCCGACCCGACACTTCCCCACTTAACGCAGGCGTGTTGATGATCGTCCCAACCGCCGCCGCGCCGGATTGAGCCACGAGTCCCCCCGGCTCGCTGTTGAAGACATAGGTTGCATCGGTCTGAGCGGCGTAGACGAGTCGCGACGAGCGCCGGGAGGCCACGCCACCATCCGCCGTCGCATCCACCAACCGTGGACTATTCCCAAACGTGTACTCCTTGGCGTTGCCCATGCCGTCACCGTCCGGATCCCCCGCCGCAGCCTGTGCCAGGTTCCCAAACTGCCGCCATTCCCACCAATCCGGCAGGCCATCGTTATCTGTATCGTCATTGGTGGTGATGTAAACGGCTGTGGCAGTCGTCGGGCCGCTCAATTCAAAACTCGTCGCCGGCAATGCTGCGCCGCTTGCGTCAGTTTGCCGCTGTCCCGCTATCTTCCAATACGCGAACATTCGACCCGATACCTCGGCGTTCAACGTCGGCGTGGTGATAACCGTCCCGGCCGGAGCGGCGCCATTTTGGTTCACCCACCCCGACGGCTCGCTGTTAAACGTGTAGGAGTAGTCCACCGCCAGGCATGGAACGGACATGCCGAGCACCAAGGCAGCACCACGAAGTGTGCGCAGCCACGTGAAGCGGCTCTTGCGGAGTATCGTCATCGCACCGGATGCCACTGGAATGGTTATTATAACGGAACCACCCACCACGCATCTGTGCCGTACCCATCTGAGTCGAAGCCCCACTCATTCACGACCCGCGGCCGGTCACCCATCCGCTGCGTTGCACTGCGTGGATACTGATTGGGCGTGTTGGCTGCGGTGGCTTTGCGCGCCGCCGTCACTTCCGCCGCAGTCGCCTCGCGCACACCCAGTTTGGCAAAAAGCCAGCTGCGTCCCGCCGCCGTCGTGCGCGTCTCCACACCGCTCACCGTGAATGCTCCGCCCGGCCCGGCAATCTCGCCGTCGCTAGCGCGTGTCAGGCCAGGCTCCGCCTGGAGCAGGAGCCACGCCCAAGCGGCGCGGAAATCCGCGTGTGTGAATGGAATCCGGCTGATGGTAAGCGCCGGAGTGGTCGGCAACGTGATAAAATCCATATCCAGCAGCTTCGGCCGCGCGTCCCAGGCAAAAACCTCAAAAACCAAGTCACCGGAAGAAAGCCCGGAGCCGGCGGGATTCCAGGTCACACGATGAACGGCGCCGGTCGCGATGCCCGCGCCGACCTTGGCGGCCGTCCCCTCGACCAAGCTCGCGCCCGCCAGCGGGACCATGTCCCGAATGTACACCGAGCCGCCGCGAAATGCCGCGAGCGCCGTCGTTACGGTCGCGCTGTCTCCATCGTTAACGCTATAATCAATGTCGATATAGCCATTGGGCCGCTGCGCGACCGCACGGATGCCCGGCATCGGAACCAGGGCCGCTGGCTGCGTCCCGAGGGTTCGGAATCCCCGGCGCCAGACCTGCACGCGCCGACTCGTGACATCGTACGAATAGAGCGCGCCCGTGCGAACATTGACCCCCGCGCAACTCGGTGAGCCTGTTACCGGACTGGAAATAGACGTGCTAAAATAATAATATATTCCGTCCGGCCCGATCGTGTGCAGCCTTTGGCCACCGCCGGACGTGGCTTCAATAAATACCCCCGCCTTGGTGAAGTAGTTCAAATTTGCGCCGCCCGATACGACAACCCGTCCGTCCGGCGTAAGCGCGATCCCGTTTGCCTGGCTGAGTTGTCCTGGCCCCGAGCCCGGAGCTCCAAATTTCCTCAGAAATGCTCCGTCGGCGCCAAAAACCTGCACTCGGCCATTTCCCGGATCGGTCGCATAGATATCCCCGTTGGCATCGATGGCCGTCGTAACGTAGGCCCCACTAGACCCAAACTGACCATTACCCGAGCCCGGCGTCCCAAAGCCTATCGTCCGGGAAGGCACGACCGAACCCTCATACACCCTAATTCCGCCGGCATCGGCATCGAAGGTATCAGCCGCATAAATCCGACCGGTCGGTCCAATTTTTACCGTGGCTGGCTTATCATCCTGCAAATACATTTGATCGATCGGTGCTCCATTGGACGAAAAAATTTGGATCGTCGGGAAGCCAGAGGTGCTGTCCGTGACGTAAATCCGCCCATCGGCGTCCGCTTCAATACCACGAATAGAATCGCCGAAGCCGTCCGACGGTCCGCCAAGCTCTCCAAACTGATGAAGATATATTCCGTTTTCGGTGTAGAATTGGATGCGATTATTGCGGGTATCGCACACGAGGATATTGCCGTCGCTGGCCACCGCTATGTCGCCCGGCTGTAGAAACTGACCGCCTCCCGACCCTTCACTGCCCCAAGTACGCTCGACCACACCATCGGGCCCAAAAATGACCACGAGATGCCTGCCTTGATCCAAGGCAACGATCCTTCCGCCGGTGAGCGGAGCAAGGGCGATGACACCGCTTGCCGGCACCCATTTCCGTACGAATACACCGTCGACCGTAAAAACCGAGAGTCGCGGCAAGACGTCGTCCGCCACGACGATGTTGCCATCCACGTCTATCATTACACCCATGGGGTGGCGAAACTGGACGTCTAGCGTCCCACCCGAACCCCACATTCGGACAAACGTGCCATCGCCCTCGAATACCTGAATCCGACAGTAAAGGGCGTCGGAAACGACAATTCGCCCGGTCGCCGTGATGGCTACCCCCGACGGCTCGCCGAATTGTCCGGTACCAGTGCCCTCACTGCCGAAAGCACGCACAAACGATCCATCCGCATTGAAGATCTTAATTTGTTTGGAGCTTCGGTCGGCTACGACGATTTTACCATCTGCCGCCACAGCAACAGCAAGACCCCGATCGCCAAGCTGGGAGTTCCCCACTGCCGAACTGCCGAACCGCAACAGGAACGCGCCCGTTGCGTCAAAGACCTGAATGCGACTATTGCCCGAATCCGCCACCACGATTCTGCCTCCCGGCCCCACGGCCACGTTGCCCGGACGGTTAAACCTTCCGTTCGTGCTGGCACCCGGAAACGAGAAATCGAGCGTCCAGTTATCCTGCGGCGCGGGTTGCGCAAAGACACTGACAGCAGCAAACAGCATCGCACACAGACCCAAGGGAAGCGGAATTTTCATGGCCGGAGCCGATTGAAAGGCCCAAAGTCCGCACCCTCGGCAAATATAAAGTGAGTGAGTATTTACCCGAGAGTGCGCCGACGGTTCGTTGAGTAGGAGCTGCGACTCTCCATTCTATTGCTCACCTGCTCTCCAACGGGGTAATAGGCGCCACGGTCCGAGCACTCCAACGTCTTCAGCTCGCGCCCCCTTCGGGGTCGAATTTCTGGAAATGCGGACCGGGTTTGATTTTGGTATTCGCTACCTAAGCGACCGACCTGAGCGTGGTTCGCCAGCGGCGAGCCGTATTCCGTCGCTCCGCGTCGCTCGCGCGACTAGGTTATCGGGGCACCGCACCTGAATCGCCCTTCTACCAACTTACACTCTCCTCGTGGCCAAACCTTTCCGCCGTCGCACTATTTCCAGCGTAAGCCGCGCCTACAGCACGGATCCGCTTGAGCGCATCGCCTTCATCGGCGGAGTGCACAGCGACCACACCCGCTGGAGTCTGTCGCAAACGGCGGCGATTGCCCTCATCGAGCAGGGTTCGGACGAGTTCTTCTTCTCCGTGGGCGACCAGAGCGTGCGAGTCGTCGTGCTCGCGCGAGGCGGAGAAAAGTACCTCCAGAGCGAGCGCGAGAAGACCCACCCGGACGATTTGCTGAACCTGGCCGCCCTTGGCTCGAGCGCCGCCACTCAAGCCGCCGTCCCGCCCGCTGCCGCGCGGCGCCCGCGCCGGCTGGCCTCCGTCACTCCCTTCACCCGCGCCGGCTCTGTGCGATAGCGATTTGCTCCTTGAGGCTGCTTTCGTCGCGACGCGCCGAACGCTTCATCTTCTTGTTGAGGAGTTCGGAGTCCGAAAGCTTTTCGGTGAGCTCCGCATTTTGTCGCGTCAGGGTCGTCACGGATTCGTTCGCGGTAGCCAGCTGCAATTCCAATTCCTTGATTCGTTGTTCGGACATAGAGTGAAAGGTTTTTGATCGGGAATCAGCTGCACCCCGGCACGCTTGGAAGACCTCGCGGTGAAGGAAATAAAAACACCTCTAAAGCCTTCAGCGGCGTAACTGTTTTTTCGCCGAGGGCAGAACGATGACGGCGGCGTCGGGGATATGCGATGTATTCGAGACCGCGCCTCCGGCAATCTCTTAAGACGCGCCTCCAGCACGCGATTCCGGCGTAGAAATACGCTGTGCGAGTCGCGTAGCTCACGGCGAACGACAATTCCCCCCCCAATGGGCTCCCAGCCTCCGGGCATCGCCGCTGCGGTCAATCCGCCCGCGAAGGGGGCTACCACCCTATTGCACCAAACGTTTAAAAGTATACCTTGGTACCGTGATTCCTAGCCATGAACTTCCCGCGATCCTCGTGGCCGACGATGAGTCAGACGACCTCTTCCTGATCGAGCACCGGTTGCAAAAGGCGGGAATCAAAAACCCGATCGTGAAATTCCGCGACGGAGAGGAATTGATCGCGTTCTTCGATTCGCAGCCAGGCGCGCCGAAGCCCTGTGTGTTGCTGCTCGACCTGAAAATGCCGCTGGTCGACGGGATCGATGTGCTCGCGTGGCTGCGCAGACATCCTGATTTGGCCCAGCTGCCAGTGGCCGTCGTCACGAGTTCCCCGACTCCTCTCGATCGGGAACGCGCTCGCGCCGCAGGCGCGAACGAGTATCACGAAAAATTTCCATCGGCCGAGGAGTTGAGCGCCATCGTAGCCCGGGCCTCCGCCCATCCGTTCGCTACTGCCACTCGCTGATGGCGCCCGCGCTCCCGCGCGCTCGTTCTCTTTAAACGATAGCTCACTTCCGCCGGGTGCGAAGCCTCCCCCGCGGCCTCGACTGTGCAGCGCGTTTGACGGCCGCGATGCCTACGTCCGCAGCAATTTCTCTTCCGCCAACACCTGTCGGCAGAGGTTCTTCGCTTCGTTGAGCGTACGGCAGTCGTCCTTGAGCACGACTTCATTGCGGCACGCGACCCAGCGCAAGGCGACGCCCGAAGCGAGGGTCGTCTCCCGGCAAACGCAGAGGAACGTAGTGGCGCCGACAACGGCCCGATGCTGGTCTGCGCCCACGATACGAAATTGCATGACGGAGGATAGTACGAACGCCCGCGGGCGCGCAACAAGCTCACATTATTCCCCTCATTGGCTCCCATCGCCAGCACCGCGAGGCAGCTCCTGGGGCAGAGACCCACGCGGCGACGGGTCTGGGACCCCATATTTTAGATTATCCCTTTCAGGCAACATACCGCCATGGATATTTCTCACTGCGAGTTCGCCCGATCCTCCGCCACGATCGTGGCAGAATCCCCCGCTTCGGCGCGGCAGGTCGAATCGCGGTACGTGGCGGCGTCGGCCTTGTCCGCCCCATCGGCCGAAACCATTGGCCCGTTTATCGCCGTAAAGACGTCCACGCGGACCTATTCCCACGCTCCCGCTGGACCGCTCACCGCGGCCCAGGTCTTTCGCGATTGCTCGTTGCGCGTGCGGTCATCGCCACCGGAGCGGCGGGCTTGCAGGATCCTGATGCGCCAGGCGGCCATCAAATGGCGCCGCGGTTTGGCGATGGGAGATTTGTAAAAGCTCACCTTGGCGCAGTCATTTTCCGTCAATCGAACCACGGAATTAACTGCCCCGAGAGTATCTGTCGGTTGTGCGCAGAACGGGTTGGATTTTCGCTCTGCGGCTGATTGGGATAAACCCTTCAGCCTGTCGCGGGGCTCGACACTGTGCCTTCGCATCGTTAGAATTTTTGACGCGAGCCATGAATAACGACGCCGCGAGGCCGAAGACGCAGTTACCGAGGATCGACGACCCTCAGGCAACCCTGCGAGCGGAGCGCGGCGATCGCATGACGTTTTTGACGGCTGAATGCAGCCAGGCAGGCGCCTCGACGGCCACCTGTTACTTCAACCCAAAGGCCATCACCCGCGCAGCGGCGTGAACCTTTGGAGGTGCCGATTTTCTTAGCAGGCGCCGCCACGCGCCGAGCGGCCGCAAGCGCCTCTTAGCCGCGTCCCCGCGAAAAGGGGGCGACGTCACACTCCCCTCTCCCTCTTCCCTCCATGTCTAAATCCGCCCCAACCATTCCCTCCTCTGACCGGCTCGTAAAAGTGCCTACCGGTATCGCTGGGTTCGATGAGATCACCGGGGGCGGACTGCCCGCCGGGAGACCGACGCTCATCTGCGGCTCAGCGGGCTGTGGAAAATCCCTGATGGCCACGGAATTTCTCGTGCGCGGCGCGCTCGAATTCGGCGAACCCGGCGTCTTGATGACGTTCGAGGAAACCGCCGCCGATATTCGGAAGAACGTGTCTTCGCTTGGCTTCAACATAGCCGAGATGGTCGCCCGCAAACAACTCGTGCTCGACTACGTTTGCATCGACCGAAATGAGCTGGAGGAAAATGGCGAATATGACCTCGAAGGCATTTTCATCCGCCTCGCGCACGCCATCGACAGCATCGGCGCGAAACGCGTGGTCCTCGACACGCTCGAGTCGCTTTTCTCCGGCCTGAACAACCAAGCCATCCTGCGCGCCGAGCTGCGCCGCTTATTCGGATGGCTCAAGGAGCGGAATATCACGGCGGTCATCACGGCGGAGAGGGGCGACGGAAATCTCACGCGGCACGGCTTGGAAGAATATGTTTCCGATTGCGTGGTGCTGCTGGATCACCGCGTGATCGGCCAGGTATCCACCCGCCGGCTGCGCGTGGTGAAATATCGCGGCTCCACGCATGGGGCGAACGAGTATCCCTTTCTCATCGATACGAACGGCATGTCGGTGCTGCCGCTAAGTTCCGCCTCGTTGAATTACAAAGTTTCCAACCTGCGCATCTCCACTGGCATCCCTGAACTCGATGTGATGCTCGGCGGCAAGGGCTTCTATCGCGGCAGTTCGGTGATGCTCAGCGGCACCTCCGGCACGGGCAAATCGAGCGTCGCGGCCTGTCTCGCCCACGCCACCTGCCTGCGCCGGGAGCGTTGCATCTATTTCTCGTTCGAGGAATCGGAGGCCCAGATTCTGCGCAACATGAGCACCATTGGGATCAATCTGGCCCCGCACGTGAAGGGTGGTTTGCTGCAGTTCCACGCCAGCCGGCCCACGGTGCACGGATTGGAAATGCACTTGGTCAAACTGCACCGGCTCATCGACGAATTTAAGCCAAGCGTCGTCATCCTCGATCCGGTGACCAACCTGGCGAGCGCGGGGAACGTGAATGACTCGAACAGCATGCTGATTCGGCTGATCGACTTCCTGCGCAAGAAAGGGATCACCGCCTTTTTCATCAGCCTGACCAGTGGTGGAAAGACGCCGGAGGGCACCGACGAGGGAATGAGCTCGATCGTCGATACGTGGCTGCTCCTGAGCGATCTCGAGTCGGGCGGCGAACGCAACCGGGCGATGTATGTGCTGAAGTCGCGCGGCATGCCGCATTCGAACCAGGTGCGCGAGTTTCTCATCACCTCGCGCGGTGTCCGCCTGGTGCCCACGTACCTTGGGCCATCCGGCGTGCTCACCGGTTCGGGCCGCTTGATCCAGGAGGCCCAGGATCTCGCGGTGGAAACCTCCGACCATGACGAGATGCGCCGGAAAGAACTGGTGCTCGATCACAGGCGGCAGGCGGTCGAGGCGCAGGTTCAAGCGCTCCGCGCTGGCTTCGAGGCGGACAAGCAGGAGTTCAGCCGGGTCGTCGCGACCCAGCGCTCGAAGGCGAGCCAGACCGAGGCGGATCGGCGGGCGACGGCGAAGAGCCGGCGCGTGGGCGGGAATGGAAACCGCAATGGAACGTCGCAACCGTGAAAAGCAGACCCAACCGCCCGGAGCCCAGTCATTCTAACAATCATCGAGCCTTTCCCCCAATGTCTCCCAAGAAAATCACGCAGCCCAAGTCCCGGAAAGCGCTGCCTAAAACCAAATCCTCCCCGAAGGTCGCACCGTCTCGCACTACCGCTTTCGAAAAAATTCTGCGCAAGACGGCGAATAAGGAGCGCTACGAGCTGAAGCTGTATGTCGCTGGCACCAGTCCCCGCTCCGGTCAGGCCATCGCCAATGTCCGCTCCTTGTGCGATGAATACCTGCCCAGCCGCTATGACCTCGAGGTGATCGATATTTACCAGCAGCCCGCGGTCGCTGTGAGCGAGCAGATCGTCGCCGCCCCGACGTTGATCAAGAAACTTCCCGCGCCTTCCCGCCGGATGATCGGCGACCTCTCGAACCGGAACAAAATTCTCGTGGGGCTCAACATCGTCGCGGGCCCGGTGCAGACTGCTTGGGTGAAGCTATGACGAAGAAGGCTCCTTTCGTCGCGGAGAAGCGGGGGCAGCCTCGGAGGCCGTCCACGCGCACCTCGGCGCAGAAGCCTGGCCGCTGGATCAGCGACGTGGAGTTGGCGGACCTGACCAACCGCCTGCAGGACGCGCAGGATACGATCGAAGCCATCCAGAGTGGTGCCGTGGATGCCGTCGTCGTGAACGGCGCGAGCGGCAGCCAGGTCTATAGTCTGGCCGGGGCGGACCAGCGGTTCCGCATCTACGTCGAACAAATGCAGGAAGGCGCAATCACCGCCTCGGAAGACGGGCTGGTGCTTTATTGCAATCGGCGCTTCGCCGAGATGGTCGAGATGCCGCTGGAGCGCGTGATCGGGGGACCGATCGCCGGCCACCTGACCGGCGACGTCTGGGCGGAACTGTCGCTCGTGTTCACCGAAGGCCGCGAGGTCGTGAAACAGGAGGCCCGCATCCAGCGCGCCGACGCGAGCACGCTCGCCGTTCACCTCACCGCCAGCCGGCTGC
>JAZKEV010000111.1:9429-12221 GCA_040386765.1 Verrucomicrobiota bacterium | reverse complement strand
CCCCGCTCGAACAGAAAATCATGTGCGTGGTCGTCACCGATCTGACGCAGCAAAAGAACCAGCAGGATCTCAAGCTGGCCAAGGATGTCGCCGACAAAAGCAATCTGGCCAAGGATGCCTTCCTCGCGGCCCTCAGTCACGAACTGCGCACTCCGCTGACGCCGGTGCTGATGGCCGCCATCGAGCTGGAGCAGAACCAAACGCTGCCCGCGCACGTCCAGCGCGACCTCGCCATGATTCGCCGCAACGTCGAGCTCGAGGCCCGCCTGATCGACGACCTGCTCGATCTCACTCGCATCGCCAGTGGCAAACTCGAGCTGCGGAACGCCCCGATGGATGTCCACGCCGCGATCCGGTCCGCCGTCGCGATTTGTCGACCGGAGCTGGAGCTGAAAGCCCAGCAGTTTGACCTTCAACTCGAAGCCCAGCAGACGCTCGCCAACGGAGATGTGGTCCGCTTCCAACAGGCGCTGTGGAATCTCGTGCGCAACGCCATCAAGTTTACCCCGCCGCGCGGCCACGTGAGCGTGCGCACCCGGAATATCCCCGGCCCCCTGATCTGCGTGGAAGTGCGCGATAGCGGGATCGGTTTCCATCCGCATGACTCGGAAAAACTTTTCGAGCGTTTCGAGCAAGGCGGCCGGCAGATCACGCGCGAGTTCGGCGGCCTTGGCCTCGGCCTGACGATCAGCAATTCCATTATCCAGGCCCATGGCGGCGCCATCCGCGCCGAAAGCCGCGGGCCGAATCTCGGCGCCACCTTCACCATCGAATTGCCCGTCGTCTCCCGCCAGCTGGCGGCGACTAGCGCCCGGGGTCCCGTGGGTCTGGCTGAGCCTGCGGCCCGGGCCTCGCGGATTCGGATTCTCCTCGTGGAAGATCACAAGGATACCCGCACGACCTTGCAGCGCTATCTGCAGGCCGCGCGGAACGATGTCACCGCGGCGGCGACCGCGGCGCAGGCCCTGGAGATCGCGGCGAGCACCCCATTCGACCTCGTTATCAGCGATATCGGATTGCCCGACGAGGGCGGTGGTTTGGCGATGATGCGTCTCCTGCGCGACCGCCACGGATTGAAGGGCATCGCCATCAGCGGTTACGGGATGGTCGAAGATGTGGCCCAAAGTCATGCCGCCGGATTCGTCCATCACCTCACCAAGCCGTTCAACTTGGAGCGGCTGAAAAGCCTCATCGTCGAGCTTTCGCCGGGAAACTGAGGTTGCGCCGAAGCGCGGCTTAGGCGCACCGCCCCACCTCACGCAAAGGTAACCGTCGTACCCACCCCCCCCGCAGCTCAGGCGGAACAAAGGGTGTGTCGAACGGCTCGCGAATAAGCACCCTCGCCCGCAACCCCCCAACCTCAAGGTGGTCTATTATCCTTCCATCCCATTGCCCATGATCTCGACCGATTACATTACCCACGAAGAAATACGCCGCCGCGCCCATGAGATTTGGCACGAAAAGGGCCGTCCCGCGGGCGCGGACGAAGCACACTGGCATGCCGCTGAACGCGAACTGCAGCAGGAGCGGGAAGCGCACGACGAGCCATCCCCGAGCCCGCGAAAAGAGTAGGCCCGCCCCCGGCTCTAACTTCCCTACCCCGTTTACCGTCTGGTAAGCGGGGTTTTAGTCTAGCCTCGGCAAATACTCCCTCGGCTTTTCCGTGCCTCTTCGAGCCGCGTTTTCAGGGAACGTCTTCAGGGATCAGGGAACCAGAGGCGCGATGCGGTTTCTGCCAGACCATGGAGCCCATCGACAAACGACTCACCGCCGCCCGCCTCATGGCCCTGCTTGATGAACCCGATCCTCAAGAGGCCATCCGGCACGTGCTCGGCCTGGCAGAGATACCCGCGCCGTTGGCCAAGCAGGCCGATGCCGAAATTGCCGCCTTCATAGCGAGCCGCGATGCCACGTTGGCAGCCCAGCTCATCCACGCCTGCGCCCTCCAGCGCGAGAAGCGCACGCCCCGCCGGTAGCCGGGGTGTCGACGCGAGCCTCGATGGAGCGCCCCTGATATGCCTAACGCTGTCAGGAAAAACGCTCTACCGGCAGACCAAAAGTTCAGTCGGTGAACGGCGGAACCACGCGCCCCTTGACGGTCTATTGGCCACCTCACCACTTCCGGTGAGATGATAATAAACCGTTAACCTCTCCGATCATGTCTGCTGAAAACCTGCAAGAGCTCCTTGTTGAAGAACTGAAAGATATCTACAACGCCGAGAAGCAGCTCACGAAAGCCCTGCCCAAGATGGCGAAGGCCGCCGTGACCGAGAAACTGAAGGCCGGTTTCCTCACTCACTTGAAGGAGACCGAAGTCCACATCGCCCGCCTCGAAAAAGTGTTCAAGCTGCTCGACGAGCCGGTGAAGGGCAAAACCTGCAAAGCCATGAAAGGCCTCATCGAGGAAGGTGCCGAAGCGATCGAAGATAATGATCCCTCATTCACGCGTGACGCGCAGCTGATCGGCGCCGCCCAACGCGTCGAGCACTACGAGATCGCGGCGTACGGCACCGTGCGAGCCATGGCCCAGCTCCTCGGCCACAAGGAGGTCGCCGCTCTCCTCAAACAGACATTGGACGAGGAGGGCGCGACGGACAAAAAACTCACGGACGTCGCGGAAGAAGTAAATCGCGCTGCAGTCGACGAGGACAGCGAGGAGTAAGCTGCCCGCATCGACGGAGTCCGCGCTACGAGCGGATGCCCATTATATACAGAGAGCGCGGGAGGGACCGGTAGAAAGTCCCTCCCGTACTGCGTCGCGCTCCCCGACTCTCCCGCTTCAGAACCGCGCC
>JAZKEV010000111.1:0-9419 GCA_040386765.1 Verrucomicrobiota bacterium | reverse complement strand
CCCTGCGCCGTGAACGGCAGCTCCCGACCAAAGGCATACGTCACGCGCTCGAAGCTCCATTCGTTCGCCAGATTATAGATGTCGAAATAAATCGAGTAAGTCCGATTGATGGTGTAGGCGCCCTTGAAGTCCAGCAGCAGCCGCCCGCGCTGATACGTGTCGAAGATCTGTTCGCCGATGATGCCGCCCGTACCCGTGCCGCTCGTCGTCGCAGTGCCGGCCGTCAGCGTCTGGATGTAGGTGTCGCTGCGGTAGTTCCCCAGGACGCGCAGGTCGAAGCCGCGCGCACGCCACGTGATGCCCGCGTTGATGCTCCGGGGCGTGAAGTTCGGCAGCCGCTTCGTGGTAGTGACGGTGCCGAAGTCACCCTGGGTCTCGAGATACGTGAAGTTGGCGAACGACCCCAGGCCCTTCAGCACGCCGGGAAGAAACGTATACTGCTGCGCGTAGCTGAGCTCGAAGCCGCGGATGCGGGCGCCGCCGATGTTGCGATTCTGCCGCAGGATGTAGCCGGCATACTGCCCGTCGAAGCCATTGTCCGCACCGGTGCCGATGACGCCATCGAAGGACCGGAAGTAGTTCGTGATCTCTTTCAGGAAAACGCCCGCCGAGAGCGTGCCCACCGGCTCGAAATAATACTGCAACGCCGCCTCGAAATTATCCGAGGTGTAGGGCTTCAGCTCCGCATTGCCCTTGGTCACGATCTGCGTGCTCTCGGTCACATTATGGCGCGGGGTGAGTTCGCTGGGATTGGGCCGCGTGATCGAGACGCTGTAGCTCGCGCGCGCCTGCAGCGAAGGACTCAGCGAGTAGACGAAGTGCGCGCCGGGGAAGATATTATCGTAGCGGTTCGATTGGCGGCGCACATCCGGCCAGTTGGCGCGGGCGCGCGCGGCATTCTCGGCGGCGGAGAGTGTGGCCGACGAAGTGTTGGTTTCGGGGCCCGTCGTCACGATCCGCCGCGTCGGGCTCGCGCCTGAGGCCTGGGTGACCTCCATGCGCAGTCCGGTGAGAATCCGCAGCTTGTTGAGTTTGACCTGCCCCTGCACATAGCCGGCGGAGACCTGCTCTTTCACATCGGCAAAGGAGCCGATCGTATCGAGCTCCGTCTGCCAGACCTGCACGGGCGTCTGCGTGAAGTTCGCGGGATTCGCCCAGAGATCGTTCGGCAGTCCGGTCGTCGGAACCTGCAGGAAGGGAAATGGCCCGTAGTTGCCGCTCCCAGTGCGGAAGTTGTAGCCCACATACGGCTCGATGCCATTCGCGGTCGGTCCGACCCAGTTGTAGTAGCGATAGCGGCGATCCGACGTCACGCGATTGGAGGCGTGCTTCGCGCCCACCTTGAAATACGCGGGCACAACCGTCGCGAGTTCCTTCTGGAAATCCGCCCGCAGGCTCTGCCGCGTCGCGGGCACATTGAAGTCGATGATGCGCGAGCCCGTGGTCTGCGAGGGCACGATCTGGTAGTTGCGGGGATCGGTCCAGTCCGGGCCGCCGATCTGCGTGACCGCGGGAAACCACTCGTCGCGGCCGCGGCGGTCCACTTCGAAACCGACGCCGGTGATGCGCGCCTTCACCTCGTTGATCGCAGGATAGCGCGTGCGGTTGTAGTTGTAATTCGCGTCAAAGGTCAGCGTCGCCGTGCGCGCGAAGAGCTTCTTCTCGAAGCCCGCCGTCAATCCCAGCGCCAGGCTCTCGCGGATGTAGAGCGTCGACTCGAGATCGACCGTGGCGGCCGTCGCGGTGCTGCGCACGACATCGTACGTGCTGCCGGGCGCGAAGCTCGCCGCCGCCTGGTTCGCATACACCCGCCACCGGAAGTACGACGGCGTCGCATCGTCGTCGGTGCGCGTATCGCTGAGGTTCGCTTTGAAATAAAGCACGGTGTCCTCGTTCAGCTTGTAGTCGATATTGAGGCCGTAGGTCTTCGCGTAGCTGTTGTTGTCGCTGTTGTACCAGTTGCCTGAGCTCCAGCCGCGCACGAGGGGCTGGAGCGGCGCGCCGCCCGCGGCCGGCGCCACGAAGTAAGTCTGGTTGGCATTCGCCGTCGCCAGGCTCGGGCCCGCTTCGTGCACGTAGGTCGTGCCCGCGTTGAAATTGATTGAGGCCGAGATGCCCAGGTTGTTGCGCCCGCCGAAGACGCTCAACACGTCGGAATAGCCGAGGCTGATGAGGTCGAGTTTCGCCCGGTCCTTGCCCGGCACGCTGTCGTGCTGGTCGAGGTCGGCCCACTTGGTGCCGACGCTCACCGTGAGGATGCGCCCGGGCGAGCGGTCGAAGGCGCGCTTCGTCCGCAGGTTGATGTAGCCCGAGATTGCGTTGCCATCCATGTCGGGCAGCGGGGCCTTGATGACCTCCAGCGACTCGAGGTTGTTGGTGCTGACCTGACCGAGGTAGGTGTAGACGCCGGACACGGTCTGCCCGTCAGTGACGGGCAGCTGGTTGCCATCGACCATCATCGAGCTGAAGGTGTGGTTCATGCCGCGGATGTAGATGCCGCTCGGCTCGCCCCCGGAACCGATGTCCACCGCGATGCCCGGCAGCCGCTGGATGAGTTCGCCCACCGCCGCGCCCGGATTGCCAAAGGCATCGATCGCCGCGACCGATTTCATGTTCATCGCCTGCCGCTCGTTCTGGAGCGCCGCCGCCTGCCCTTCGCGCAAGCCCGAGACGACGTACTTTTCGAGCTGATACACATCGGAGGTGAGAGGAAAATCCTGCCGCGCGCTCGCTCCCGCCGTGACCTCCACCGTGCGCTGCATCGGCTGCAGGCCCGTGAAGGCCGCGCCCACCACATGCCGCCCCGCTGGGACCACGAGAACGAACTCCCCCGAGCGATCCGTGGTGGTCGGCACCACCGCGCCATCCACGGTGAGGATCGCCCCGCGCAGAAATTCGCCCGTCGCGGCATTTGAAACCGCACCGGAGACGGTGCCAAAGCTGTGTGGCGCGCCCGCGGTGGGTGCGCCGGTCGCTGCGCCGGCAGCCGGCTGGGCGGTGGCGATATCGGCGCCGAAGAGCGCCGCGACGGCGCCAAGAGCTCGGGCGAGAGCGGGGGTACGTTTGCTGGTGGTCATGGTGGTAGAGGTGTCCGAAGTTTTTTCACCGGCCGGGCGGGCGCTGCTGGACGGAGCCGGCGCCGCCCGTGGGGCGTTTGGGCCGTTGGCCCGATTGATCATGAAGGCACCGGTCGCGGTGTCTTGCGTGGCGATGAGCCGCGTCTGCGCGAGCATCGCCTCCAGGGCTTCGCGCGGCGTCATGTCGCCCTTTACCGCCTGCGTGCGCACGCCTGCGACCAGGCCGGTGGCGAAAACGACGTCGAAGCCCGACTGCACGGAAAAGCGCCGGAGCGCCTTCTCCGCTTCTTCCGCCGGCACATCGAAGGCCCTGCGGGCCGCCTCGGCCGCGCCGCACCACACGATGCTGGCCGCCAAAAGCGCCGGCAGCAGCCGTGCGCGCCAAGCCACCCGGAGGGTGCTGCGCGACCGGTTACGCATGGGTACGGACATGACTCATCTAAACAGGAAGACGAAGCAGGTGGCGCAACCCCCCAAGCGATATTTTCGCTCCGCCACCCCGCCCGAAGTGGAGGCGGGGTGCCCCACCGCGCGAGCTATCGCCTGAATATCGCCGCAGCCTTGGCGGAGGCTCACATATTTCCGCAGACGATCCCAGATGATACCGGAATATCCCAGACGATCGCGGAATATCCCGGACATAGAGGAGGATTTTGCGCCACCGCCCCCTCCGCCGTCTCGTCCGAGGGTGTAAAAAATCCCGTCTTCATTCATAATTCCTCACCCCTTCCTTTTAGCCAGCGACCGTTCGAAATGACCTTTATGTTCGTGGTGCCCAAGGCCTCCTTTTGCTAAAAAGAGGATCGCGCTTCGCCGTTTAGACGAAGCCTGCACGGTTACCATGGCTCCCATCGCTTCTGAAATTGAGCGCAAATGAGCGGTTCTCCGTCTCAGCCGGAAAAAAGCACAGGAAGGACACGAAGCCCCATGGCCCTTTGCTCTTCCCTCTCCCCGCCTGCGTGCCGCCGTAACCTTGGCAAAGCCGCACATTTACTTTTCCCCCGGATGATCCCACCCCTCCCCAACATATCCCGGAAATAGAGGAGGATTGTTCTCCGCGCCCTCTCCAACACCCCGTCTGCGCGTGTCCAAAAAATCCAGTCTTCATTCATGCTTCATCAGCCCTTTTTTTTTTAATTCTCACCTCTGCCCCGCTTTACTCACCCCACTATACCTTTGGCCGGCCCCCGTGTCATCCCGTCCATACCGTCCATTCCCTCCATTCCGAAAAAATTTCCATTCAGCCCGTATAGGCCGCCCCGGAAGAGGTGGGAAAGGTCCAGGCCGTAAGCATCGCCTTCCCCGGCTCCCGCGCAGGGCGAGCCGCCTTGCGTAGCGCGGAGCTTCAGCCCGCGCTTCGGACACCCCATGCGTTCCAAGCGCGGGCTAAATGCTCTGCGCTACGTTTTCCGCCTGCAGTTGAGCGCACCCCCGCCCTACGATCCCTTGCGCAACAAAATCTCCCCATTCGCCCGCCGCTCCGCCCGGATCCCGTAGGACGACTCCAGTATCTGCAACAGCACCGGAATGTTGTCCGCCCGCAGCATGCCACTCAAGGGCAGCGCCCCAAGATCCACGTCGGCCAGCACCAGCGTCGTGCGCCCCCCTGACCCCACCGCCGCCGTCGTCGTATGCCGGTTGAAGAGCGCAATCACCTCCGCCAGCGGCGTGCCGCTGAACTCCAGCCGCGCGACCCGCCAGGCGAGCCGCTCGCTCAGTTCCGCAGCCGACAACGCAGTCACCTGAGTCGATTCCGCCGTCGGATTGGCCGGCACGAGCGCACGATTGCCCGCATCGACATAGGCCAGTGACTGCGACGCCGACATTACCCCATTCCGCTGCCCCTGCGCCTCAGCCGCCTCAGACTCCCGTCCCGGCGCAGCCGCAGAGGTCTCAGTCTCGGTCACCGCCCCGGCTATGGCTACAGGCCTATCCAAAGCCACCCGCCCCTCCGTGACCAACACCTCCACTCCACCTCCACCGCCCTGCTGATGCTGCACCGAAAAAGCCGTGCCCACCGCCCGCACCACCACCCCGCCCGCCTCCACGAGGAAAGGCCGCAGTGGATTCTTCGTGACCGTAAAATGCGCCTCGCCCTGCCGCAATCGCACCCGGCGCGGTCCAGTGGCCTCGGCCGTAAACTCCACCGCAAACTCCGCCCCCGCCTTCACGTCGACCACGGTCCCATCCGGCAGTGTTTGGCGAGCCGGCAATGAAACAACCGTGCTGGCCCCCGCCGCCGTCGCTCCCGGCAACGCGCCGGAGATCGCAACCTGCCGCCACGTAAACCCGCCAATCAGCAGCGCCGCCACACACGCCGAAGCCGCCGCCAACCGGAAGCGCCGGCGGCGCCGCGCATAGGCCTCGATCTCCCGCGTCACCGCGTCGCCCTTTCCGGCCACCCGCGCCCAATCGAGTGGCTTCACCCCAGCAGACAATTCCGAATCCGATTCCGAACCCGGCGCCGACACCCTGTCGTTGGAAGAATCGCGTTCCATCGTCATCAAAACCGCTCGATCCCCCGCCGCCGGAAAAATTCCTCGCAGCGCTTTATCCCCAGCGCCACCTGGTTCTCGACCGTCTTCTCGGAGAGGCCGAGCTGCGCAGCTACCTCGCGTTGGCTGAGCCCATTGATCTTGTGCAGCACCACCGCTTGCCGGCAGCGCGTCGGCAGCGAGCCCACCGCCTTCGCCAGCAGCCGGATCTTCTCCTCTTCGCCGAGCCTGTCCAGCACGCTGGGCCGCTCTTCGAGCACCGGCAGGTTCGCCAGGTCGCACACGCCCCGCATCGGCGACACCGCCTCGCGCCGCACGAGATCGAGCGCCAGCCGCCGCGCCACCGTGAAGAGAAAACCCCGCGCCGACTGGATCGGCTGCACTGCTCGCGCCCGCCACATCCGCAGGTACGACTCCTGCACGACGTCGTCGACGTCGCGCACCGCCGGAAACGATCCCCGCAGATACCCGCGCAACGCCGGTTCGTGTGGTTGCACTTCGGCGGAAAACCAGCGGGCGGTCTCGGTTTCGGGCGGGGGCACGGCGCGATAGCGGGCAGCAAAAACCCGCGGAGTTCAAGTTCAGGTCGTGTAGTGCTTCGCCACTTTCCGAATCGCCGCCGCCGTCTCGCGCATCAGCGCCTCGTCCATCGCCTCATGCAGTACGCAGGTCACGCCCGTGGAGAGGATCGCCTCCGCCTCGGGGCAGGTGACCTTGGTATAATCCATCTGCGTGAGGCCAAACTCCTTGATCGGCCAGCGGCCCGCAAAAAAGCTGTGCTGCTGGAAATACGGCAGCTTGTACATCGGCACCGGAATGTAGCCCGCGCTGCACCCCGCCCCCTCCGCCTTCAGCGCCTCGACAAACTCCGCCCGCGGGCAGCGCAGTCGGTCGAGCCGCAGCCGGAAATAGAAGAACCAATACGTTGCACGATCCTCCGCATGCACGTCGGGCGGGATGACCGCCGGCAGGTCGGCGATGCCGTCGCGCAGGATCTTTCCCAGCGCCGCCCGCTTCGACGCGATGCCCTCGAGCCGCTGCAGCTGCACCGCCGCGAAGCCCGCCTGCAGCTCGCTCATGCGGTAGTTGGTGGCCATCACCGCCGTCTTGTCCCACGTATAGCCGGGCGCGGTGCGGTCGTTGCCCTTGTCCGCAAATTTGAGCAGCGCCGGCCCGATCTTCGGGTCGCTCGACGCCACCACGCCGCCATCGCCGGCGCCGATGTGCTTCGAGTTCATCAGCGAGTAGCACGCCACGTGGCCGATTGTGCCGACCGTCTTGCCGCGGTACTTCGCGCCCCACGCCTGCGCGCAGTCTTCGATCAGCACGAGCTTGTGCTTGTCCGCGAGCGCCTTCAGCGGCGCGAGGTCGCACGGGTTGCCCGTCAGGTGTACCGCGATGATCGCCTTGGTGCGCGGCGTGATGCAGCGCTCCACCGATTTAGGATCCAGATTGTAGGTCGCCGCGCCGAGGTCGGCGAAGACCGGCACGCCCTGCTGAAAAAGTATGCCCGTCACCGTGCCGATATCCGTGATCGGCGTCGTGATCACCTCGTCGCCCGGCCCGATGCCCGCCGCCGCGATCGCCACGTGCAGCGCCGCCGTGCCCGACGAACATGTCACCACATGGTTACTCGGCGCGTACTGCTTGAACCGCTCGATGAACAGCGCCGTCTGGGTATTGGGCCCGCGGCCCTGCCAGTAAAAGAGCGACGGCTGGGCGACCGCCACGTTCATCTGGTCCCGCTCCTTCTCGTCCCAGCGCACCCACTTCCCCACCTTGGTCTGCACCGTCTTGGCGCCGCCCGCCTTGGCGAGCTTGGTGGCATCGGCTCCTCCCGCCGCCGCGGGCTCCGCGCCGAGGGCGATTCCGGGAATCTGGCTGGCGAGCAATGCCGCCGAATGAGTCGCAATAAACGTACGCCGGGTGACGGGAGTTTGCATGGGGAGAAAAGTTCTCTGCGCTTCTTAACTGAATGGTTACTTAGCGACGGACTCGCGTTGCACAAGCGGATTTATAAAAAGACCGCATATTGGGTGGGCCATCGGCCAAGAGCAAAGGCGAGAGCAACCCACGCAAACCGGCTCGCAGGCTTCGCTTGCGTCGCTCTTCGACTGGGTTTCCTTTCACAGCGCCCAAGGCGAGTCCCGTCCCCTGCCCCGATGAACAATGTCACCTCGCTCCACGTTAATGGACGCGCCCACATCTGCGATGCCTCGTCCGACCGCTCGCTCCTGAGCGTGCTGCGCGACGACCTCGCGCTCACCGGCACGAAATACGGC
Organism: Verrucomicrobiota bacterium; assembly: GCA_040386765.1. Taxonomy (GTDB): domain Bacteria; phylum Verrucomicrobiota; class Verrucomicrobiia; order Opitutales; family Opitutaceae; genus ER46. The sequence continues at coordinate 1,565 of JAZKEV010000111.1, read as the reverse complement.
TGCGGCGAAGGCCAGTGCGGCGCCTGCACCGTCCACATCGACGGCGTCCCCGTCCGCTCCTGCCTCACCGCCTGCGGCACCGTCGGTCCGCAGAAGATCGCGACGGTCGAGGGTTTGGAGCGAGACGGAAAACTTCACCCCTTGCAGCAGGCGCTGCTCGAGGTCGGCGCTTTTCAATGCGCCTATTGCGCCTCCGGCATGATCATGAGCGGGGTCGCGCTCCTCGCGAAAAATCCTCAGCCCACCGAGGCCGAGATCGTGCGCTTCATGGATGGCAATATCTGTCGCTGCGGCGGCTACAGCCGCATCATCGAGGCCATCAAGCTCGCCGCCTCCCGCGGCCCGAAAGGAGCGGCGCAATGAACGCTCCCTCGTCCTCCCGCTCCGCACCGGCCGCCCGCGAAACTGAAACCCCTCCGCCCGCCGGCTGGAGTCGCCGCGACTTCCTCAAAACCTTCACCGGCGGTCTCGCCGTGCTCTGGCTCGTCGACGGCAGCGACCTCGTCGCCCAGGCCGAGACCGGCAGCGGCGGCCGCAGCACTCGCACCGGCAACCGTCGCCCTACCGCCCTTGCCGCCTGGCTTCATATCGCCGCCGACGGCACCGTGACCGTGTTCAGCGGCAAGACCGAGGTCGGCCAGAACGTGCGGACGATGCTCGCTCAAGCCGTCGCCGAAGAGTTGCCCACGCCCTTCGCCACGATCCGCGTCGTCCTCGCCGACACCGCGCTCGTACCGTGGGATGCGGGCACCTTCGGTAGCCGCAGCACGCCCGACATGTTTCCTCAACTCCGCCGCGTCGCCGCGACCGCCCGCGAAGGCCTGCTCGATCTCGCCGCGAAACAGTGGTCCGTCGACCGCGCGACGCTCACCGCCGCCGATGGAAAGATCGCCCACCCCGTCAGCCAGCGCACGATCGGCTTCGGCGAGCTGACCAAGGGCGAGAAGCTCGTCCTTGAGGTCACCGAATCCGTCACGCTGAAACCCGCCACGGCCTGGAAAATCGCCGGCACCTCCGTGCCGAAGCTCGATGGCCGCACCTATGTGACCGGCGCCCACGCCTACGCCTCGGATATCCGCCGGCCCGGAATGCTCCACGCCCGCGTGCTGCGCCCCACCGCCTTTGGCGCGGCGCTGGAGTCACTCGACGCCAGCGCCGCCGAAGCCATGCCCGGCGTGAAGCTCGTGCGCGATGGCGATTTCGTCGGCGCCGTCGCTCCCACCGAGCATCTAGCCGCCCAAGCCATCGCCGCGCTCCGCCCCTCGTGGAAGACCACCGCGCAGGTTTCCGACCGCGACCTCTTCGCCCATCTCCGCAGCACCGCGCGCAACAACCCTCCCGCCGCGCCCGCCCGCGACTCCGACGCTCCGGGCACGCTCCGCCAAACCTACACCGTCGCCTACATCGCCCATGCCCCGCTCGAGCCGCGCGCCGCCGTGGCCGAGTGGAAGGACGATCGGCTGACGGTCTGGACTGGAACGCAGCGGCCCTTCGGCGTTCGCGGCGAACTGACGACCGCGTTTGGCATTCCCGATGAGCGGGTGCGCGTGATCGTGCCCGACACG
>JAZKEV010000110.1:2925-3233 GCA_040386765.1 Verrucomicrobiota bacterium | reverse complement strand
CTTGCCGGTGTTCCAGCGGAACTGGCCGTACCAAGGGCCGATGCCGTGATAGTAGTCGACCTCGCCGTAGTGGATCGAGCCGAGGAGACCGGCATCGATGACGGATTTCGTAACCTGAAACTGGCTGGAGAAGCGGCATTCGAAACAGACGCAGGTCTTCACCTTGGCCTTGGCGACGGCGGCCTCGATCTTCCTGGCGTCAGCGAGGGAGAGCGTGAGCGGCTTCTCAAGGATGATGTGCTTGCCGGCCTTGGCGGCGGCGACCACATGCGCGGCGTGCTGGCTCGGGTAGCTGCAGATCGAGACGG
>JAZKEV010000110.1:0-2915 GCA_040386765.1 Verrucomicrobiota bacterium | reverse complement strand
TGGCAACCCAGCCGTAACCGACGATAGCGACGTTATATTTTTTCATGAGAGAGCGTGAAGAAAGAGGTTTTAGAAAGTGCTGCCCGCGCGGCGCACCGCAGAGACGCGCCGCGCGAGGGAGAGAGACCGGGCCGCACTACGAGCTTTCCCGCACTGCGGCTCCGGAGTTAAAACGATCCTTTGATGCCGAGTGCGAGAGCAATGCCAAACTCCGAGGTTCGGTTCTGAATCGCATAGTGCGGCGTCTCGTTGCCGTAGCGGAGGAGGGTTTGCGGCTCGTTCAGCACATTGATCGCGCTGGCGACGAGCGTCAGGCGTCGATTCAGCCGGTACGAAGCATTGAGATCGAGGGTGGTGCGGGCCTTGAAGTAGTCGTAGCCATTGGTGCCGATCGCGGGTTGCCCGGTGCGCTTGTCGAGGCCGCGATAATTCCAGCGGGCGACGAAGCCGACGCGCTTCCAGTTGAAGGACGCGCCCCAGTTGCCGGTCTTGGGGATGAAAGTCGTGAAGTCAGCCTGGCGGTTGCCCTCGAGCTTCAGTTTGGTGGCATTGGCAAAGAGGGTGAAGTATTGGCCCCACTTTCCGAGCCGGCGAAGCGACTGACGGAGATTGATCTCGCCGCCCGTGATGCGCGCATCGCCGGCATTGAACTTGGTGCTCACATTCCATCCGAGATAGCGCGGATCGAGGCCGAGCTCTTCGAGCACCGCTGCATCGGCGAGCCGTGTCTCGGTGCCGAAGAAATCCTTCAGCTCTTTGAGGAAGACTCCCGCGCTGATGATGCCACCTCCGTCGGTGTAGTACTCGAGGGAGAGGTCGAAGTTGTCGGCCGTCCAGGGGCGGAGCGCGGTGTTGCGTACGGCGATGGTGCCGCGGACGATCGCGGGATTGGTGAAGTCAGACTCGTTGAGGTCGTTCTCGGTGAAGGTGGCGTTGGGGATCACGTCCACGAGATTGGGCCGGCCGTAGGTCTTGGCGTAGGCGGCGCGGATGAGGAAGTTGTCCGTCGCGTTGAAGTTCAGGTGCAGGCTCGGGTAATACCCATCGTAGTTGCGCTCGGCGGTGTAGCCGCGCTCCGTGCGCGTGAAGAGCAGCTCCTGCATCGAGCCAGCCGGGCCGGCCTCGGGTTTGCGGATGCGCTGGTTGGCGGCGTCGCGCGCGAAGGAGCCATTGGCATTGCGCACGAAGACGGCGGCGGGATCGACGCGCGGGCCCTCGCCGTAATCCTCGGTCTCCTCGAAGCGCACCCCGGTGATGACATTAAGCCGGTTTTGAAACAGCCGCGCATCGGCCTGCAGATAGACGGCGGAGACCGTCTCCTCGAGATACTCGGAGCCGGTGATGCGATTGGTCTCGGCCGTGACGAGGTTGGCGGGGGTCTGCGAGAAGAGGGCCAGCGCCTTGTAGGCGCGGTCCACGGAAATCCAAGGAACGTTGCGGAAGCCGTAGAGCGAATCCTGATTGCGGTAGGACTGCATCTGATACGGCGCAGCGGAGTCGGCGGTGGCGGCATTGCCGTCCGGGCCATTGTAGGTCCACGGAATCGCCGAGGTCACACGCGAATCGATCTCCATCACGCTGCGATAGCCGCCCACCTGCAGCGCGGTGGGAAAGGGCAGAACATTGAAACGCTTCCGCACACTCGTCTGGAGCGAGCGCACATCGGTCTGCGTGCGATAAGGCTGCTCCGTACCGGCGGAGAGCGTGTAGTTGTTGATATCGAAGATATCGACGGGGCGGTCGTTGTTATCGAAGACCTGGATCGTACGGGGGCGATCGAGGGTAACATCGAGCAGCGAGACGCGCACAGGCACGCTGAGCGCGGCGGTGATGCCGCCAAAGTGCCCGGGATTGGTGCGCTCTCGGTCGGAGATGGAGAAATTCGCCGCGGTCTCGACACGCCATTGGCCATCGTCGAAGCGGTGCGTGAGCGTCGCCTGATCGGTGCGGCCGCCGAAGGTTTGCGAGCCGCCGGAGAGCGTCACGCCACCGCGGCCAGTGGCACCGATCGTGGCGGTCTCGGTGTAGCTGAACGGCGTGCCGGTCGCGGGCAGCGGCGTTGCGACGACGCCCGCGTTGATCGCCAACGTCTGCGTGCCGATGTAGATCTTGTAGTCGTTGCGCTGGAGATTGAGCGAGATGACGTTGTTCCGCAGCACGCGCCAGTCGGCCTTGAAACCGAAGTTGGTGCGCGACTGGCTGCGCGGTCCATCCTGCAGGGTGTATTGCTGCAGGTAAGGGCGGTTGAACGTCGCGCCGGTGCCGGCGGCGTTGCCATTGAAGAGCGTCGTGGAGAGGTGCTGCTCGTTGTACTTGTTGCTCTGCATGCCGGTGATCACGAAGCCGAAGTCCTTCGTGAGCGGCAGGGTGTAGTCGAACTCGACGCCGGGGAGAATCTTCCGCGTGCCGTGGTCGCCGTTGGTGTGCGGCGTCTTCTTGAAGGTGAGATTCTCGTGATTGCCGATGAGGGTGACACCGTAGTTGAGCTGCGCCTTGCTGCGCTCGAAGGCGCTCTTCGTGATGAAATTCACCGAGCCCGCCAGAGAGTCGGAGGGCATGGATGGCGTCGGCACCTTGGCCACCTCGATGCGCGAGATGTTGTTCAGCCCAAGGCTGTTCATGTTGAAATTGCGCTGCGGGCTGGCGTTGGCGGAGACCATCTGCGCGCCATCGGAAGTAAACGACGTCATGCCGCCGCCGATGCCGCGAAGATTGATGCCGACGATCTCCACCTCGCTGTACTCGGCCGTCATGCCAGGCATGAACTTGAGGAACTCGCCGACATTGCTGCCGAGCACGTCGCCGAGTTCGTCGGTCGCCATCACATTCTTGATGTTGGGCGCGAAGCGCTGCTCGTTGATCGCGATGGCGCGGGCATCGGTCTCGCGATTCTCGCCGACGGTAAATTTATCGAG
>JAZKEV010000109.1:0-24223 GCA_040386765.1 Verrucomicrobiota bacterium | reverse complement strand
CATACGGGCAGGCTGCGCAGCTCCGCGAGCTTGTTAGCCCGCGAGGCCACGACGGTCCTGTAATTCCCGCCACCGCAGACCGGCACCAGGGCCGCGAAGCGTTCGGGATAGGCGAGGCCGAGATCCCACGCACCGTAGCCGCCCATGCTGAGACCCGTGAGGTAAACGCGCGTGGTATCGACGCGCTGGGCGGCGATCACTTCGTCGAGCAGGCCGAGCAGGCCGTCGGTATCCCACCATGTGCCGGAGGGGCATTGCGGCGAGACAACGATGAAGTTCTCGGTGAGCAGCTTGGCTGCGGGTGACTCGGCGGGCTCGTGCACCAGCTTGGCGGGGCCGTGCTTGGTGACGGCCCACACCTCGCTCCCCCGTTCGCCGGAGCCGTGCAGGAAAAGGAGGACCGGCCAGCGCTTGGTCGTATCGGAGGCGTAGCCTGTGGGGAGGGCGACGAGGTACTTGTACGCGACGGTCTTGGAGATCGTGCGCTCGAAGGTGTGGGCAGTCTGGGTCTCGGCGGCGCGCATGGCGGGCAGCGCGAGGGTACAACCGAGCAGGAGAGCACCGAGGGCCAAACGGGTAGGGCGGGGCATCAGGGGAAAGAAAAGCAGGTTATCGGGACGGAGAGAGTTGGCTCAGGTGCCGTACAGGCGGTCGCCGAAATCGCCGAGGCCAGGGACGATGTATTTGCGGTCGTTGAGGGCGCGGTCGAGGGCGGCGGTATGAATCACCGTGCCGGGGTGATACTTCTCCACTTCGGCGACGCCTTCCGGTGCGCTCACGATGCAGACGAGGCGGGCATCGGTGGCGCCGTGCTGCTTCACGATGGTGAGGGCTTGTACGGCCGAGCCGCCGGTCGCGAGCATCGGGTCGACGAGGAAGACATGCCGGCCGACGAGTGGCGGCAGCTTGCAGTAGTAGCTTCGCGCCTTGGCGGTCTCGTGATCGCGCTCGAGGCCCACGTAGCCGACGCTGACATCCGGGAAAATATCCGTGAAGGGCTGCACCATTCCCAGGCCGGCGCGGAGGATCGGCACCACGACGAGCGGCTGATGCGCAAGCACGTGACCGGTCATCGCCTCGAGCGGCGTGTGGATGATCTTTTCCTCGGTCTCGATATCGGCGGTCGACTCGATCGCGAGCAGCAGGCTCAGCTGGTACGCCAGCGTGCGAAACGTCGCCGGCTTGGTGGTCTTGTCGCGCAGGTGGGTCATGATGTGCGCGGCGAGCGGGTGGGCGAGGACGTGGACGGGCATGGGCGGAATGTACGACTTATGATTTACGATTTACGAGGCGTGACCGCGGGCCACGGAATGGAGAGATATCGTAATTTTAGAGCAGGTCGCGCTCCACTTTGCTTTCGAGGTACTGCTCGAATTCCTTGCGCAATGCCTTCTCTTTGCCGCGCAGGCCGGAGAGGGCCGGCAGCCATTGATAGACCTCTTCGCGGAGGTGGCGGGGGAGGGCGGGCTCGGTGGCCAGCACGCGCTCGAAGGCCCGGACGCAGAGCGCGGCGGTCTGCTCGCAGACCACCTGGCCCGCGGCCGAGCTGCTTTGACCGGCGAGATGCAGCGCGGGGTCGATCCGCCGCCGGCGACCTTCCAGTGAGGTACGGTAGGCGAAGAGGCTTGGCATGATCACGGTCGCGGTGCGCGGGAAGAAGCTCGCCATGAGGTTCCACGGCTCGGTGCGGTAATCGCCGGCATTGCGGATATCGCTGCGGACGAGCACGGCCGGGATGTCCGCAGCCTTGGCAAACATGAACTCCACGACGGTGCCGCTATCGAGGTCGCTGCCGTCGAAGTTGAAGAGGGCGAGATCGCAGCCGACGAGCGCGCGGAGATTGTAATCGCGGATGGTGCGCGCGCTGCGGCCGCGCAGCTCGGAGAAATCCTGCGGCAGCATGCAGCGGAAACGGCCGTGGGATTTTTCGTAGATGGCCTCCGCAAGCCAGGCGTTGCCGATGAGGTGCTTGAGCGAAAAGAGTTCGCCGCCGAGGTAGACCGTGTAGGTGCGTTTCTTTTTCTTCATCGCGCCGCGCAGCCCGAGAAAGCGTCGAACGGGCGGGCGGCACAATGGAAAAGAGGAGGTCTCACCTGCGGCGAATAAGTATCGTTCCTTCAGGACTCGCCGGTTTGGACGGTGCAACTCAGGGCCATTGCCCTGGGCTATCGGATTTCGCCCCGTTGGGGATTCCGGAGGCGGGCGACTCACAGGCGCGATGCCTACCACGCGGGCGGGACTTCGTCCTTATGCGGGACGCAGCGTAAAGCGCTCCTGCAACTCGGAATGCGAGGCGCCCGAGGAGCGGGAGCACTCCTCAACGGCGCCTTACGGCGCGAGAGTGAGCGTATGCTGCGGTTTGCCGGGGAGGAAGGGCGTTGGCTCGCCGCGGGCCCATGCTTCGTGGCCGGCGCGATAGTAGGGCGAGAGTGGGTGGCCGCTCTGGCCGCCGGGCATGTGAAAGATGCCCTCGTCTTCGCGGCCGGGTGAGACAACGAGGCGTTCGCTCGCGCCATGGCTGGGCGACTGCACGCGCGGCATGTCGTCGCCGCCGGGTTGCGGTGTCGCGGGCATGTCGAGCCAGCGGGCAAGCCACGGATACGAATAACTGAAGGGATGGCGGATGCGCACGGTGTTGTGCCAGCCCCAGTTGGCCTTGGGCATGGCGACACGCTGCTGATCGGTGAGTGTGATAACGTCGTCGCAGGCGGCGAGCAGCAGCTCGTCCCAGCTGCCGAAAGGCTGGGGAAGGAGGTGCTGGGGCCGTTCCTGAAGGATCTGCCAGAGTGGTTGTTCGAGCTGGAAATCGCGCCAGTCGAAGGTCGCCAGCGCCTCCGTGCACGGGGCGAAAAGGGGCACGAAGAGGCGCGTATGCACCGCGATCCTAAACTCGCGGACGAGCCGGTAGCTCACGGCCTCGGTGGTGGCGCGGCCCTCCCACTTCTCGGCAAAGGAGCGGAGCGCGGCGCGACCCTTCTTTCCCTCCAGCGTGGCCGGGGTGAGCGTATCCATGAGGAGCTTGTGCCAGCGCTCAAGGAAGAGCGCACGGTCGTCGAGTTGCACGGCGAGGAGATCCTTCGGCACGGCTTTTTCGAGCTTGGCGAGGTCATCGCGGATCTGCGCGCCGCGGGCGCTGCGGCGGTAGGCGCCGTCGCCGAGCTTGGCCAGCGCTTCGCCGCCGACCTGGCGCTGATTGGCGGACCAGAGGCGGCCGGGCAGGGTGGATTCGTTGCCGCGCACGACCGGTGTCTCGGCGGAGGTGAGGTAGCCATCCCATTTACGGTCGCCATAGGCCCACGCCACCGGCGTGCGGCCATCGTAGCCGACGCGCTTTGGCACCCGCCCGGCGATCGTCCAGGCGATGTCGCCGGCGCGGTCGGCGAGCATGATATTCATCGGGGGGATGCCGGTGCGGTGGGCGACTGCGATGCCGTCGGCCACGGTGCGCGCGGTTTCCATTTCGATCAGCGAGAGGTTGGTCGCCTCGACATCGTGGGCGGCCCAGCGGATCGCGAGCGGCCGCTGCGTCTCGTCGGCCTCCACGAGCGGACCCCACACCGTGCGGGAATACTCGAAGACCGCGGGGTCGTGGCCCTTGGTGCGGATCGTCTCCTTGCGCTTTTCGATCTGGATGAGGCCCTCGTGGCCGGGCGCGGTGTAGAGCTGGCGGGAGATGCTGTTCACCGAGACATCGACGAGGTCGAGCGTGTCGATGTAGGCATTGGTGAAGCCCCAGGCGAGATGGCCATTGCTGCCGGCGACGACGACGGGCGCGCCCGGGATCGTGACTCCCGCGACGCGATTGTCGCCCCAGATGAGCACGGCGCGGTACCAGGTATTGGGCACGCCGTGGTTGAGGTGCATGTCGTTCGCGAGGAGGGCGGCGCCGCTGGCGGTGTGACTGCCGGCGAGGGCGAAGCTATTGGAGCCGATGGCGGTCTCGGGGTCGCGTGGCGCAAAGAGGAAGGAATCGAGGCCCGTCATTGAAGCACCCGAGCGGCGCTCGCGCGGGTGATGGGCGGCGGATTTGCGGTTGCGCAGGTTCAGCACGGCCGGGCCGGGCATCGGCGGGAGCGGCGTGGTGGTGCCATCGAGCGCCGCATCTTCGGGCGTGGAGACGGGCGCAAAGAAGGCTGCGGCATCGCGGCCCAGCTCGCTGCGCATCGCCATGAGCGAGCGTTCGTAGGAGCCGTTTTCATCCTGCATATCGAGCGCCATGGCGCAGGAAACGAGAAACCCGTCCTCGGGCTTCCATGGCTGAGGCTTCTCGCGGAGGATGAGATATTCGAAGGGGGCGGCGCCGAGCGAGCCGAGGCCGGCATTCACGCCGGCGGCGTAGGCCTCGATGATCCCGCGCTGGGTGGGGTCGAGGCGGGCGAGGGCTTTCTGCGCGACTCCGCGGAAGTCGTGGATGCGATTGGCGCGATCACGCGGCATTGCGCGTGTGCCGAACAGCTCGGAGAGCTCGCCGGCGGCATTGCGCCGCATGAGATCCATCTGGAAAAACCGATCCTGCCCGTGCGCGTAGCCGAGGGCGCGGGCGACATCGATCCGGGTTGCGCCGCGAATGGTCGGCACACCCTGGCCATCGCGCTCGATCGTGACGTTGGCCGTGACGCTGGTGCCCGTGACCACGCCGTCGAGGTCAGGGAGGCTGGCGCGAATCCGCCAATAGAACCACCCGAAGGCGAGGACGACGAGCAGCAGGATGAGGCTCAGAGCGCTCGCGAGCAGGCGAAGTCGTTTGGCGGCTTCCGGATTCATGCGGGGAGTATCGATAAGGCGGAGGCGGTAAATGGCCCCTGCCGGAGAGGCGGGGCGCGGTGATGGTTACACTCCGAGGCTGCGCCGGATCTCGGCGACGATCTCGGCGGGTGTCCGGGCGATGTTGACGGTGAGGGCGCTGGCGGGCGGCTCGAGCGTGGCGAACTGCGACTCGAGCATCTGCGGCTTCATGAAGTGGTCCTTGCGCGCGCGCATGCGGTCGAGGATGAGGTCGAAGTCGCCCTCGAGGTGGACGAGCTTCACGCGCTCGCGATCGGGGATCGCGGCATCGCGGTAAGTTTTCTTGAGCGCCGAGCACGTCACGACCGCCGATTCGCCGCGAGAGAGGCAGGCGGCGATATACGCGCGGATGGCAGCGAGCCACGGGGCGCGGTCCTCGTCGGTGAGGGGCATGCCGGCGCTCATCTTGGCGACATTTTCGGGCGGGTGGAAATCGTCGGCGTCGCGGAAGCTCCAGCCAAGCTCCTGCGCGAGCTGGAGGCCGACGGTGGTCTTACCGCTGCCGGAGACACCCATGAGCAGCACCACCACGGGTTCGCGGAGCTCCCAGGCGCGCATCGCCACGGGATCGCGGCCCTCGTCGAAGTCGAGGTAGTCGAACATCGTGGTGACCGGCTTGGCCTCCAGCGCGCTTTCCCGGATGCGTCTTGCGAGGACGGTGGCGGCCTCATCGCGCCAGCCGCGCTTCATCATGAAACCGCTCCAGACTTCGCACTCTTCGTCGGTGCGGGCGCCGCCCCGCTCCTCCGCCCAGGCGAGGAGCTGCGCGTCGTCGAGATCGCCGGCGAGGGTGAGCTGCTTCAGCTCGTCGTAGCCCACGCGCAGGAAGGCCAGACACCGGCCATCGAAGCCTTTGCCGAGATTGGCGGTGTAGTCCGCGGGCAACGTGCCGGCGGCCTGCAAGCGGATTTTGTCGAGCATGCGGCCGAAATAAACGATGCGACCGACTTTGGCGTACGGACTGCGCAGACCGGGAACGTGTGGCATGCTTGAAAACGAGGATGGAGGCGCGGGCGAAAAAGACAGGAGGTAAAACAAACCCGTAAATCGTAAACCGTTAAATCACAAAGTTCCCGGCGGTTTGCGTGGGTGGCGCGGCACCCGCCCGTAATAGAGTCCCGTGGCGAGCACACCCAGCAGCCACGTTGGGAAGTTGATCCACAGCTGGTGGTAGGGCACGCGATAGTTCTGGCAGACCCAGATGATCGCCACGTGCTTGATCGTGATCAGCACCCAGCAGACGAGGATCATGCGCTCAACCTTGGGGTTCCGCCGCTCGGCATCGCGACCCTCAACGGTCACCGACTCCACGAATGCGCTCTGCACCACCTCCGGCGGGGGAGGCCGGCCGGTGATGAGTTGGAGCAGGTTCGCAAACATGGCGGGGAGCCAACGTAGCGGGGCCGCGGGGGAAAGCAAAGGGGCAACTACTCGACGGCGGCCAGACCTCATTCCACCAAGTGAAGCCCAAGGTCATCGGAGTTATGAACAGGAAGGTCGGGAAGAGCGGGAGAATAAGGCACCTTCTTCCGGGCTTTTCCGTCCTTCCCGATCTTCCTGTTCACCTCGAGTGATCGTGGCCTTATGGCCAGTCTTCGGCGACCGCGCGTGGCGGCGACGTGTGACCGGAGTTGACGAGGAGCAGGACCTCGCAAAGTTCGCGGCATGCCCCACCCCACCCCGTCGGCACTGCCGGCGTCGCCTGCCCAGCCCCCGCTGGAGGAAAAGCCTGCCCAAGTGGGCGAGGCCAGCAAGGCGGCGGCCGGACTAAAAGCGGTGGCGGTGACGGCGCAGCGCGTCGGCGCGATGGGCCTGAGCAACGGAGTGCGGGCGCTACTCGACGTGAACCAAAAGGATGGCTTTGACTGCCAGTCCTGTGCCTGGCCGAGCCCGGATGAGGACCGGCACACCTTCGAATTTTGCGAGAATGGTGCCAAGGCGGTCGCGGACGAGGCGATGAGGGGGCGGCTCGACCGCGGGTTCTTTGCCCGGCATTCGGTGGCGGTCCTCGCGGCCGAGAGCGACTACTGGCTTAATGCGCAGGGCCGGTTGGTGGAGCCGATGGTGCTGCGCCCGGGCGCCACGCACTACGCGCCCATAGCGTGGGACGAGGCGTTTGCGCTGATTGCGAGCGAGCTCCGCACGCTCCCCTCGCCGGACGCGGCAGCGTTCTACACCTCGGGCCGCACGAGCAATGAGGCGGCATTTCTCTGGCAGTTGTTCGTGCGCTGTTTCGGCACCAACAACCTGCCCGACTGCTCCAACATGTGCCACGAATCGAGTGGCTTCGCGCTCGGCGAGAGCATCGGCATCGGCAAGGGAACGGTGAAGCTCGCGGATTTCGAGAAGGCGGAAGCGATCTTCATCGTCGGCCAGAATCCCGGCACGAACCACCCCCGCATGCTCTCGAGCCTCGCCGCGGCCAAGGCCAACGGCGCAACCATTGTATCCATCAATCCACTACCGGAGATCGGCACGGAGCGGTTCAAGAATCCGCAGGATTTCATGAACCCGCTGAAGATGCTCCAGACCCTCGCGGGCGGAGGCGCGCGCCTCTCGGACCTCTGGCTGCCGGTGCGGGTGGCCGGCGACCTGGCGCTCTTCAAGGGCCTCATGAAGGGGATGCTCGAGGCCGAGGAAGCCGCGCCGGGCACGGTGGTAGACGCGACCTTTGTCACCGAGCACACGAGCGGCTACGACGCCCTCGCGCTCGACCTGCGCGCGACCCCTTGGGCGGAGATCGTGGAGGCCAGCGGAATCGACGAGGCCCAGATTCGCGCGGCGGCGGCGATCGCAGTGCGGTCCCGCGCCACGATCGCATGCTGGGCGATGGGCCTCACGCAGCAGCCCGAGGCGGTGGCGACGATCCAGCAGGTGGTGAACTTCCTTCTCCTGCGCGGCAACATCGGCCGGCCTGGCGCGGGCGTGTGCCCCGTGCGCGGCCACTCCAATGTGCAGGGCGACCGCACGATGGGCATTTTCGAGAAAATGCCCGACTGGTTCCTCGACCGGATCGACGGCGAGTTTGGCATCGCGTCACCGCGCAAGCATGGCTTGGACACGGTGGACACGATCCGCGCGATGCACGCGGGGCGCGTGCGGGTCTTTGTCGCGATGGGCGGCAACTTCCTTTCGGCCACGCCCGACACGGAGTTTACCGCGCAGGCGCTGCGCGGTTGCACGCTCACCGCGCACGTCTCCACGAAGCTCAACCGCGCGCACCTCATCACAGGTCGCACCGCCCTCATCCTGCCCTGTCTCGGCCGCAGCGAGCGCGACCCGCAGGCTGGCGGTGAGCAATTCGTGACGACGGAAGACTCGATGGGGATCATCAATTCCTCGCGCGGGAAACTGGCGCCCGCCTCGGCGGAGTTGCGCAGCGAAGTCGCGGTCGTGTGCGGCATCGCGCGGGCCACGCTCGGGCGCGAGGGCGCCATCGGTGCGATTCCGTGGGAGGAGTTTGCGGGCAACTACGACACGATCCGCGACCGGATCGCGCGGATCATCCCGGGCTTCGAAAACTATAACTCACGCGTGCGCAGCGGGCCGTTCTACCTGCCCAATGGGCCGCGCGACCGGCGGGAGTGGGAGACGCCCACGCAGCGCGCGAATTTCGTGACCGCTCCGATTCCGCGGACTTCGCTTGCGCCGGGCGAGTACGTGATGATGACGATCCGCACGCACGATCAGTTCAACACCACGGTCTACGGGCTCGATGACCGCTACCGCGGCATCTTTGGCGGGCGGCGCGTGGTCTTCATGCACGAGCTCGATATCGCCGCGGCGGGCCTGCAGCAGGGCCAACGCGTCGACCTCACCAACCGGCATGGCGGCGTGGAGCGCATCGCACGCGGCTTCATGGTTGCGACATATCGGATCCCGCGCGGCTGCGTGGCTACCTATTTCCCCGAGGGCAACGTCCTCGTGCCCATCGACAGCGTCGCGGCCAAGAGCAATACGCCGACGAGCAAATTTGTGGTGGTGACGATCACGGCGGGGGCGCGCTCAGTAATGCAGCCCACCGCGTGAGCGGTGGGAGGGTGCGATCGCTCCTGGGGTATTCCGTCCCTAAGCTCACGCGCAGACTCCTCCCATGCATTAGTAGATTAGCGGCTCGAGGGTAGGGTGAACCGTCCTCGGTGAGCCGTCGCGCGGTGCATGTGCGAAAACCTCGAGGTGCTCGATGCGCAAGGCGAGACGGCTCGGCGGGGACGCCTCGCCCTACCTCAAGACATTCGGACTTGACGCACATCCTACAAGTGTAGTCACTTATTCCTACAGTTGTAGGAATGCTGAACCCTTAGCTTAGGATCTCCGACAATTTCACCTTTCCCCAAGCCACTATGCCGACGCCGCCGAAAATCTCCGACTCCGAATGGGAAGTGCTGAACGTGCTGTGGATGAAGTCGCCGCAGACTGCGGGCGAGGTATTCGCCGCACTGCCGCAGGGCCACGGGTGGCACCAGAAGACCGTGAACACCTTCCTGGCGCGGCTCGCGGCCAAGGGCGCCGTGAGGATCGCGAAGGACGGCAATGCAAATCTCTACACGGCCAAGCTGCGGCGGGAGGAGTGCGTGACGCGCGAGGGCCGTGGGTTCATGGCACGGGTCTTCCGCGGCGCGGCGGGCCCGATGCTCCTGCACTTCTGCGCCCAGGCGGACCTCACCGCCGACGAAATCCGTGAGTTGGAAAACCTGCTGCAAAAAAAGAAGGCCAAAAAATGAACCCGATCTCGTTGCCCACCCTCTCCGAGTTTTTCGTCGAGCTGCTCTTGAGCTCGTGGCGTGGAGGCTGGCTGATTCTCCTGGTGCTCGGCCTGCGCCTCGTCATCCGTCGGCGGATTCCGGCGCAGGTGTGGTTTCTCGTGTGGGGCGTGGTCGCGCTCCGGCTGCTGGTGCCGGCGAGCGTGACGGTGGAGTGGAGTCCTTTTCACCTGACGCCTGCGACGCACGCCTTCGTCACACCAAATTCCGCCGCACCCATTACGGCCGCCCCGGCGCGAGCCGAAACGCCCAGCTCCGATCACGGGGCTGCCTCGGTGGCCCAGGGCGTGCCCTCGCTGGGCAACACTGCAGCCGCAACCGCGTCCGTCTCGACCGAAGCGGCGCGCAGTTGGACCCGCCTGGAACTGTTCGCGCTCGTCTGGCTCGCCGGTGTGGCGATACTCGCGAGCGTTCGGACTGCAGGTTCGTTACGTTTCCGTCGGCGCCTACGCGCCGCCCGGCCGGCCGATGATCGCGTGCTCGCGCTCGTCGAGAGCGAGCGGCGCGCGCTGAATGTGGGCCAGCGGGTGGTGGCGTGCGAAACGGCGGCGGTGGAGGCCCCCGCGTTGTTTGGGGTGTGGCAGCCGCGGCTGCTGTTGCCGGTAGGCTTTGCGTCGAAGCTCACCGACGCCGAACTGCGGCTCGTGGTGCGGCACGAGTTGGCGCACTGCCAGCGCCGCGATCTCCTCATGCAAGCGGTGCTGCAGGCGGGCGTGGTGCTGCACTGGTTCAATCCCCTTGCGTGGCTGGCGGTGCGGGCCGCGCGGACGGATTGCGAGCTCGCGTGCGACGCGTACGTGCTGGAGCGCGATGAGGCGGACGGCGCGCTCTACGGGGCGACGTTGCTGAAGGTGCTTGGTGTCGTGCGCGAAGGGCGCCGGCCCGGCAGCGCGCTCGCGATTCTTGAGGGTCGGCGTGAGCTCGCGCAGCGCGTGCGGTCGATCGCGGGGTTTCGCCGGTCGTCGGTGCGTGGCGTCGTTGCCGGACTGACACTGGTGGCCGCCCTTGCGGTGGCGGGCGTGACGCGTGAGGCGAGGGGGCAGGCTGATCGCGCGCCCGCGGTCGCGACGTCGGCCCAGCCGACGACCGATCCCGTGGAGCAACAACGCCAGCTTGTCGAAGCGCAGGCGCGGGAGTTGCAGACGTTCAAAGAATCCAATCTTGCGCTGGACCGGGAGAGCCTCCTTGCGGTGGAGAAGTTGACCTTGCTGGAGAAGCAGGCGGCTCTCGCCCGCTCGGCGCTGGCCGCAGTGGAGCAGCGTGTCGCCCAGATTGCAGCGGCGCGGCAAGGCGGCGGTGATCTCCAGACGCTGACCTTTATTGCGGATCGTCCGCAGGTGGATCAACTGACGCGTGCGTTGGCGGGGCAGAGACGCCGAATCTCCGGGCTGAGCAACCGCTACCGGAACCAGCATCCCGAAATGATCAGGGCCGCCAGCCAGCGCGACGTGCTCGAGCGGGAGCTAAGTGACGCGGTCGAACTGGCGTGCAAACAGGTGGAATCGGAACGCGACGCGGCGACGCAGGCGTATGCTGCCGCGATGAGCGATCTCAACACGCAGAAGCAGATCGCGAGGGATCTCGACCGGCAGAAAATCGAGCAGCGCAATCGTGAGCGCCGCCTAGGCAGCCAGGAAAAGATCCTCCAAGCGATGATTGAGCGGTCGCGCGACGAAGGGGCGGAGGCGAAATCAACGCGAGTGACCGGAAGTCCGGTGGGTGATGAGTTTACCGTGAGCGTCGTGGGCGCGGTTAATGCCCAAGGCGCCTACCGCCTGAGGGCGGCGGATCGGCCCATCGTCCTGGACGCGATTGCGCGCGCGGGTGGCTTCGCGCCCAAGGCCGACCGCTCCGCGGTGACGCTCATCCGCGCCGGTGCCGACGGTTCACGCGCGCCCACCGCGTTGCGCGAGCTGGAGCTGATGCAGGGCACAGGCAACGCCGGTACTCTGGCGCGCAACGACGTGATCGTGGTCGGCGACGCCCAGAAGCCCGCCGTGTGGCAATTCTCCATTGTCGGTGCGGTGAAAAAGCCCGGCTTTGTCACGTTGCCCGAAGGCCGCAGCGTGACTTGGGCCGACGCGATCGCCTTGGGTGGTGGAGCCACCGAGAACGCCGATCTCACGCGGGTGGGGGTCGTGCGTCGCGGGCCGAATGGCGAGAATCAGATGGTCGCCGGCGATATTGCGACGCCTCTTGCCCAAGGGATTGAAATCCGCGCCCTTATGGAGCCGGGAGAAATCATGGTGGTGCCGGAGCGAGCGAAGTAGCAGGTTTAACCGCTCTGCATGAGGAAAGGGAGACAGTAACCGCGCCCGCGAATCACGCGGATAGACGAAGGTCGGAAAATTCAGGGACGAGCCTTGAATTTATTCGCGTCAATTTGCGTGATTCGCGGGCGGCCTTTCTGCCGTATTCCGGCTTACGTGCTCATCTTCACCGGTTTTCATGTTTCACATGGAAAGGGGTCCCGCGCTTTCTAGGTGGCGGTAGCGGAACTTTAGTGCCATTGTCTCGTCACACTCTATATCATGAAGACCAGCTATTTTAAAACCCTGCTGGCGCTGACGGGTATTGCGATGGCCGCAGGCCCGGCGATGGCGCTGAACGAAAAATCCAACTCGAAGATGGACGTCGTCTTCCTCGAGCCCACCAAGTTCACCGATGTTCGCGATAGCGACATGGGCGACTATGAACGCACCACGTACCTCGACAGCCTCAAGGAGCACCTCTTCTCGCAGGCCAAGAACTACGTGCCCGAGGGCTACAAGCTCTCCGTGACCTTCACCGATATCGACATGGCGGGCGACTTCGAGCCGTGGCGCGGGCCGCGCTTTGGCGATATCCGCATCGTGAAGGACATCTATCCGCCGCGCATCGAGCTCTCGTTCCGCTTTACCGATGCCGACGGCAAGGTTGTGAAAGAAGGCAAGCGCGAGCTGCGCGACCTGGCGTTCCTCTCGAAGATCAACATGAGCTTCCGCGACGATCCTGTCCGCCACGAAAAGGGCCTGCTCGACGACTGGCTCCGCAACGAGTTCCCGAAGGTCCCCAAGGCCAAGAAGAGCACCTAAGCACCCGGATATCCGGCAGGTGCTCGCGCCCAGGCGACCTCCTTTCTCTGCGGCCGCGGTTTGACAAGAACCGCGGCCGTTTTTGTTTTTGCAGCATTGAGCAATCCTCCTGTCGTTCCTGCGGCCGCACCGTCGGCCGGCCGCCTCGATAAATGGCTGTGGTCAGTCCGGATATTTAGGACGCGCAGTCTCGCCGCCGATGCCTGTCGCGCCGGCAGTGTGGCGGTAAATGAGCTGCCCGCGAAGCCCGCGCGCGATGTGCGTGCCGGCGAGCAGGTGACCGTCCGCCAGGGCCTCGTCTTGCGCACGCTCCGGGTCGAGGGGGTGCCGCGTTCACGCGTCGGTGCCAAGCTCGTCGCCAATTTCTGCACCGATCTGACGACACCGGAGGAGTTCGCGAAAGGCCGCGAGCAGCCCGTGCAGCAGCTCCTGGCTCGCGAAAAGGGCAGCGGCCGCCCGACCAAGCGCGACCGGCGCCTGCTCGACAATCTGTTCCAGTGACGCTGGCTTATCGCCTTCCGCGCCAGCCCATGAACGTCTTTTCCAAATTCGAAACCGAGCTCGCGGTACGGCCGGACGATATCGACCTGTACCAGCACGTGCACTCCACGCGCTACCTCGACTATGTGCTCGCGGCGCGCTTCGACCAGATGGAGCGCAATTACGGGATGGGCATGCAGGCCTTTGCGGACCGCGGCCTCGGCTGGTTCATGCACGCGGCCCACATCCAGTACAAACGCCCGCTCGGCTGGGGCGACCGGATGATCGTGCGCTGCTGGATCGAAAGCATTACGGAGACCGGCTGCCGGGTGTGCTTCGAGATCGAAAAGCTGCCGCTCCGCAAACGCGTGTGCGACGGGTATTGCGACTACACGCTGGTGACGCTCGCCACTGGCCGCGGCACGCCGATCCCGGAAGACGTGCGGGTGAAGTATTCGATCTAAGGCACGCCGCCCAGGCGGGGTGGGAGCGTCCCGATCGCCAGCTGGGAAACGCTGATATTTCCTCTCTCCGTTCCTCTCCGCTACATTAACATTACGCCCGCACCCGTCCGTGGGCTGGCGGCGCCGCGAGAAATACCTGCACACCGTACGAGGCCCATTGCTTGCCGAGGCGCGCGAGCCTGATCGAGCCACCGAAATGTGTCACGCGCGGGTCGAGCAGCGTCGCGCGGTGCCCGGGCGAATCCATCCACTGTGCGACGAGCATGGCGGCGACCTGCTCTGCCGTGTGCGCGCCGGGGCCGCCCGGCAGGGAGGTCGAGGCGACATTTTCCGCCACCTCCACCCCGAAGAGACCGTGGCGGAGCACGCGTTCGGTCACGCTGGCCTGACCCGGGAGAAAAGAGCCATGTTGCACGTGCAGGCGCAGCGCCATGAACGCCGCCTGATCGTCCGCCGCTGCCGCCAACTCCTCACGCGATTTCAACGGCCGCCGGTGGTTGGCGACCCTCACGCGATTGGTTTCCGCGAGCAGCGTGCGGGCGAACTCCTGCGGCGTAGGCGCGATCGCCGAGGCGTTGTCGGAAGGGTCCGGGGTCGGCCTTTCTTCGCCGCTGCCTTGGCTGACGCCGAGCGCAAGCGCGGCGGCGAGCAGGAGAGGGCGGAGGGGTGACATCGGAGGGGCAGTAAACGGGGTTTTTGCGACGCGGCAATCCGCGGATTTTGCCGATTTTGCGGTGGCGGTGATGGGCCTAGGAGCGCGCGATCTCGCCTCCCGCCCGGGATTGCTTCGCCGCGCGCGGGTGTCTTGATCGACGCTCCATGGGCGACACCACGAATCCCCTGCCGACTCAGCGGAAGCCGAGTTTCCCGATCGGGGACGATCTGCGCAATTACCTCCGCCGCTACCGCCGCGAGCGCGAGCTGCCCATCACGTACGACCGGCTGCGGGCGTTCCACGAGGTCATTCCGCTCACCGACGATGCGGGAAAGCCTACGCTCTGGGATACCGTGATTTACGATTCTACCGAGATGACCGCGCTGAATCAGGCGCTGAAAGAGGTCTACGCCTGGCTGAAGGTCGACGGCGATCTCTCCGTGGTGAGCCACTTGTACGTCGACCGCGTGGATTTCTGCACCTTTGGAAATTCCACCCCCTTCCGCATCCGTATCGTTAACGCCTACAACGACAACCAGGACTATTTCTACATCAAGCGGGCCGACGCCTCGCGCATCTATGGCTTGGAATTGGAGCATCTGCTGTCCCCCAACCGCCTCAACTTCCTCACGGACGGCGATACGCTCGTGGAAGAGCACGTCGCCGGCATTCCCGGCGATGTCTTCATCGCCGACTGGTTGGGGCAGCGAAAGGAGCTGAAGGCGATTCGCGTGGCCAAGGAGCTCGTGAAGTTCAACGAGCGCTGTTTCATCCGCCTGCTGGGGGACATGCGGTCGTATAACTTTGTCTTCGTCGTCACGCCCGATTTCGAGGAGGCGCAGCTCCGTATCCGGGCGATGGACTTCGACCAGCAGAGCTACGATGGGCGGAAGAATTTTTACCTCCCCCAGTTCTTCAAGGATAACACGCCGCTCGTCCGCTTCTGCATGCGGCACCTCCGCGTCGAAACGGCCCGCCAATATCAGCGCGAGGAGCAGACACTCATCCTCCAGCGCGCGACGCTCGCAGCGGAGCGGCTTGGACTGCTGCTGCATGCCATGGTAGACGATCCCATCGCTCCAAAGGAGAAGGTCCACCTGCTGCGCGCCGGTCTCGCGGAGCACTACCAGCGGAAAGAGTACCTGAAGTGCGAGTCGATGGGCGCGCTGATCCGCGAGAACCTCGAGTCGATCCGGCGCGATATCGGCCGGCCCCTCATTCCCGACTTGATGCCGGAGTAAAGCGTCTGCGTTTACGCTGCGTAGAATCCCACCGCGCCGGGATATTGTTTTTCCCCATAGGGTTTGGCACCGTGCACTCCGTTATGTGTCGCGCTTCGTTTCTGTTTCTCTCCCTGATGCTTGCCCTCGGGCTGGCAGGTTGTGTCAGCGATGGCGGAAAGCTCACGCCAACGGGCGATGCGCAGGTGACGGTAAACATGACCGCGAAGCGTACGAGCGCAGGCGTCAAGCTGGCCAACCGGGTGATCGTCACACTGCCCCCCTCGATGCCCACCCAGATTTGGAAGATCATCCAGGCGGACGAGCGCTTCCTCCAGATTTTGAGCGATACCAAGCCCGTGACCAATGGCGGTGAAAGCGCAACGGCGGTGTTCCTCGCGATCCGCCCGGGTATCACGCGGCTGCGTTTCGTGCTCGTGCCCGTGGATGCCGTCCGTGAAGCCGTCCCGGCCGACTTTCACGAGATCACGCTGAAGATCGAGTAAGGAGCGCCAGCCGGCTCCTCTGCGGCAACGTCCTTATACGGTCGCGGGCACCCATCCGCCGGCGCCGATCGACTCCTCGACGACCGCTTCCTCGTCGGGCAGCTCGTTGAGGGGTGCAAAGCGCTCCGAGGTAAAACCCAGCTCCTGCTCTCCTTGATGGAAGGGATCGCGGGGATTGGTCAGCTCCTCGAGCAGCAGACCGACGGTGGCACTGTCGCCGCCCTTCACGATTTTCTCCCGGCCGAGGAAGACCTCGCGGACCGTGTAAATGGTGTCCTTCACCGGCAGCTGCTTGTAGAGCGCCCGGATTGTGGGACTGAAGGTGTCGTTGATGCAGACAACTTTCTGACCTTTGACCATGACAGGAAGGAAATCGGAAAGGAGGAGAGGGGGAAAAGAGAAATTAGCGGACTACCGTCACAAACAGTTCTCCACTTCGCGTATTTCTCAATTGCTCAATTTTGACCGCGCGCAGACCGGGCGTTCCCCGCCTCCGGACGAATAAGGGCTTCAGTCGATCCGCCCCTCGTCGAAATCGATGAGGTCCGGCACGCTCTTGATGTCGTCGACCCGGTCGGCGCAACCCATCGCGGTGAGCGCGGTTTTCATAAATTCGCGGCCGGCGGCGGTCATCCCCTTCTGGACGAATTCCCGGTTCCATTTTGCCGCGCGCACATCGGCCGGAAAAATCGCGAGCAGCCGCCGATCGCGCTCGGCGTCGTCCAGGCCGGTGTCGATGCACTCATGGACAACCTTTTCCACCGCGGCCGGATCGATCCCCAAGTGCAGGGAGAGGAAACGGTCCATGCCGCGCTTGTAGTTCTTGGCGTAGCTGGCGGGCAGAGCGCCGTGCTCCTTGACATAGCGGCACTTGGCAAGGAAGCGGGGGAGATAAAGCAGGCCGGTTGAAGGGTGGGGGAGGTAGGGCGACGGAAGTGTCGTCAACACTTCGCCGGTGGAGCCTGGAATCGGTTTGGAGCCCATGGAAGCCGCGACGCATAACCGCGCCAGGGGCCTGACCTCAACCTTAGAGTGGAGCGCGGCCTTGACCGCCGACGGTGGTTCTCAGCGCGACCCCGCGCTGCTAGGGATATATTTCAAACTGCTGGCCAGAGGCTCGACCAGCAACCGCAGCCAGGTGCGGTCATCGAAAGCGCCGGTATCGTTGCGCACGGGGGCCAGCCGGACTGCGACCAGCTTGAGCGAGGGCACGATTACGAGCCGCTGTCCGCCCGCGCCGGCGGCCTGCCACGTATCCTTGGGCAGCCAGGGACCGGCGACGTTGCGCGTCACCGGGCCGCCTCCGAGCGAGCCCTGCGCGGGCAGCCACCACGTGAGGCCGTAACCGGGGTTGGTCTTGGTGCCGTGAAAGAGCTCCTGGATCTTACCGGAGGGAAGGATGCCCTTGGCATCGAGCCGGATTGCCTCGCCAAATTTCGCCCACTGGCGCGCCGTGAGCGCCGCTCCGCTCGGCAGATTAGGCTGGCCCGCGACCGGCAGGCGCCAACGTTCCGGCTTGATGCCGACAGGCCGGAGAATCTTGCGCTCGAGGTATTGCGCGACCGTTTCGTTTTTCGGCGCGAGCTTGCGGCGCAGAATCTCGCCCCAGATCTGAAAGGGATTCGGCCCGTACGAGAACTTCTCGCCATGCGGTGCCACGCTTTTGACGAGGATGGCGTCGGCATAGCTCGGCACGCCCCCGCCGCGCAGCGCACTCTCGCCACCTGGGATGCCGCTCGTGAGCGTGAGAATCTCGCGGAGCGTGATATCGCGTCGCGCCGGATCGTCGCGCCACTCCGTGAGCGTGAGAGAAGCCTTTTCGTCGAGCGTGAGCAGGCCATCCTCGACTGCGCACAGCGCTAGCACACCGGAAAAGCTCTTGGTGCCGCTCGCGAGTTCCGTCGCGCGCTCCGCGGCGCCGCCATTGGGATAGTCTTCGAAGACGATCTTCCCATCGATCATCACGAGCATCGCGATGCCCTGCGCCGTGGCACTGCGTTCCGCTGCGGCCTTGAAGCTCGCTTGCGGTTCCGCGGCGTAGACGCACGCACACACGCAGAGCAGGGTAGCTAGCAACCTTGGGGCGAAGCGGGGGCGCATGGCGGGAAATGTAGCGGTTGAGCGTTCTCGCGCGAGCGTGTTCTAGTTCGCGCCAAACCACTAGAGAGTGGGCGGTTTGTCCTTAAACTGCCGCGCCTCGGCGTACGAATGCCCTCACGGCAACGCGCCCACCTGTTCGCGTCGTCTAAGATATTACTCGGTACCCCGTACTAGGCGGGGGACGGGCGGCCCGTCCGTCAGCGTGTCCACATGCCGCACTACCTCCGTACGGTATAACGCCCTGCTGCACATTCCCGCACAACATTCCCCGTTTCTCATCCCCGCAGCGCCAGCCATCCATACGCGACCATGAAGATCGCACATTGCGCGTGCAGCAACACAAAGCCCGTCCGCAGGAGCGGCGTGCGCAACTCCGGCCCCACCCGCAGCCACGGCAGCACCACGAGCCGTGCCGCCCACCACAACGCGATAGCTGCACAGATGACGCGCGCCAGTACCGTGCCAGCAACCAGCTGTGGCGCGAAGAGCACGCTGACCCCTCCAGCGAAAAGCATCGTCGCTCCGATAAAAATATTCTGCGCCACCGCGAAGCGCCGGTGGACCTCCGGGAGGCGGGCGAGGTTGTCTTCCCAGTTCGCTGGGATCGGCGTCACAGCCGCCAGCGCCACCGTGAGGAAGTGGCAGGCTCCCGCCGCACGCACGCCCGCGGTCCAAAACGCATCGTCCATGCGCTCTAACGTAGCGTGGCGCCACTTCCTCGCAAAGCGCCGAATTTCCTCAAGGGGCCACGTAACCGCTTGGTTATCGCCCACGCCACCCCGGCCTTTACACGCAACAAGGTGTATTTTTATGCCTCCAAAAGTCGCGAGTAACGTCCTCCACGCCCAATCGTCTCGCTCTTTACACAACTATATCCCCTCCGCTGGCATCTCATGTTTTGTCCGTTCTTTTGCGCGTTTCAACCTAGCTCCCATTTGTCGCTGATTTTTTTCACAAAAATCGCGTGAAACCTTTGACCTCCGCTCTCGGTTAAAGGAAAACCCTTCGCTTTCCCAGAAGCCCGTCCCTCTTCGTCCCTTGCCCTCCGTGTCCTTGGTCTCTGTGCCCTCCCGTCTGCGCGCCCGTGGCTCTGCCATCGCGCTTGGCTTGCTCGTATCCGCTGGTTTGACGTTCTCCGGCTGCAGCCGCGAGCAGACCCCTCCGGCCCCCACTGCCGCCGCCGACAAGGCGGGCACGCCCGGCGCCACCAAGGCCCCCGCGCCCGGTACGCCCGGGGCTCCCGCGACCGGCACGGCTGACAAGGCCGGCGCTGCAATCGCTGCGCGCCGGGCCAACGAGGCCGAAAAGGATAAGGCCCGCCAGGCCGCTGCCGAGCAGGTGCCGGTCGAGACCGCCGCCATCGTGCGCGGCCCGATCTCGGCGTTCCTCAGTTTCAACTCCACCCTGGAGACCGAATCAGCCGTCGATATCTATCCGCAAACCGGCGGGCAGGTGGAATCGCTCCTCGTGGAAGAGGGTCGCATCGTGAAGGAAGGCGACCCGCTCCTGAAGATCGAGGACCGAGAGCTGCGCGTCGATGTCGAGGAGAGCACGGCCAACTTCCAGCACCTTGAGAAAAACTTCGGTCGTTCCGAGGACCTGTTCGAGCGCAACCTCGTTAACAAGCAGGATCACGAGACGCAGAAGTACCAAGTCGAACAGGCCCGGCTCCGGCTGGAGCGCGCGAAGATCCGGCTCGCTTACGCGACCGTGCGAGCGCCGTTCGCCGGCGTCATTTCCGCGCGTGAGGCGCAGGTCGGCGCCCGTGTCGGCACCGGCACCAAGTTGTTCTCGATGGTGAAGCTCGACGACATCGTTGCGCGCGTCTTCGTCCCCGGGCGCTATCTGCCGATCGTCAAGGTTGATCAGTCTGCGGTCGTGACGTCTGAATTTTTGCCGGACCGCACATTCAAGGGCTGGGTGAAGCGCATCAGTCCTGTCATCGATCCGAAGAGCGGCACGTTCAAGGTTACGGTCGGCGTTCGGGGCGAGAAGCCGACGGATCTTCCCCCGGGTCTCTTCGTCGGCGTGCGCGTGGTCACCGATACGCGGCCTGACGCGGTGCTGATTCCCAAGCGCGCCGTCATCTACGAGGGCGGCGAGCGTTATGTCTTCGTCGTGGCCAACGGCCGCGCCGCTAAGAAGAAACTCGCCATCGGCTACGAGGATCCGACCAACGTCGAGGCTACGACCGGTTTCGAGATCGGCACGCAGGTGATCGTGCTCGGCCAGGCCGGCCTCAAAGATGGCTCGATGGTTCGCTCCGTGACCGCGACCGCCGCTGACACGGCCAAAACCGCCGCCCCCGCGCCCGCGGCCAAAAACAGCAAGTCGTGACCGCCGGTGCACAGGTAGGCCGCGCCCTCCTTAACGCGTCGTTCGCAACCCGCTGCGCCGCCGTCCGGAGGTCGTCCGCATGAGCTTCCGCTCGAAATTCCGCCTCGACCAGTCGCACTACGCGCTCGTGGTGCGCCGCCCGGTCGCGATCCTCATGGTGACGTTTGCCGTCGCCGTGTTTGGCTTCGTCTCTTACCAGCGGCTCGCGCTCACGCTCATGCCCGACATGAGCTATCCGACGCTGACGGTGCGCACGTCGTACCCCGGCACGGCGCCCGAGGAGATGGAGAATGTCATCTCCCGTCCGCTCGAGCAGCAGCTCGGCATCATTCCGAAGCTCGTCTCGATCAGCTCCATTTCCAAGGCCGCGCAGTCCGACGTCATCCTCGAGTTCCAGTGGAAGACCGACATGGACCTCGTCGCGCAGGAGGTGCGCGAGAAGATCGACCGAATCCGCTTCCCCGAGGGCGCGCAGCGGCCGCTGCTGCTGCACTACGATCCTTCGCTCGATCCGATTCTACGCTTCGGCCTCGCTGGTCCGCAGTCGCTCTACGAGCTGCGTCACCTTGCCGAGCAGGATGTGAAGCGGAAGCTCGAGGCGCTGCCGGGTGTCGCCGCGATCCAGATCAAGGGCGGTCTCGAGGAGCAGTTCCTCGTCGCGCTCGACGAGAGCAAGCTCGCCAACCTCAAGCTCGACATCAACCAGATCGCGACGCGCCTCCAGCAGGGCAACGTCAATATGTCCGGCGGCAATCTGCGCGAGGGCCAGACCGAGTACCTCATCCGCACGCTCAACGAGTTTCGCTCGCTCGAGGAGATCGGGACGCTGATCGTCGCCCGCCAGAACAACGTCGATATCCGCCTCCGCGACATCGCGACCATCTCGCGTTTCCACGAAGACCGCCAGGTCATCACGCGCGTCAACGGCCACGAGAGCGTCGAGATCGAGATATTCAAGGAGGCCGATGCCAATGTGCTCCTCGTCGCCGCCGCAGTGAAGGAAGCGATTTTCGGGACGCTCGAGCAGCAGGCCTACGTGGCCGAGCAGAAGAATCCGCCGCCCACGCCGAAGGGCAAGGGCACGAAGGCGGCGCCTTCCGCCTCAAAGAAAAAATCCTCGCCGCTCGAGATGAGCCGCGGCCCTTCCGAATCGCGCACCTCCGCGCAGGCGCTGATGGATCATCGCAAGATGACCGACTACCTTGCGCATCAGATGCCGCCCGGCGCCTCGCTGCAGCTGCTCTCCGACCAATCGGTCTTCATCCGCAATTCGATCGACGAGGTGCGTGACAACGCAGTGCAGGGCGGACTGATCGCCATCGCCGTACTCTACCTCTTCCTCCGCAACGTCACGCAGACGCTCATCGTGAGCCTCTGTATTCCCATCTCGATCCTGGCCACGTTTGCGCCGATGTACATGGCCGGCGTCTCGCTGAACATCATCTCGCTCGGTGGTCTCGCGCTGGGCGTCGGCAACCTCGTGGACAACGCCATCGTGGTCCTCGAAAGTATTTTCCGATGTCGTGAGGAGGGTGACGACCCGGTGACCTCTGTCGTGCGCGGCACGAGCGAAGTCGCCATGCCAGTGGTGGCCTCGACGCTGACCACGGTCGCGGTGTTTTTCCCCATCGTCTTTGTCGAGGGCGTGGCGGGCCAGGTGTTCGGCGACATGGCGCTCGCGGTCGTGTTCTCTCAGATCGCGTCGCTGATTGCCGCGCTCTACCTCATACCAATGCTCGCCTCCAAGGCGGCGGGGTTGGCGGGCGACGGTGCGCCGGTTTTCGGCGCAACCGGGTTCGCGGCGCAGGTGCGCGGCAGCACCTTCCTCCGGTTTGCGCCGTTCGTCGCGCGGCGCGGTGCGACTTGGGTGCAGGCGACCGGGCATCGTATAACGCACGCGTTTCGCACGCTGGGCGTCGCGCTGGTGCGCGTGCTTCTCGGACTTCTGCTGATATTTGCGATCTGCCTAAAGGCGGTCGCTGCGCTCGTGTGGTCGGTGGGCGCTTTTCTGCTCAGCATCCTGCCTCCGACGCGCGAGCTCGCAGGGGCGGTCGATGCGTGGTTTGCGCGCGATAACATGGGGCCGCTGCAGAGCGCGCGCGTGTGGCCGGGCATGCTGGCGTCTACCGCGCCGCGGCGTTTCTCCGCGAGCCTCGCGAGCCTGTGGACGTGGTTTGCCGCGCGGGTCTGGCGCTGGGTTTTTCTCGGCGTGGTACCGGGTATCGCGGTGGGCACGATTCTTCTCATGCGGCGTGGTGTGGTCGTGCCGCCGCCGACCCCTGCCTTCATGCTGCCGCCCGGCACGGTGGCGCCCGCCAAGCCGTTCCTCACTGCTGTCTGGCACTGGTTTGTGCCGCAGGCGTGGTGGCTGCTCGTGCTGCTTTTCGTGCCTGCGGTTGTACCGATTGTGTTTCTTGTCCTGCGAGTCGCGACCGAGATCGCGCTTCGGCTGATCGGCTCGGTGCTGCAGGCGCTCCTGCTCACGCTGGCGCAATTACTGATCGGCATCGCCCGCTTCATCGCGTTGCTCTTCTCGCCGGTGGCGGCGGCGGGCCTCGGCTGGTTCGAGCGCGGCAATAACTGGCTGCAGAACAAGTATCCGAGCGTGCTGCACTACACGCTGAGGCATCGCTTCCTCGTGCTCGGCAGCGCGGTGGCTGCGCTCGCGGTCAGCGTCGTGTTCGTCTTGCCGCGGCTCGGCAGCGACCTGATTCCGCAGGTGCACCAGGGCGAATTCAATCTCGATGTAACCCTGCCCATCGGCACACCGCTCGAGCGCACAGGCGAGGTGGCGGAGAAGATCGACGAGGTCGTCCGGGCCCAGTCCGAGGTCGACCGCACCGCGATCACCGTTGGCGCCGAGGAGAGTGCAAGCACCTCCATCGATGCCGGCGAGCACACCGCGCGGCTCACCGTGCGCATGAAGTCGGGACTTCCGCCGGAGTCCGAGACGCAGCTCATCGATCGCATCCGCTCCGAGTTTCGCAATCTGCCCGAGGTGAAGCTTGAGGTCTCGTATCCCGCGCTCTTCAGCTTCAAGAGCCCCATCGAGGTCGAGATCCATGGCCACGACCTCGCCACGCTCAAGCGCCTCAGCCGCGAGGCCGAGACTCTCCTCGCGACTTCGGTCCCCGGCCTCGTCGACGTACGCTCCACGCTCCAGACTGGCCACCCGGAAATCCAGGTGGTCTACAATCGCGACCGGCTCGCCGAGTATGGCCTCACGCTTCGCAATGTCGCCGATCTCGTGCGCAACAAGGTCCAGGGTCGCGCCGCGACGCAGTTCCGCCAGGAGGATCAGCTCATCGACATCGTCGTCCGCCTGCGCGAGGAGGATCGCCTTGGGCTCGAGGAGCTCCGCAGCCTCATCGTGAATCCTGGCGGCGCTGTGCCGATTCCGCTCTCCGCCATTGCCGAGCTCACCGTGAACGAGGGCCCGAGCGAGATCCGCCGTGTGGACCAGCAGCGCACCGCGCTCATCACCGGCAACATCCGCGGTTCCGATCTCGCGACCGTCTCCAAGGATATCGTCATCGCGATGGAGGGTATCTCCTATCCCGCCGGCTTCTCCTACGGGCTCGCCGGCCAGAACGCGGAGATGAAGACCTCGCTCAACAGCCTGTTTCTCGCCTTCGCTCTCGCGGTGTTCCTCGTCTATATCACCATGGCGAGCCAGTTCGAATCGCTCGTGCAGCCGCTGCTCATCATGATGACCGTGCCGCTCGCGATGATCGGCGTGGTGTGGGTGCTCTGGCTGGCGAACATCCCGGTCACGATCATGGTCTTCCTCGGCCTGATCATCCTCGTCGGCATCGTGGTGAACAACGCGATCGTGCTCA
>JAZKEV010000108.1:11929-12243 GCA_040386765.1 Verrucomicrobiota bacterium | reverse complement strand
GGTAGGAAGCCTTGCCGGCGGCGAGAGTGGGGAGCGCGTCGCCGGGTTTGAAAGGAGGCTCAGCGGCGGGCAACGACACCGACAGGGCGGTGATAAATGCGAAGCTTGCGAGAAGCAGGGCTGGTCGGAGCCGGGAGATCATGACGTCGCCGCCAGTGTGAGCGAATCGATGAGTGGGGGCGAGCGGGTTTAGCTGCGGGAGGGATACAGTGGGTGGGTGCTGGGCGTAGTGCCTGGCACTGCCTTGAAGTAGGGCGGGTTTCTAACCCGCCCTCTCGCATTTTCGAACGCAACGGGAGGGCCGCTCGCCCTCG
>JAZKEV010000108.1:0-11919 GCA_040386765.1 Verrucomicrobiota bacterium | reverse complement strand
GATCAGGCCGGCCCGGTGGCCGACCGCCTGACTCGCGAGGGCCGCTCGCCCTCGCGGATTGCGGGATCAACCCGACCCAATCCCCGCCCGCGAATCACGCGAATATACGCGAATACGGCTGTTCGCATTCGCGTTCCTTCGCGTGATTCGCGGGTTCTTCGTCGAAGCCTTTCCAGGGCGGGTCAAAGACCCGCCCTACTTCAGAACCGCGCTTTCACGCCCAAGGTGAAAGCCATGCCGGTATGCTGCGCGGTCCACGGGCTCTCGAAGCCGAAGGCTCGCGCGACGCGCTCGAAGTTCCACTCGTTGGTGAGGTTGTAGACATCGAGGTAGGCGGAGTAGGTGCGGTTGATCGTGTACTCGGCTTTGAAGTCGAGCATGGTGCGGGCCTTGTTGTACCAGTCGAAAGTCTGCTGGCCGATGATGCCGCCGCTGCCGCGGCCGTAGATGCTGTTGGTCTCGACGGGCGCCGAGCCGGAGACGAGCTGCGAACCGATGTAGGTCTGGCTGCGGTGATTGGCGAGCAGGCGCAGCGAGAAGCCGTAGCCGCGGAAGGTGAGGCCGGTATTCCACGTGCGGGGCGTGAGATTGGGCAGCACGGTGACGGTCGTGAGCCCGCCGAAATCGCCCTTGGTCTGGAGCCACGTGAGATTGGCGAAGAAGCCGAGGCCGCGCAGCGCGCCGGGGAGGAAGGTGTACTGCTGCTGGTAGCTGAACTCGGCGCCGCGCACGCGGGCCGCGCCGACATTGGTCGTGCGATTCCACGAGTAGCCGGCGTAGTCGCCATTGAAGCCATTGTCCGGGCCGTCGCCGACCGTCGTCGGAATATTGCGCGTGTAGTTGCTGATCTCCTTCAGGAAGACGCTCGCGGTGAGGGAGCCGACGGGCTCGAAGTAGTACGCGAGACCGGCCTCGAAGTTATCGGAGGTGTAGGGTCTCAGCGCGACGTTGTTGGCGCTGATGCTGCGCGCGATGTCGTTGACGACATAACCGGGCGCGTAGTTGGCGGCGCTGGGACGCGTGATCGACACATTGTAGCTCGTGCGCGCCTGCAGGCCGTTGGCGAGATTGTAGACGAGATGCACGCCGGGAAACACGTCGCGGTAGTCCGCGGTCTGCTCGACCCAGCCGGTGAAGGTCGAGAGGGCGCGCGCGCGGTTCTGCTCGATGGAGAGGGCGTTGTTCGCGTTGTTGGTGGCATCGGCGGCCTTGCGGCGAAAGCCCGCACCGGAGGCCTCGGTCTCCTCCACGCGCACGCCGCTGAGGATGCGGAGGCGGCCGAGCCGCACCTGGGCTTGAATGTAGGCGGCGGTGATTTCCTCGCGTGTCTGCACGCGGCCCGCGAGCTCGTCGACGAGGCTGTTGTAGGCCTGCGTGGGCGTTTGGAACCAGTTGCCGGGATTGGCCCACGCATCGCCGGGGAGCCCGGTCGTCGGGATTTCGAGCATGGGGAAGGGGCCGTAGTTGCCATCGCCCATCACGGCATTGTAGCCGACCCAGGGCGCGATGCCGCCCGTGGTGGAGCCGGCCCACGTGAAGGAATCGACGTAGCGGAACGACGCCTTCTTTTCCGCGGCGCGCTTCATGCCGACTTTGAGGTAAGCGGGTACGGACGTCTCGAGGTCATGCTTGTAATCCATCTTGGCGCTCGTGATCGAAGACGGCACGCGGAAGTGGATGATGCGCGAATCGGAACGCATCGTGTAGCTCGCGGGGTCGCTCCAATTGCGGCCGCCCACCTGTGTGATGGCCGGGTGCCACTCGTCGCGCCCGCGACGATCGAGGCGGAAGGCGACGCCCGTGAGCTGCGCGTGGACTTCGTTGATCGCAGGATATTGCGCGGTCGTATCGGAGTAGCTGCCGTCGAGGGTGAGGAGCCCGCGGCCCGCGAAGAGCTTGCGCTCGAACCCAGCGGCAAGCGTGTACGATTCGGACCAGCGCCCGTAGAGGGTGGAGTGCAGATCGACCGTACCCACTGGACGCGTGGTAGTGTCCTCCCACGTGCTGCCGGGCTCGAAGCTCGTGATATTCGTCGGCACCACGACCTGCCAGCGCAGGTACGAGGGGCGGGACTCGTCCTTGTACTTCGAATTGTTGTACGTGGATTTGAAATACAGCGACGCATCGTCGCTCAACTTGTAGTCGGTGTTGAACGTGACGCCCTTCACGTAGCTCGGCTTGCCGGAGCCGGACCAGTGACCACTCGACCAATAAGTGGGAAGCGGCTGGAGCGGAGCGCCGCCGACGGGCTCGGCGATGAAGTAGTGATTGAAGGAGCTGGCGAGAAACGGGCCCGCCTCCTCGATGGTGGTGGCGCTCTTGGTGAGATTGAGCTGGGCGAGGATGCCGAGATTATTGCGGCGACCGAGGACGCTCAGCACATCGGAGTACGAGAGGCTGATGACGTCGAGACCCGGCGTATCCTTGCCCGGCAGGCTGGAGTGCGCGGTGGTGTCGGTCCACTTCGTGGCGACCGAGAGGCCGATATTGCGGCCGGGCGCGCGGTCGAAGGCGCGCTTGGTGCGGAGATTCAGATAGCCGGAGATGGCGTTGCCATCCATCTCGGGCAGCGCGGCCTTGATCAGCTCGACGGACTCGACATTGCCCGAAGTGACCTGGCCGAGATAAACGTATTTGCCGCCGACGGTCTGGCCATCGCTCACGGGCATCTGGTTGCCGTCGATCGCCATGGTGCCGAAGCTCTGGTTCATGCCGCGGATGTAGATCGCGCCCGTCTCGCCGCCGCCGGAGAGATCGACGGCCACACCGGGGAGGCGCTGGAGCAGCTCGCCGATGGAGGCGGCGGGATTGCCGTAGGCATCGATGGCAACGACGTTTTTCACGTTCATCGCCTCGCGCTGCCGCGCGATGGCGGCGGCGGAGCCCTCGCGGATGCCGGTTACCGTGACGGGCTCGAGCTTGTAGGTGTCCGACGTGAGCGCGATGTCCGTGCGCGTGGTCTGGCCGCCCTGCACCGTGACGGGAATGCGCGCGATCGTGAGGCCGGTGTAGCGGACGATCAGCAGATGGCTGCCGGTGGGCAGCGAGAGACGATAGTAGCCGCCCTCTTCGCTCGTGGCGATGAGCCGGGTGCCCTCGACCTCGACGGTGGCGCCGGGCAGGTAGTCCTTGGTCGCCTCGTTGGAAATCTGGCCGACGACCGAGCCCGCAACCTCCTGGCTCTGCGTGGGCGCGCCGGGCGCAGCCGAAGGCGTCTGGGCCGCGGCGGGCGCACCGCCGACGATGAAGGCCGCGAGTGCACCGAGCACACGCTCAACGGGAGACGAGGGACGATTCGTAGTCATGGTAGGAGTAGAGGAAGGCGCGGGAGCGGCGGTGTGGGGGCCCGGGCGGTCGCGGCTATCTGGCGCCAGCGCCGCCCGGTCGGCTTTTTTTGCTTTCCCGGCCGGCAGTGGGCGGATGGAGAGCGCGCCCGTCGTGGGCTCCTGCACCGCTTCGAGGCCCGTGTGGGCCAGCATCGCGGCCAGCGCGGCGCTCGGGAGCATCTCGCCTTTCACGGCCTGCGTCTCGACTGCCTGTGCAACGCGTGCCGAGAAGATGATCTCCAGGCCCGACTGCTCGGAGAAACGCTTGAGCGAGCGGTCCGCCCGATCGCGGGGCAGATCGAACACCTTCCGCGAGAGATCGGGCGCCGCCACCGAGAGGGCAGAGGAAAGCACCAGCGCCACGAGGAACGGCACCCGCCGCACGGCGAAGCGCCGCAAGCGGAGAAGGGTGCAGGTGACGGCCATGCATACCCTAACACGCGAAGCCGGGATTTCCTTTACGACGGAAAGTGAAATTCTGGCGACGCGAAGAGCAGGGCGGGGCGTCCCAAACCGCTGCGCCCTCGGAGTGCGAAGCTCCTGCGCGGCGCGTTAAGCATAACGCGCCCTACGTTCAGCCCCAATCTTAAGTGCGCGTTTTGAAGGGACTTCGACCGCGAGGTACGAGGTGGCTGCCTTCGCGGTTGGACGCGGCGGGCCACCCCGCAGTCGCGCTTCGCTCGGTCGCGGCCGCTTCGCGCTACGCCACGTCTCAACCCGCCCGAGCCTTCGCGAGGAGCGCTTTGAGCTCTTCGACCTTCTCGGCGTTCTCCGTGGCGAGGTTCTTCGTTTCGCCGGGATCGGCTTTCAGGTTGTAGAGCT
Source organism: Verrucomicrobiota bacterium (assembly GCA_040386765.1). GTDB lineage: Bacteria > Verrucomicrobiota > Verrucomicrobiia > Opitutales > Opitutaceae > ER46. Next base: position 7,771 of record JAZKEV010000108.1, on the reverse strand, counting down.
GTGGAGCCAGGCTGTTGCCCATTTCGATATTGGTATTCGGATTTCTTTCGATGCCGGGGCCGGGCTCGATGAATTTCCAGTCGGCGGTGCGGACGCCGAGGCGGCCGTTGAGGGCGTGCTCGACGACGAAATCGAGGCCCTTCGTAGTATCGGAGCCGAAGAAGGCCTCCGTCATCGCGCGGCTATCGGGCAGGCTGCCCGCGGGTGCCTTGTGGCCTGTGAGGGCGGCAAACGTGGCGGGGAGATCGAGCTGGCTGACGAGCGCGGAGCTCACGCCGGGTTTGATGCGGGCGGGCCAGCGCACGATGAAGGGGACGCGTGTACCGGCTTCGAAGGCGCTGTACTTGCCGCCGCGGAGGAGGCCGTTGGGGGTGTGGCCATTGAGCTTGGCGACGGCTTGATCCTGATAACCGTCGTCGACGACGGCTCCGTTGTCGCTCGTGACGATCACAATGGTATTTTCCGCGAGGCCGAGGCGGTCGAGCGTCGCCATCACCTGGCCCACCGTCCAATCGAACTGCAGGATGACGTCGCCGCGGAGGCCGAGCGGGCTCTTGCCGGCGAAACGCGAGTGCGGGAGGCGCGGGACGTGGATATCGTGCGTCGCGTAGTAGAGGAAGAAAGGCTTCGCGCGATTCTGCTCGATGAAGCGGTCCACGCGTTTCGCAAAGACATCGGCCATATCCTCATCGACCCAGAGCGCGGAGTTGCCGCCGGTCATGTAACCGATGCGGCTGATGCCATTGACGATCGCCATATCGTGGCCGTGGCTCGGGCGATATTTGAGGAGGTCGGGGTTCTTCTTGCCGGTGGGCTCGTCGCCGATGGGCTTGTCGTAGCGGACGGTGATGGGATCGGCGCGGTCGAGGCCGACGACGCGGTGGTTCTCGACGTACACGCAGGGCACGCGGTCGCCGGTGGCGGGGAGGAGGAAGCAGCTGTCGAAGCCAAGCTCGAGCGGGCCGGGCTTGATCTCGGCATTCCAGTCGAGCTTGCCGTCGCCGAGGCCGAGGTGCCACTTGCCGATCACGCCGGTGGCGTAGCCGGAGGCCTTCATCACCGAGGCGAGGGTGTGGGTGCGGGGTGCGATGAGGAGCGGGGCGTCGCCGGGGAGGATCTTGGCATCGCTGCGGCGCCACGGATACCGGCCGGTCAGGAGCGCGAAGCGCGAGGGCGTGCACGTGGCGGAGGTGGCGTGAGCCTGCGTGAAGCGCCGGCCGGCCTTCGCGAGCCGATCGAGGTTGGGCGTCGAGACCTTGGTCGCGCCGTAGCAGCTGAGATCGCCGTAGCCGAGATCGTCGGCGCAGATGATGATGACATTCGGTTTGTCGGTGGAGGCGGCGCGAAGCGTGGCGGCGACGAGGACCAGGCAACCGAGGAGAAACGGGCGGAGGCGGAATTTCATGCGGGGAAGCGAGAGCAAATGTACCGGCAGGTTCGATACAACTGAAGGCAAGTGCAAGACGTTGAATCAGGGGCGTCACTTCGCGGTTGCGAGGGCGGGGAATGCGCACACGTTCGAGCCGTTGAACAAAATCGGCAAAGCCACGGTCACCCAGCAGATGGTCGCTGACGCGGTCGGGGTCCACCTCTCGACGGTGTCGCTCGCCTTGCGTAACGACTCCCGCCTCCCCGAGGCGACCCGCAATAAAATCCGCGCGGTGGCGCAGAAGCTCGGCTACGCACCCAACCCCCTGGTCTCGCTCCTCATGTCGCGCGTCCGCCGACGGAATGCCGGGTACCGCGGCACCCTCGGCTACCTGCACACGGTGCCGACGGATACGCCGAAGCTCGGCGGCCACGTGCACCGTAACTTCGTCGGCGGGGCGCGCAAGCGCGCCGCGGCTCTCGGCTACAATCTCGACGAACTCTTTCTCTCCGACGACAGCATGAGCCCGCGCCGCATCGTCCGCACGCTCCAGGCGCGCAGCATCGCCGGCCTCGTGATCGAGCACACTCCGACGGCGCTCTGCCCGGGGCGGAAGCTGCCTTTCGATATCTCACCGTTTGCCGTGGCCACGCTCTGCGTGCCGCTCGCCGAGCCGCTGCACTATGTGGCCAACGACCAGTATATGCGCGCGATCCTCGCCGCGCGCGAACTGCTGGCGCTCGGGTACCGCCGGCTCGGGCTCGTGGTCGTGGGCACCTTCGATAGCGCGATGGCTCACCGCTGCTCCGCCGGTTTCTGGGCCGTGCAGGAATATATCGAGGGGATCGAACGCATCCCGATCCTGCGCATCAAGGATACCGAGGAGCGGGCCTTCCGCGCCTGGCTCGACCGCTACAAGCCCGACGCCATCCTCACCACGAATGCGATCGTGCCGGAATTCATCGCGGCGGCCGGGTTGCGCGTGCCCCACGATATCGGCTGGGCGACGCTTGACTGGATCCCTGAGCATAAGCCGGCGGCCGGCGTGTATGGCAACAGCGAGCACACCGGGGCGGCCGCGGTCGACCTCGTGGTCTCGCAGCTCCACCGCGGTGAGTCCGGCCGACCGGACCACGCCATGCACTATCTTGTGGCCGGTTCCTGGATGCCGGGAAAAACGATCAAGAAAGTCGGCCCGCCGCTGGACCTCGAGACGTCGTTTTTCGCGGATTTGGGGCGCGTGTGAGCAAAATGAGAGGCAGGAGGGGGCCGGAGGGCGGGGCTCACCCCACCTTCGCTCCCTGCTCAAGCAGAAGCTGACGCAATAAAGAGCGGTGGCAGCGCTCCTCCCGCTCGCAATAGCAGCCTACCGAAAAATCGGTATGATGCGAGAGCGTGGCGAGCAGGGCCAGGTCATGCTTCGCGGCGGGCGCGGCCATCTCGGCTTTATACTTCCTCGCGAAGGTCGACCATTGCGTCTCCGTCTCGGCGGCGAGGCCGAGCTTCATGAGCTCGAGGCTGGGCGCGAGATTGGGGAACCACACGTCGTACCAGTTGCCGGTCGAAAATTTCTCCTTCGGCACACCGCGCGGTGGCCGGCGCACGGTGCCGATCCGGGTGCCTTCGCCGGGCAGACGAGCAGTGCCGAGGCGGACGATCTTCACGCTCATGCGAACGGGAGATTCAGCTGCCGGGAGACGCCGTAGCGTACGATGCTGACCACCTGCGAAGCGGGAAAGAGCGAGATATAGAAGCGCATGGCCTCCTCCGCTTTCCCTTCGAACATCAAGAACGGCGTGACTTGGGTCGGCATGAGGAAGAGCCGTTATCGTCAGATGCCGAACGTGCCCGCGACAACTGCGAATGTCGCGTCCGCGCCGCGGTTACCCTAGGCTCACTCGCGCCCGTTTTTCAATCCCGCGAGCTCCTTGTCGAACTGCGCCTGCTGGGCCTTGCTTTCCGCGGTCTTCGCGGCGGCGGCCCATGCTTGGTTGGCCTCACCGGCGGCGCGGAGGCGAGCCTCTGCCGGGCTTGTGGCCTGGCCAGTGCGATATAAATCCGCGGCGCGTGCGGCGGAAGCCTCCGCGTATTCGCGTTCCGATTTTAGCGGGACGTTTTCCCGCGTGGCTTTCGAACTTGCGCATCCACTGCCTAGAAGTGCAGCCACCGCGACGAGCATGAACGTTTTCATGGAGGTAAGGGGATTCAACGCCTGCGAATAAGTTGGGACGTCTTCGTCCGATTCGCAAGGGCGCAGACGCGGGCGAGGCGAGTACCCTAGGCAGAGGCGTTTTCCGGCTGCGTAGCCACCCCGCGCAGAGCATTTGCCACCGGCCGCTTCTCCCGCTCTCGTGTGAACCCCTGCCCATGCATAGCACCCAAGAGAAACATCGGTTCAAGATTGTGACCGCGCTGATCGAGACCTTCGGGTTCAGCCCGTGGTTTGCCTCGCTGGTGGCGTTGTTTCTCCTGCTCCTCGCGGCCGCCGCGGTGGTGTGGGTGTGGCTCTCGGCGCCGCCTCGCACGCTCACGATCGTCAGCGGCCCGCCGGGCAGCTCGTTTCAGCGCTACGCCGAATCGTACCAGAAGAAACTGGCGGAGGAGGGCATCACGCTGAAGATCGTGCCGACCGGCGGATCGCTCGATAATTTCATGAAGCTGCAGGACCCGGACTCGGGCACCGACATCGGCTTCGTGCCGGGCGGGCTCGTGACGGGGGAGCCGCCGCCGGCGCTGATGTCGCTGGGCAGCGTGGCCTATCAGCCCTTGTGGCTTTTCTATCGGAGCCCGACGAAGATCACCCGGCTCTCCGAGCTTGCGGGCAAGCGGATCGGCGTAGGCCTGCCAGGCAGCGGCACGCATGCACTCACCTCCACGCTGCTCCAGATGAACGGGATCACGGGCGCGCCGAGCACACTCGTCGAGCAATCTTCGGAAACCGCTGCGAACGACCTTATCGCGGGCAAGCTGGACGCCGTCTTTCTCATGGGCGACTCAGCTCCGACGCAGACGCTGCGCACGCTGATCCGCGCGCCGGACATCCAGCTCTTTCACTTTGCGCAGGCGGATGCCTACGTGCGGCGGCTCGAATATCTCAACAAGATCGTGGTGCCGCAGGGGGCGATCGACTTTGGGCTCAACCTTCCCGCGCAGGATGTGGTGGTGATCGGCCCCACCGTGGAGCTCGTCGCACGCAAGGGACTGAATTCCGCAATCTCGGACATGCTGCTCGAGAAATTGAAGGAGACGCATGGCAACTCCAGCCTGCTCCAGCGCAAGGCCCAGTTTCCCGCGCCCATTACCACGGGTTTCGAGCTCAGCGCGGATGCGGGGCGCTACTACAAATCCGGTCTGGGATTTACCTACAGATATGTCCCTTCATTCTGGGTGGCCAGCCTCGTCAACCGGCTGCTCGTCGCGATCGTGCCCATCATATTGATCATGATTCCGCTGATGCGCATCCTGCCGATTGCGTATCGGTGGAGCGTGCAACTCCGCATCTATCGCTGTTACCGCCCGCTGCTACGGATGGAGCGCGATACGCAGGGAGCGCTTACCCGGGAGCAGGCTCGCGCCCTGCTCGAGCGCCTCGACGAGATCGAGCTCGATGTGAACGAGCTGAAGGTGCCGGCCTCGTTTGCTTATCAATTCTACGCGCTGCGCGGGCACGTGGCATTTGTGCGCTCGCGGCTGAATCACGCGGCGGCAGCGTGAGTGGGGCGACGGACGCGACGTATGCTGTCACGGTCGAAAGAAGAATTGCTGCGTCGTTGCCGTTGGGCCATCGGCCTGTTTATCGCGGGGCTGGTACTGAGCGGGGTGACGGCGTTTCCGCTTTTAAAGGAGATGGAGTGGCTTGCGGCCGGCATGGCGCCCGGAGGGATGTTTCACAGCGTGGCGCCGGAGGGGTTGCGGTCGTGGATACTCCAAATACAGGGAGGACTGGCCGACACCTACACGAAGTATCCATGGGTGGGATACGGCACGGACTGGCTGGCGTTTGGCCATATTGTGATCGCGCTCTTCTTTATCCAGCCGTGGCGCGATCCAGTGGGGCAGGCCTGGGTGCTGCGCGTGGGCCTCGTCGCGTGTGTGCTGGTCGTGCCGCTCGCGCTGATCGCCGGGCCGATGCGCGGGATACCGTTCTACTGGAGACTCATCGACTGCTCGTTCGGGGTTTTCGGCGTGGTGCCGCTCTGGTACGCGCTGCGATGTGTGCGGCGGATCGAGCGTGGGGACGCGGCGTGACGCGGATGGCCTACCTGAGGCCCCTCGCGACGAGCATCGGATAGGCTACAGCACGGGTGTCAGCGGGGAGCCGACGGCCTTATAGAGGCGGGTGAGGATTTCCTTCTGGGAGAGGAGGCCCTCGGTGCCGGGGAAGGAGCCGACCTCGCGGTAGTTTTCGTAGAAGGCGGGGTGGCCGGCGGGGACGGGCGTGGCGCCGGGGCGGAGCTCGTAGCTGCTGGTGTTTTGGATGGGCCAGACGTCGATGGGGGCGATCGAGAGGATGCCGTCGACCAGGCCGTTGACTACGTCGAGGCGGAGGGGGAGCGGACGGCGGGCGATGGCCCAGCTATTCTCGGGGCGCATGTCGCGCTCGATCTCGGCGCGGAGCTCGGCGGCGAAGCGCTCGTCCTCGATGAGGAGGCCCACCTCGGTGTTCAGGTTCTCGGAGCGGGGATCGAGATTATAGGAGCCGACGAAGGCGGTGGCGTCGTCGACCACGAGCGACTTGGCATGGAGGCAGAGAAACGGCGGGCGCTCGAGTTTGGCCTTCTCGGCCAGCGCGCGCATCGCGGAGTAACGCGGGAAAAGCGTCTCGAGCGAGGCGGGGTGAGGCTTGAATTCGTGGACGAGGAGCTTGAGGTCCTCGACATAGCGATTCCGCAGCCGGTAGTTGGCGGAGTACGCGAGGAGGTTGTCGGTGGAGGCGAAGCTATTGGTGGAGATGTGAATTTGGAGGCCGGGATTTTTGGCCTGCATGGCGCGGACGAGATTCTGCGCCGGATTGCTCAGGACGAGATAGGGCGTCTGCATGACCACGGAGGTGCGGGCGCGCTCGAGCGTTTCGCGGAGTGCCTGCGTAATGCGGGCGGTGGCGGCGGAATTTTTTGATTTGCCGGGTTCGTCGGAGATAAAGGTCGCGCGGCGGACTGGTTGGAGACGCGCGACGAAGCGCTCACGGATCAGCGCGCCCTCGGACGCCTCGCGGTCGAGGGTGGTGAAGTGCGGGCCGAACTCGTAGTAGTGGCGGGTGGGATAGCGTTTGAACGTGCCCTGCTCGATCGCTTTGTGCACGTCACGGAGCTCGCGGCTCTCCACGGCGTGGCGGTAATTCCAAAACTCGTCGAACGAGGCGCTCGCGGCGCGGACGGCGGGACCCGCGACGAGCACATCGCGGTCGCGAAAATTCATGCCGGTGGAGTGATCGAAGTAGGTGTTCTCGATATTGCGGCCGCCGGTGAGCAGCAGCGCACCGTCGATGAGCATGACCTTGTTGTGCATGCGCTGGTTCGTGTCGCGGAACGAGCGGATGGCGGAGAAAATCGTGTGGTAGAGCGAGGGCTTGAGTCGCGACATCGCGGGCCGGTAGTGTTTGAGCTCGAAGTTGGGATGTACCGTGGCGAGAAACGCGACGGTATCCGGGTCCTGATCCGAGAACATGTGGTCGGCGAGGATGCGGACCCGCACGCCGCGCCGCGCGGCCTCGATGAGCTCGTAGATCATGAGCCGGCCGCACTCGTCGTTGGTCCAGATGAAGGTCTGGATGGCGATGGACGTCTTGGCGTGGCGGATGAGATGGATGCGGAGCAACAGGGCATCGTAGCCGCCGCTGACGATCGCGAGGCGGTTGCCGGTGGCGGGGTCGCGCGGGTCGGAGGCGGGCGGGGCGGCAAGCGCGACGGCGAAGGGGGAGTCCCCGACGGGCGGAATGGCGGCGGAGGCGGAGATCGGCGCCGCGCAGGCCAAGGCGAGCAGCACAAGAAACCGGCAGGGCGCGGTAAGGGTCCGAAACAGCATCGCGCGGAACGTTCTGCCTGGCAGGCGTGGGTGTCCAGACAGACCGGATCAGGGCTCAATGGTCTATTGCGGGCATCGAGGTGCAGAAAGATTAGGCGAAAGGGGAAATAAGTCAGGGGAGGGGTGTCGACACGAAGGGGCGAAAGGCGACAAGGTGGGCGGCGTCTTTCTTTGCCTGAAATTATGAAAACCCCCTTTCGTCTGGTGCTCGCGGCTTTGGCCTTGTTGAGCGCGGTCACGAGTCTGGCAGCGCCGGCGGCTCGGCCCAATATCATCCTCGTCATGGCGGATGACATGGGCTTCTCCGATCTCGGCTGCTTCGGGTCGGAGATCCCGACGCCAAATCTCGATGCGCTCGCCCAGGGCGGGGTGCGTTTC
>JAZKEV010000107.1:0-7801 GCA_040386765.1 Verrucomicrobiota bacterium | reverse complement strand
GCCGAGTCGGCCTCGTCGATGTTCATGTGGAAGAGGTCGGCGAGCACCTTCACATTCTGCGTCCGCAGCGTGCGCAGCCAGGCACCCGTATCGCCGAGCCGGTTGAAGAGATTCGTCTCGTAGCGGTTCAGCGGCTCGTAGAGCAGCGGCACGCCGTGACGCTTCGCGTGCTCGCCGAGATCCTCGAGCGCCTCGCCCAGCCAGCCCAGCGCCTGCTCGCGCGACACCGCCCCCTCCCAGCGCCCCTGCATCGAGCCGATGATCGCCGGCGCACCCAACCCTCCCGCGAAATCGACGATTCCGCGGATAAACTCCCGCGCTCTGACCCGCACCTCCGCGTCCGGGCTCGTCAGCGCCAGCCGCCGCACCACCCACCCCGCGCCCGTGCCGACCGCCGCGACGCGCAGCCGGTGCCGCTCCATGAGCGCCGGCACTTCAACGAGCGCCGGTGCGTCCGGTCCCGGCGGGAAAATCTCCACCGCGTCGTAGCCGAGCTCCGCCGCCTGCGCAAACGCATCGGCGAGGCCGTTGGAAAATACAAACGGACCACCCTTGGTCTCGGGGACAAGCGACACCGTGATCGCAGAAAGCATCCGCCCATAAACGCATACGCCCGAACTGCGAGGCAAGCGCGATGAGAGTCAGCGTGGTGGCGGATTGAGGTAGGGCGAACCGTCCCGATGAGCCTTCGCGGCGCACCGGCGAGAAACATAGGGATGCTCGCACACGCAAAGCGCGACGGCTCACCGAGGACGGTTCGCCCTACCCTGTCGGACGCGCACTCACTTATAAATCTGGCAGGTGTGCCTCCTCAGTTCTCGTCGCCCAAGCGGCGGGCTACTGGCCACATTCGCACCTGACCTTCGACCTCTCAATCCGGCCGCGGGGCGCGGAGTAGAAACCCGCTCCTACACTCTCTCCCTTACAGCAGCTTCTTCCCCTGCGCGGTCTTCGGCGCGTCGATGCCGATGAGAGCGGCGAAGGTCGTCGCGATATCGTCGACGCCCACGGCTTCCTTGCGCGTTACGCCTTTGGGCACGCCTTTGCCGAAGTAGAGCTGGGGCACGTGACGGTCGTAATCGTAGGGCGCGCCGTGCGAGGAGCCGGTGCCCGTCTTGGTCATGAAGTACGGCTTCAGCGCAAACACCACGTCGCGGTCGCTGGCACCCCGGTAGCTCCTGCGCATGAGCACGCGGGTCGATTCTCCGGTCATCTCCGTCGCGAGCAATTCGTCGCGCGTGTAGACTTCGGCGACGTAGGGCAGCGGAGCAAAGGCGGCTTTCACCACGTTGGCCGCGTCGCTCGCGCTCACCTTCTTCGCCGCGAGTGCCTCGGGGCGCAGATGGTAGCCGGCGTTGTCGCGCGTGAACCAGTTTTCGCCCTTGGCGAGCGCTCCGAATTTTCCATCAAGAGCCTTCTTCGCCGCCGCATCCATATCGGCCGTCTTCACCCGGCCCGCCGCCGTCGCGGGATCGCGCGCCATCACCCGCTCCGGCAGCGGCGCCACCCCATGGTCCGCGCTAAGCACGAGCACGCAATTCGCCAGGCCCACCTCACGGTCGAGGCAGTCGAGGAGCGACGCGATCACGCGGTCGATCCGGAGCACCGCATCCATCATCTCATGGCTGTCCGGCCCGTAGTTGTGACCGACCGCATCGACCTGCGAAAAGCTCACACAGAGGAGATCCGTCGCCGCATGGTGGCCGAGCTTCTCCTCCTTGATGCCGCGCTGGACAAACTCACCGAGAAACTCCGCCGCAAACGGCGCATTGTCGAACGCGGTGAAAAACGCCGGTGTGATCGTATCCTTGCCACCCGTGATCGTGCGCGGAAAGGTCCGCCCGAGCCCTGCGGGATCATTTTCCGCCGGCTCGTCGTCCGGGCCGCCCTGCACCTTGTCGTAGAGCGCGGGTTCGAGGAGCCGGTCCCACGTCTTGCCGAAGGTGGCATGGACGCGCTTCTCGGCATTGAAAGCCTCCACCCACGCTGGCAGCGACTCGCGATAGTAGCGCGAGGTCACGATCTTGCCGTTCTCATCCCAGTAGGCCACGTCCGCTTTTTTCCCGCCGAGCAGGATTGCCGAGCGGTCCTTGTTCGACGCGGCAAACACCTTCGACTTGTCGCCGTATTTCGCTTTCAGGCGGTCGCCCACGGTTTCGACGAGGAGGTTGCGCGGCGAGCGGCCGGTCTTGGCCGGATTCGCCACCGCCACCGGTCCGAGTTCCGCGGGCGTGATGCCGACGAGCGCCGAGTCGCGATCCTCGACGGAGTTGATCATGTCCCACGTCTCGCGATCGAGCCACTCGTTGGATGTGATGCCATGCGAGCTCGCAAAAGTGCCCGTGAGGATCGAAGCATGGCCCGGCGCGGTGAGCGTCAAGGAATGGCGGTGCTTGTTGTTTTCGAAATTCGTGCCGCCCGCGAGGAGTCGCTTGAAGCCGCCCTCGCTGAAATACGGACCGAACCGCGTGAAGTAGTCGCCGCGGAACTGGTCGATGGAGATCACGACCGCCAGTTTTGGCGGCGTGGTTTCGGCCGCGTGGGCAACGCAGGCAAGGGCGAGACAAAGGACAGACGCAAGGCGGACGGACATGGGCGGGAGCAAGGGTAGACGCATCAAACGAGCCAACCGTTGCGCGGAGCGCAATCCTGCACTCGCCCGCGTCGCGCAAACGTCACGCAAGACGTTGACGGCTGTGCCCGGCCCGCAGCGTTTTCAAATCCGTGCAGCCCCAACGGGGCGTAAGTCGATAGCCTAGGGCAACGCCCTGGGTCTAAATGCAAAAAGACAGAGCCCTGAAGGGCTCAAACTATATATCCTAGCACCCAGGGCTTTGCCTTGGGCTATCTAATTTCGCTCCTTCGGAGCTTTCGATCCACGAAGTTCAGAATGATAAGGCTTCCCGTCTCCTACCCCTCAGCGCTTCGCCTCTTTCTCCAGTGAGCCCAGATACTCATGGATCACCGTCGCAAGATTTTCGCCGTAGTTCAGCCATTGCTTGCCCTGCGGATACTCTTTGAGCCCCGCGATCCAATTAGCGTTAAACTCGTGCACCACGGCATCGATCCCATAGCGCTCCAGCCAGCCGTCGCCGAGCGTGCCGGAGTTGCGAAACGCCGTGTTAGTCGGCCCTTCCGTAAACCACGTGTGCTGCCGCAGCAGCTTCTCGAAGAGCGCCATGCGCGCGAGGTGCTGCTCCAGATTCGGCACCGGGGGCCGGCTGATATGGAGGCGGCCGCCGCCATCGTTGTGCAGCTCCATCGCGAAGTGCGGCTTCTTGCCAGCCGCGATCATCTTCTCCAGCCACTGCTCCAGCGCGTAGTTCTCAGGCGCGAGCTCTTTGACGACGGGCTTGTTCCAATCGCGGTTGAGGTCCTTGCCGAGCAGGTTGAAGCGCGTGCGACCGTTCGCCACGGCGTCCTTGTTCACCATCGGGAGGATGTAATAGCAGGTGCGCTCGAGGAGCTTCTTCGCCTCCGCATCGCCACGCAGCACGCGCGACATCAGACCTTGCACCACCCAGTTGCCACCCGGTTCCCATCCATGAGCGCGGGCGCGGATAAACACCCGGTACGGCGCATCTTCGCGCCCGATCCGCACGATTTCCAGCTCGCGCCCCTGCACCGTCTGGCCGATCGGCGAGATCTGCACGAGCGGGTTGGAGCGGATCGAGCCGAGAAAACGCTCCAAGTCCGAGATCCGGTACGGCTCGATGCGCGCCACGTAGAGCTTGGGGCCGGTCAGCTCGACCGTGAAGCGCACGCGGTCGCCGGAATTATCCACCGGGATGACGCGCCAGTCGCGGCCGTTTTCGGAAAGGCACATCGTCTTGATCTCCTTCGCCACGGAGGAGCGGATGCTGTTCCAGACGTTGTCGAGATTCTTGAGCTCAAGCGCGATCTTGGCGCCCGGCTTCCCATGGATGAGGAAATGGATGTGCCCCGCCGCGCGGTTGGGCGACGACCGTTCGTGATCGTAAAGCAGGTTGACGAGGATCGTGCCGTCCGTCGCCTGCTCGTACCAGAGGGGCGAGGCATTCTCGAAGCTCGTATCGATGAACTCGAGCCCGGTGGACGCGGGCACGATCGGGAAGTTCGAAGGCGCGGAGGCCGGCGCAGGAACGGGAGCAACGGGGGCAATGGTCTTCGGCTGGGCTTTGGTCGCATCGGCAGCATGAGCGTGAGCGCCGGATAAAAGCGCTAAACCCAGCGCGCACGTCAGCGAAAGGGGAAACGAAGAAAGGCGAATCATCGCCCACCAATGTAACCGAGCGCTTACTTAAGGAAAGGGTTTTGCGCGGCAGCGGCACGGCCTTCTCCCAAGCCGCTCTTCCTCTTTCGCCCGAGTGCCTGCGATCTTGAATCGCCGAACGGAGGGCCCGCGAAATCCTCTCGTCTCTGCTGCGCCGGTGCTGCGACACTCCGGCCATGCGCCTCCTACCCCCGGCCATTGCCGCGCTGCTGCTCGCAACGGCGTCCGCGTTTGCGGCGGCCCCGCTGCCGCGACTCCTGTTCTTCGCCAATCCCATGACGTCCGACAACGACGTCGTCCGCCGCCCCAAACCCGACGAGCTGTCGGTGGCCGAGCGGCGCTTCAGCGAGCTGAGCCGCGGGGTCTTCGAGGTCACGATCACGCAGGATGGCAGCGAAGTCACCGGACCCAAGCTCGCGCGCTACGACGCCATTGTGTTCTTCACCGCGATCGAGCCGCCCGGTGCCGATGTCGAGGCGCTCATCGCCTGGGTGAAAAAAGGCGGCGCCTTTATCGGCCTCCACTCGACCGCCAATACCTACAAGCGCATCCCCGCCTTCGGCGAGATGCTCGGCGCGGTCTTCGATCAGCGCCCCTGGCGCACCGCCGCCGCGCCGCAGACGAAGGTCCGCATCCTCGTCAACGACGCCACACACCCCTCGACCAGGCATCTGCCCGCGGCGTTCGAGTTCGAGGACGATATCTATCAGTTCAAAAATTTCGACGCCGCCAACGTCCGCCTGCTCCTGAGCCTCGATCCCGACCGGCTCGATCTCAACGCCAAGAAGGCCAATCGCACCACGCGCGCCTTCCCCGTCGCTTGGGCTAGGGAGTACGGCGCCGGACGCGTCTTTTACACCGCGCTCGGCGATTGGGACCAGACCTGGACCGATCCGCGCTTCCGCACGCATCTCGTGCAGGGGATTTTCTGGGCGATGAAGCGTGAGGCGAAACCGTGACCCGTGCGCCTGTGATTACGTTTCTAGATTCCATTTCTCAGTCGCCCTTGGAGGTAGGGCGAACCGTCCTCGGTGAGCCGTCACGCTTTGCGCATTCGAAAACCTCCACAGCTTCGCTCATCCCTTCCACAACGGCTCGGCAGGGACACCTCGCCCTGCCTCGCGGAAACTCATAACCGGACTTGGTACGATGCATTCCTCTTCCATCTCAACCGTTCCACCCACACCCCTTTTGCCGCCCGCCGCCGCATCGCGGCTCTCTTCCATCGATGCCTACCGCGGCTTCGTGATGCTGCTCATGATGGCGGAGGTGCTGCGGATACGACGCGTCGCGCAGGCGATACCCGAAAGCGATGTCTGGAAATTCCTCTCGTTTCACCAATCGCACGTGGAGTGGATCGGCTGCTCGCTGCACGACCTCATCCAGCCCTCGTTCTCGTTTCTGGTCGGCGTCGCGCTCCCCTTCTCCATCGCGGCGCGCGCGGCCCGGGGCGAGTCGCGCGCACGGATGACGTTGCACGCTTTCTGGCGTGCGCTGCTGCTCATCCTCCTCGGCGTCTTCCTTCGCTCGGTGAGCCGCACGACCACGAACTGGACCTTCGAGGATACGCTCACGCAGATCGGCCTCGGCTACGGCTTCCTGTTCATCCTCGGCTTCCGGCCCACGCGCGACCACTGGATCGCGTTTGGCACGATCGTGGTCGGTTACTTCGTCGCCTTTGCACTGTGGCCGCTTCCGGCCGCCGGCTTCGATTACACGAAGGTCGCAGTGCCCGCTGCGTGGCTCGAGACGAATGGTCTCAGCGGCTTCGCGGCCCACTGGCAGAAGGGCAGCAATCTCGCCGCAGCCTTCGATACGTGGTGGCTCAACCTCTTCCCGCGCGAAAAACCCTTCGTCGCTCATCCCGGCGGCTACGCCACGCTCAGCTTCATCCCCACGCTCGCCACGATGATTCTCGGGCTCATCGCCGGCACCGTGTTGCGCAGCGAGCGCACCGCGAGCGCGAAGGTCCGCTGGTTCGCGATCGCAGGCGCGGTCTGCCTCGCCATGGGCGCGCTGCTCGGCTGGCTCGGCATCGTGCCCGTGGTGAAGCGTATCTGGACGCCGAGTTGGGTGCTCTACAGCGGCGGCTGGTGCTTCCTGTTGCTTGCGCTGTTTTACCTGGTCGTCGATGTCCGCCAGCGGCGCGGCTGGGCGTTCCCGCTTGTTGTGATCGGCGCCAACTCCATCGCCGCGTATCTCATCGCGCACGGCTTCGATGCCTACATCGAGAAGAACCTCCTCATCCATTTCGGCAGCGGCGCATTCCGCGTCTTCGGCGTGCCATATCAGACGCTCCTCCTCGGCGGCGCGACGCTGCTGCTGATGTGGCTCATCCTTTACTGGATGTGGAAACGGAAGCTGTTTTTGAAGATCTGAGCGCGGGTGGCTTCTACCCGCAGCCCGGTTCCGAAGAAGCGGGCTCGCTCGCAGGCAAAAAGCGCGACGACTCGGCGAGGACGCCTCGCCCTACCCTCAAAACCCAGACCCTTCGAACAGGAAGATCGGGAAGGCCGGGAAGACTGAGAAAGCCAAGACCGCCTGTGTTTTCTTCCCGCCCTTCTCGATCTTCCTGTTCAAGAACTCCGTGGTAAGCCGCCCTATTGCGCCGGCCACCTAGGCCCATCTGCGTGCTTCCGTCCCACCGCCCGCCGCGCACACTCCTGTCATGAGCCCCGTCCTTTTCCGCTCTTTGCTGCTCTCGGCCAGTTTCTACGCCCTCGGGTCCATTTCCGCCTTCGCCGCTTCCGCGGATCAAGCCGCCCCGCCCTACGAGGCCATACTGAAGATCGATTCTCATTCGCACGTCTTCGAGGACGCGCCGGAGTTTCACGCGCTCTTCCGGCGGATCAATGTCCGCACGATCAACGTCTGCAACAACGGCACCGATGGAAAGCTCGAGCCGATGCACGCCATCGCCGTCGATCTCTACCGCAAGCACCCGGACCTCTATCCCTTCGAATCGACCTTCGATCTCCTCCAGCGCGACAAGCCGGACTACGTGAAAAACGTGATCGCATTTCTTGATCGTACCTTCGCGCAAGGTGCGATCGGCGTGAAGATTTGGAAAGAGATCGGCATCGATATCAAAACGCCCGACGGCAAATTCATCCTGCCCGACGATCCACGGTTCGATCTCATCTACGCGCATATCGCCCAACGCGGCCGCGTGCTCCATGCGCATCTCGCCGAGCCGATCGATGCCTGGCTGCCGCTCGACAAGAACAGCTCCCACTACAACTACTACTCGTCCAATCCGCAGTGGCACCTCTACGGGAAGCCAGAGTATCCGAGCCACGCGACGATCATCGCCGCCCGTGACCGGATCATGGAAAAGCATCCGACGCTCACCGTGCTCGCCGCGCACCTCGGCAGCCTGGAGCACGACCTCGAGGGCCTCGCCGCGCGCTTCGAGAAGTATCCCAATTTCTACATCGAGTGCTCCGCGCGCACGCGCAACCTCACCCGCCACCCGAGCGACAAGGTCCGCGCGTGGATGATCAAGTCTCAGGACCGCATCCTCTATGGCGTCGATGCCGGCTGGAAACC
>JAZKEV010000106.1:0-3496 GCA_040386765.1 Verrucomicrobiota bacterium | reverse complement strand
GCATCGGCCACGTGTAGCTCGCCGATCTTCTTCAACCGCGTATCCACATTGCCGCGGATCTCCGAAAACTGGACGCCCGGAAACATCATGGAGATCTGCAGCCGCCGGCGCGGGCTGCCCGTCGCAATCGTCTTCGGCTCGTCGATGCCGGAGCGCATCACCAGCACATCGCGCGGATCGGCCCGCGGCAGGTAGCCGCCGATGGCGAGACCCTCGGGCATGTCGCCCGGCAAATCCTTCGTGCTGTGGATGGCGACATCCGCCTCGCCGCGCTTCAGCGCCTCCTCCAGCTCGCTCGTGAAGAGGCCCTTCCCTCCCCGTTTCTCCAGCGACCACTCCGTCTGCTTGTCCCCTGTTGTCACGATCTTCAGCAGCTCCGTCTCCACCCCGAGCTGATTGCGCAGGTGTGCGGCGACCATTTCGGTCTGCGCAAGCGCGAGCGGGCTTTTGCGAGTGGCGAGGACGAGTTTGCTGGACATCGAAAAAGAAAGAGGCGCGGAGAGTGATCCTCCGCGCCTTCGTAAACTTTGGCAAGGAGCAGCGGCCTCTATGCCGCTGTTCCTCGACGTGATTCGTTAGGAGTACGAAGCCTGCACGCCCTTGATGTTCTTCTTGGTCATCCAAGGCATCATGGAGCGGAGGTACGCGCCGGTCTTCTCGATCTGGTGCGCTTCGCCGGCCTTGAGCAGCTTGTTGTAGTTCTTCAGGCCGCCCTTGTGCTCCTTGACCCATTCCTTGGTGAACTTGCCGGACTGGATTTCCTTCAGGATCTTCTTCATCTCGGCCTTGGTGGCCTTGTTCACGACGCGGGGGCCGCGGGTGATGTCGCCATACTTCGCGGTCTCGGAGATCGAGAAACGCATGCCGGCGATGCCGCTCTCATACATGAGATCGCAGATGAGCTTCAGCTCGTGGAGGCACTCGAAGTACGCCATCTCGGGCTGGTAGCCCGCCTCGACCAGCGTCTCGAAACCGGCCTGCACGAGGGCGCTCGCGCCACCGCACAACACGGCCTGCTCGCCGAACAAGTCGGTCTCGGTCTCTTCCTTGAAATCCGTCTGGAGCACGCCGGCGCGGGTCGAGCCGATGCCCTTGGCCCAGGCGAGCGCGGTCTTCTTGGCCTTCTTCGACTTATCCTGCGCGACGGCGATGAGGGCCGGCATGCCCTTGCCCTCGGCGTAGAGGCGGCGGACCATGTGGCCGGGGCCCTTCGGGGCGACCATGATGCAGTCGATATCCTTGTGCAGCTTGATCAGGCCGAAGTGCACGGAGAGACCGTGGGAGAAGAGCAGCGTCTTGCCCTTCGAAAGATTGGGAAGGATGTCCTTCTCGTAGACGTCCGCCTGCTTCATGTCGGGCAGGCCGATCATGATCACGTCGGCGCGACGCACCGCTTCCGCCGTGTCGACGACCTCGAAACCGTGCTGCTCGGCAACCTGCTTCGACTTCGAGCCGGGATACAGGCCGATGATGACCTTGCAGCCGCTGTCCTTGAGGTTCAGCGCGTGGGCATGGCCCTGCGAACCGTAGCCGAGGACGGCCAGCGTTTTATTCTGAAACACGCCGATGTCGGCGTCTTTGTCGGTGTAGACTTTGGCGGGCATGATAAATGAGGAGGAGTTTTTTGGGGATTTAGCGTTTCAAAGCGAGGCGGCCGGTGCGCGCGAGTTCGAGGATGCCGAAGGGCTCGATGAGCCCGAGGAGCGCGTTGATCTTCTCGTCGTCGCCCGTCGCCTCGATGATGAGCGAGTCGGTCGTGAGATTCACGATCTTGGCGCGGAAGATCTCCTTGATCTGGAGGAGCTCGGGACGCGTCTTCGCATCGGCACGGATCTTCACGAGGATGAGCTCGCGATTGACCGCCTGGCCCTCCTTGAAATCGATGACCTCGACGACATTGACGAGCTTCCGGAGCTGCTTGATGCAGAGGTCGAGCTGAGCCTCATCACCATTCAGAACGGTAGTGATGCGGGACAGCGACGCATCGTGCGTGGGCGCTACATTGAGCGAGTCGATGTTGAAGCCGCGGCCGGAAAACATTCCGGAGACGCGCGCCAAAACGCCGAACTTGTTCTCAACGAGGACGGAGATCGTGTGTCGCATGGAGTTTGAGTGAAAGGGAAGGTAGATCGGATACTAAACTTGGCTGGCTTGCCAGCCGAAGCTCGCGGCGGAGAACTGACCGGTCCGCCGTCGCTCCTGACGGAGCTATGGCGGACAGCTTTTTACTCTCCGCTGCGCTGCGAGTAAAAAACTGGTGGACGCTGAGGGACTCGAACCCCCGACACCCTCGGTGTAAGCGAGGTGCTCTAACCAACTGAGCTAAGCGTCCAAGCCGAAGGGAAAGAAAAGCCCCTGCGGGGGGCGTATGACAAGGAATTATTCGGCTATGACGTAGGGCGGTCGTTTTCCCGCCCTACTCCTTAAACCGCCGCCAGCGCCGGCTGGGCTGCGGAGGTCTTCCGCTTGAGCCAGCCCTCGCGGACCATGAGCTCGGCATTTTGCAGCGCATTCAGCGCGGCGCCCTTCCAGAGGTTGTCGCCGCTCACCCAGAGCGCGAGGCCGTTGTCGAGCGCGGTGTCGATGCGGATGCGGCCCACGCCGCACTTCACCTTCCTGGAGAAGTCGAGCGGGGTCGGATACGCCTGCTTCGACGGATCGTCGACGAGCTGCGCGCCTTCGAAGGCCGCGATCGCCGCGCGGGCGGCCTCGACGCTCACCGGGCGCTCGAATTCGGCATTCACCGAGATGGAGTGTGCCCGCACCACCGGCACGCGGACCGTCGTGGCGGATACCTTGAGATTGGGGAGGCCCATGATCTTGCGGCTCTCCTGCATCATCTTGGTCTCTTCGCCGGTATAGCCATTGGGGCCAAAAGAATCGACCTGCGGGATCACGTTGAAGGCGATCTGATACGCGTAGACCTTCTTCTCGACGGTGCCGCCCTTCACGAGCGCATTGACCTGATTGTCGAGCTCGCGCACCGCCTCGGCGCCCGTGCCGGACACCGACTGATAGGTGCTCGCGAAATATCGCTTCAGGCCGAAGGCCTTGTGCAGCGGCCAGAGCGCCATGAGCGTGACGGCGGTGGAGCAATTAGGATTGGCGATGATGCCCTTGTGGTTGCGCAGGCCCTCGGGATTGATCTCCGGAATGACGAGCGGCACATCCGGGTCCATGCGGTAGGCCGAGCTCTTGTCGATCACCAGACAGCCGGCTTTCACCGCATCGGGCGCCAGCGCACGCGTGGGCGAGCCGCCCGCCGCGAAGAACGCCACGTCGATATCCGCAAACACGCCCGGCTTGGCTTCCTCCACCGTGTATTTCTTGCCGGCGTACTCGACGACTTTGCCCGCCGACCGCGCCGAGGCGAAGAGCCGCAGCGAAGCCATGGGGAAGTTGCGATCGTGCAAAAGCCCGAGGAGCTCTTGACCGACGGCACCGGTGGCGCCGACGATACCGACATTGATGGATGCGTTGTTCACGAGTTTGTCTC
>JAZKEV010000105.1:13441-25171 GCA_040386765.1 Verrucomicrobiota bacterium | reverse complement strand
CAACAGGCCGTCAGCCTCGGCGACCGCATCATCATGATGCACCGCGGCCGCGTGTTGCACGACTTTCGCGGGGCGGAGAAACAGCGTCTCCGCTCCGAGGACCTCATCGACCGCTTCGACGAGATCCGCCGCCGCGAGCAGCTCGACGAGTCCGCGGCCACCATGCTTAACGAGCTCTACGTGTAAGGCCTCCCGCGGCTCCCCCGTCCCACGCGCCAGAAGACCGATTCCCTTGTGCCCACCGCACTCACCACCCGCCAGAGCTCTTCGGCTCTCTCAGCCTGTTACATTTTGGGGCGCGTAGTGTGTTCAATGCTGCTTTTCTAGTCTTCTTTTCGTGTGATTCGTGTGTTTCGTGGGCTATCCTTTCGTCTCCCCCATGTCCTCGCGCCAGACCTTCACCCTCGCCAACGACCTCGCCGAGATTTCCCGTCTCGCCGAGGGGGTCGATGCGTTCTGCGCCCCGCTCGATCCCGGGACCAAGGACGTCATGGCCGTCCAGCTCGCGCTTGAGGAGGCCGTCACCAACGTGATCAACCACGGTTTTGACGACGGCCAGCCCCACACGTTTACGGTTGACCTGATCCTCGAAGATCGCCGGCTGACCGCCGTCGTTTCCGACGATGCCGCCGCCTACGACCCCCTCGCCCGTCCCGAGGTCGATACCTCCGTGCCGCTGGAGGAGCGCGAGATCGGCGGCTTGGGGGTGCATCTCGTGAAAAAGCTCATGGACTCCGCGCACTACGAACGTCGGGATGGTCGCAACATCCTCACGCTTGTGCGCAACTTTGCTCCCGCCGCCTGATTTTCCCCTGTCGCCATGGAAATAAACGAATCCCAAATCTCCTCCTCCACCGTGCTCGCGCTCTCCGGCCGCCTCGACGGTCTCTCCAGCCCAACCCTGGAGAAAAAAGTCGATGCCCTCGTCGCCGCCGGCACCCGCAAGCTCGTGTTCGATTGCGCCCAGCTCGTCTATGCCAGCAGCGCGGGCCTCCGCGTGTTTCTCGGCTCGGCGAAAAAACTGAAGTCTGCCGGCGGTGCGGCCGCCTTCGCCGCCCTCACTCCCGCCGTGCTCGAGGTCTTCGAGCTCTCCGGCTTCACGGGCGTCCTCGATATCCAGCCCACGGCCGCGGCTGCTGCCGCGAAGCTCGGTTAATTTCCCGGCGCATCCCATGGCCAACGATATCCACCTCACCTTCGTCGAAGAGCTTGTGCTCCTCGCGCTCGACGATACCACGGGAGCGCCCCTGCCCCTCCCCGCCGCCGCGTTTGGCTATGCCCTCGCCGGCGCCCTCATCTGCGATCTCTCCCTCCTCAATCGCGTCGACACCGACCCGGAGAAGCTCGTCGTCCTCAGCACCGCGACGACCTGCGATCCCATTCTCGACCAGGCGCTGCAAACGCTCTCCGGTACGCCTGAGACGCTTCCGGTTTCACGCTGGCTTGGCGTCTTCTCGGAGAACACCCGCGTCTTCCAGAACGCCGCCATCGATCGCCTTGTCGCCCGCGGTGTCCTCCGCCTTGAGGAGAAGAAGATCCTCTGGGTCTTCGGTGTGCGCCGCTACCCGACGATCGATAATCAGGAGCGCACGGAAGTCCGCACCCGTCTCGCCGCGCTGATTCTCGGCGACGACCTGCCCGACCCGCGCGACTCCATGCTCATCAGCCTCCTCGTCGCCTGCCACCTCGCCGAGACGATCTTTGCCGGCCCGGAGTTCAATGCCCGCTCCGCCCGCATCGCCCAGCTCGCCAAGATGGATCTCGTCGGCCGCGAAGTCGCCACCTCGCTCGACACCCTTACCCGCGCTCTTCGCTCCGCCCTTCCCTTGGGCATGTAACGGCTCGCGTAGCCTGCCTGAAGTAGGGCGGGTTTTAACCCGCCCTTTCGCACGTTCGACCGCCACGGAAGGTCCATTCGCCTGCCCGGGATTCGTCAGCGTGCCCTTCCAGCCGCCGAGTGTTTCGAACCTCCACCCTCGCGCACGTCCGTAACGCAATCGTCGCTTTCCCGTGCTCGTCTTTCGGCGCTAAGAAACGCTAGTGTTGGGCGTCCCGGCTAAACCATGACTTCCGCGCGTCCTAATCTCCTCCGTCCCGCGGCGTTGGTCTCGCTGCTCATCTTCATCCTCGGCGCGACCGGCCTCTTCGCCCTCAGCTACGCCAATCGCCAGAGCGCCGCCGCCCTCGACCGACTCTCCGCCATGCACGCGGCCCGGGTCGCCGCAGTCGGCGCCCAAGTCAGCTTTAAGACCCAGGTGCAGGAGTGGAAAAACATCCTCCTCCGCGGCCAGGTCGCCGCCGATCTGCAGAGTCACCGCGAGCGTTTCGATGCCCGCGCCGCAGATGTGCAGGCCGGTCTCCGCACGGTCGAAACTCATCTCAAGACCCTCGGCCTCGACGCCGCCACCGCCACGCGACTCGCCTCCGAGCACACCACCCTCCTCGAGACCTACCGCCGTGCCCTGGGCGATTTCCGCCCCGAAGATCCCCGCGCGCCCTTCACGACCGACCGCGCCGTGCGCGGCATCGATCGCAAGCTTAACGACGACATCGACGCCCTCGCCCGTGACGTCGAGCAGACCGCCTCCGAAGAGCTCGCCGCCTTCACCGCCGCCTCGTCCGCACGCTACGCCACGCTGCGCAAGACCACGCTCGGCGTCTCCGTCGTCGCTGTCCTCGCCGCGCTCTGGCTCGTCTTCCAGGCCAACCGCGCCGCGCGCCCCGCTTGATCCCATGAGGCCCGTCTCCGCGCATCGCGTCGAACCGAGCCGGTCCTAACCAGACCGCCGTCACCCACCCTTTCGATCCGTCTTCTGCACACGCCCGCATGGCCGAGCTGCTCGCTCTCTTTCTCGTCGGTCTCAGCCTGTTCTTCTACGGCGTCGGCGGCATCAAGACGCACCTGCAGGGCCTCACCAGTCGCCGCCTCCGCCATCAGGTCGCTCGCTGGGCGGCTCATCCCGTGCTCGCCAGCCTGTGGGGCTTCGTATCCGGCGCGATCACGCAGAGTTCCACCGCCGTCGCCTTCATTCTCACGAGCTTCGTCTCGAGCGGCCTCCTCACGACGGTCCGGGCTCTGCCCATCGTCGCCTGGGCCAATCTCGGTACTGCCGTGCTCGTGGTCTTCGTCTCCTTCGACGTGCGGCTCGCCTTTCTCTACGTGCTCGGCTCCGCCGGCCTCGCCCTCGCCTTCGAGGCGGGCGGCGCGCGCCTTCGCCCGGTCGCGGCCACGCTCTTCTCCATCGGCCTGCTGTTCTTCGGCCTCCAATTGATGAAGGATGCCTTTGCGCCGCTGCCGCGCTTTCCGTGGTTCGCCGATCTCGCCACGTTCCTGCAGGGCTCCACGCTCGCCGCCTTCGTCGCTGGGGCGCTCCTTCGCCTGCTCATCCAATCCTCCTCCGGTATCGCGGTGATCGCCATCGCTCTCGCGCACGGCGGGCTCTTCAGCACCGAGCAGGCCGCCATGATGATGTACGGCACCGGCACGGGAGTCGGCCTCTCGGTGTTTCTGCTCTCCTCCACGCTTCCCGGCGTCGCGCGCCAGCTGACCCTCTATCAGGCACTCATCAACACCGCCGCCAGCCTCACGCTCGCCGCGCTGTTCTACCTCGAGCACCTCTCCGGCTGGCCGCTCGTGCTCCATCTCGCGCACACGCTCTCCAGCCAGGAAAGCCTCCGCCTCGCGTGCGCCTTTGTCGCCCTGCAATCCACCGCCGTCTTTATTGCGCTCACCTGCTCGCGGGCTGCGCCGCGCTGGCTGGAGCAGCTCTCGCCCGCCACCGGCGAGCAGGACCTGTCCCGCCCGCGCTACCTCAACGACCAGGCGCTCGTCGATCCCGAGTCTGCCCTCGATCTCGCCGAGAAGGAGCAGGTCCGGCTCCTCGATCATCTCCCCGCTCAGCTCGACACCATCCGGGCCGATACCGCCCACACGGCGCTCGTCCCGGCCGCCATGCTCCATGCCGCCACGGTCGCGGTCGGCCCGCAAGTGCAGGCCTTTCTCCGCGAGCTCGTCGATCGGCACACGGATCACGCCACCACCGAGCGCATCCTCCGCCTCGAGCACCGGCAGACGCTCATTCTCTCGCTCGACGAGACGGTCCACCTCTTCGTCAGCGTGCTCGCCTCGCTTCGCTCTGCGGATCGCTCCGGCATCGAGCCGATCGACCCGTTTCTCGACCGGCTCGCCGAAAGCCTCAGCACGCTCCTGCTCACCGCCACCGACGCCGCGCGCACCGTCGATCCCGACGACCTCGCCACGCTGCTCCGCCTCACGTCCGACCGCGGCGAGCTCATGGAGCGTCTCCGCCGCAGCCTCCTCGGCAGCGCCCCCGCCATCGATCACCAGCACAAGACCCACGTCTTCTATCTCACGTCGCTCTTCGAACGCACGGTCTGGCTCCTCCGCCAGCTCGCGCAAACCTGGCCGCAACCACCCGCTGCCTAGGAAAGAGCCCTAGCGTTATCCGTCACCTAAGTCTTGACCGTGGCGCGCGTGCGCCACGCAATTGTAACACGCTTGCGCCGTGCCTTTCGTTGCGGCGCCTTCCCGTCCACCCTTCTCTCGGCCTGCATTCTTCGCCCGCATTTAACTTCGCACTCCCATGCAGATCGCCGAATCGAAACAAAACGCCTGGACCGTCCTCGTGCTCACCGGAAAGGTTGACCAGGAAGGCTCCGCCCAGCTCAAGGCCGCTCTCGCCCCGCATCTCACCGGCGGCTTGGTCGCGCTCGATTTCACTAACGTCGAATACGTCACCAGCGTCGGCTTCCGCGTCCTCTTGGTGGCGCTTAAGGAGCAGACCGCCAAAAGCGGCCGACTCCTGCTCGGCAACATGAGCGAGCCTGTGCGCTCGTTCTTCGACATCGCGGGCCTGAGCACCACCTTCAAGGTCGTGCACGATATCTACCCAACCGTCACCGCCACGTAGCCTGTCGTTGCGAGGAGCGCGCAACGACGACGGAGGCGGATCGACCTCAACCCAGCACTTCATCCGAAACCTTTCTGCGCATCTCGCGCCTCGCTCCAAACTTCCTCATGCCGAAAATCCTCCTCGTCGAAGACAATGAAATGAATCGCGACATGCTGTCGCGTCGTCTGGTCCGCCGTGGCTACGAGGTGGTGATCGCCGTGGATGGCCAGCAGGGCGTCGACCTCGCCGGCACCGTCGCTCCCAACGTCATCCTCATGGACATGAGCCTCCCTGTGATCGACGGCTGGGAGGCGACGCGTCGCATCAAGGCCAACGACGCCACAAAACAGATCCCCGTCATCGCGCTCACCGCCCACGCCATGGCCGGCGACCGTGAACAGGCCCTCGCCGCTGGCTGCGACGACTACGACACCAAGCCGATCGACCTCGCGCGCCTCCTGCCCAAGATCGAGAAGTATGCGGGCCCCGGCACGCCGGTGGCGTGAGCTCTCGCGTGGTTTGACCCCTCTCGCGATTCGTCCATTCTCCCGCTTATGAAACTTCAGGACCCCAAGAACGAGACCCAGCGCATGCTGAAGACGTTGCCCGCCCACGCGGATTGGGATGACCTGATGTATCAGATTTACGTCCGGAAAAAAAACGCCGCTGGTTTGCGCGATAGCGCCGCCGGTCGCGTTGTGACTTCGCCGCAAATCCGCCGCTCCTTACGCGTCGGCGTCGGCGCACCGGCCACCCCCCGCAAATTGGTTCGCTCCCGTCGTGCCGCTTACGAGAGCGGAGAGTCTGCCACGTTGACGATGGATCAATTGGCAAAGGCCATTCGTCGCCGGTGAAGAGCAAACTCGTTGTCGCCCTGACTGTGGTCTGCGACGACGTACAACTTGCCTACGATTACTTTGCCGACCGCAGCACCGGCGGAGGCGACCGGGTTTTGAAACGATATTCCGCTGGCACTGACAGCATCGCTCTGCACCCGTGGTCGTTTCCGGTCATCGCGCGCTGATTTCCAAAAGCCCCTTCGCCATCTACCACTTTCAAGAAACCGCCCGTTCCGTCATCGTTGCCGTGATCGATGCCCGCCGGCACCCGCGCCTCATCCGCGATGCCGTTCGCTCCCGCCGCGACCTCTAAGCGCTACCATGTCCGCTCCCGCTCCCATCGACCGCACCAACCTCTCGCACCTCCGGCACGATCTTCGTACGCCGATCAATCAGATCATCGGCTATAGCGAGCTCCTCGCCGAGGAGACCGCCGACGCCGGGCACGATTCCTACGCGCCCGATCTCGAGCGCATCCGCGGCGCCGCGAAAACCCTCCTCAGCCTCATCAACGACAACCTCACCGATGAGCGCGTGACGCTCGCCGGCGAGATCGTCGAGCAAGGCCCCGCCACCGCTTCGCCCAGCTCCAAGCCCCCAACTCCGCGCCCCGACGAGATCGCGATCGATGCTCCCGCCGCCATCCCGGGAAAAATCCTCGTCGTCGACGACAACCCCGGTAATCGCGACATGCTCGCGCGTCAGCTCGAGCGCCAGGGCCACACCGTCTCCTCCGCCGAGCACGGTCAGGATGCCCTCGCGCAGCTCCGCGCCACGCCCTTCGACCTCGTCCTGCTCGATATGATGATGCCCGTCCTCGACGGGTACAGCACGCTCCTTGAGATCAAGAAGGACCCGGCGCTCCGCCATCTGCCCGTCATCATGATCTCCGCTCTCGACGAGCTCGGCAGCGTCGTCCGCTGCATCGAGCGCGGCGCCGAGGACTACCTCCCGAAGCCTTTCAATCCCACCCTGCTCCGCGCCCGCATCGGCGCCGGCCTCGAAAAGAAGCGCTTCCGCGATCAGGAGCGCCACTACGTCAAGACTATCGAGGAGACGCAGGCCCGCCTTCAGGCCGAGCTCACCGAGGCCGAGAACTACGTCCGCTCGATTCTCCCCGCGCCGCTCACGTCCGGAAAAATCACGACCGACTGGCGCCTCATCCCCTCGACTGAATTGGGCGGCGATTCCTTCGGCTACCACTGGATCGACGACGATCACCTCGCACTCTACCTCCTCGATGTCTGCGGCCACGGTGTCGGCGCCGCGCTGCTCTCCGTCACCGCCATCAACGTCCTCCGCAACGCCGCGCTCCCCGGCGTCGATTTCCGCGAGCCCGGTGCGATGCTCACCGCGCTCAACGAGGCGTTCCTGATGGAGAAGCAGAACGACATGTATTTCACTATCTGGTACGGCGTGTGGCAGCCCTCCACGCGCACGCTGCGCTTCTCGACCGCCGGCCACCCGCCCGCGCTCCTTGCCACCGTGCAGCCCGGCAGTCGCCGCCAGATGGAGTCGCTGCGCGGCCCCGGCATGATCCTCGGCGGCATGAGCGGCGTCATGTACAAGACCATCGAGCGTCGCATCCCCGGTCCAGCCGCGCTCTACCTCCTCAGCGACGGCACCTTCGAGATCAAACGCGAGGACGGCTCGATGTGGCCGTGGGCCGACTTCCAGAACTTCGTCGCCGACGCCACGACTCCCGGCGACCTCGATCAGCTCTTCAATCACGTGAAGGCCCTCCACGGTCCGGGCCCCTTGGAAGACGATTTCTCCATCCTCCGGTTCGATCTGTGAACTCGTCCGCGCCTCCAGCAAAACGCGCCGCTCCGCGGCTCGCCTTCGCGTTGCTGCTGGCGTCGCTCCTCGCCACCGTCGCGCACGCCGCGGCTCCCATGTGGCGCACCGGCTGGTACGCACAGCCTCCGCTCCAATACAACTCGCGCCAGGGCGAGGTCGACATCGTCACCGGCCTCGACGTGGAACTCATCCGCGCCATCGCCCGCGAAGCCGGCCGCCCCCTTCAGCTCGAGGAGATCCCCTGGGATCGCCACCAGCAACAACTCCGGAGCGGCGACCGTGACCTCGCGTTCGGCGCGACGTGGACGGCCGAGCGCGAAAAATTCGTCCGCTTTACCGCCCCGTATCGCCGTGAGGAAAACGCGCTCTACCTCCGCGTCCGCGATTCGCAGCGCTATACCTTCAAGGACCCCGCTGCCTTCCTCGCTCAAGTCCGCGCCGAAGATCTCAAGCTCGGCGTCGTCAAGGCGACCGCCTACCTCCTGCCCGAAGTCGACGCCTTTGTTCGCGATCCCGCCAACGCCGCCTACCTGGTCGCGAGCGACACCGACGCCGCAAATCTCCGGGCGCTGGTCGCTGGCGAGGTCGATGTCGCGCTCATGGAGCGCCTCGCCGGCGCGACGCTCACGACCCAGCTCGCGTTCGACACCATCGTCGCAGAGCACCCCGTGCCCTTCGGTGGGATGGAAGTGCGCGCCATGTTCAGCCGCGTCTCTGCCACGGAGAAAGATGTCGAGGATTTCAACCGTGCCCTTCAGGCCGTGCAGGCGAGCGGTGAGTTCGACCGCATTCTTCGCGGCTACCTCCTCCCTCCGCTGCTCAGCATCGCCATCGGCGGCCGCTGGTTCCACTGGCTCGATATCCTCGGCACCGTCGCCTTCGCAATCTCCGGCGTGATCCTCGCGCACCGCGGCCGCTATAATCTCGTCGGCGCCTTCCTTCTCGCCGCCCTCCCCGCCGTCGGCGGCGGCCTCCTGCGCGACCTGATCACCGGACGCCGCCCCGTCGGCGTCCTCCGCTCACCCACCCCGCTCCTCATCGTCATCAGCGTCGTCCTCGTGGGCTACCTTTTCTTCAAGCTCACTGACCGCGCCACCGCCGCCGGGAGCAAGCGCCACGCCCGGCTCGCCGGCGCCTTCGATGCGCTCACCAATTTTTTCGATACCGTCGGCCTCGCCGCCTTCATCGTCATCGGTGTCCGCGTCGCCGTGGAAATGCAATGCGAGCCGCTTTGGCTCTGGGGCCCGCTGATTGCGATCCTCACGGGCGCCGGCGGCGGCGTGCTCCGCGACATCGTCCGCGC
Organism: Verrucomicrobiota bacterium; assembly: GCA_040386765.1. GTDB lineage: Bacteria > Verrucomicrobiota > Verrucomicrobiia > Opitutales > Opitutaceae > ER46. The sequence goes on along the minus strand of JAZKEV010000105.1, from coordinate 16,316 downwards.
CGATACTCACAACTCCACCCTCAAGCGCGGCTTCTACGCCGAGGTCGCACTGGTCTGGGGTCTGATCTTCAGTCTCTTCCTCGAATGGCGGGTTCGCCACATCGGCATGGACGAGGTCCGCTACGGCACCTTCGCCGTCCTCGTCGGCGCCTTCGCCTCACGGATGATCATTCTTAATCGCCGCTGGGAAAATCCGTTCCAGCTCGGCTTGCGCCACACTCGTCCCGAGCATCGTCTCGCCGCTCTCGTCGCCGATCTGCGCGCCTTGGTGGCCACATTTCCCGCGTTGTTTGAGGAGCGCGCCGGCGCCACCCAGCCGCTTGCCCTCGAGGAGATCGAGCAGAGTCACAACGCCGCCCTCCAGCACTTCGCCAGGCTTCAGGAAGGCGTTCGCCACCTCGAGCTCTCGCAGCCCACGCCCGATATTGCGGAGCGCATCGCCGCCTTTCGCCGCGAGCTCGACTCGTTCGCCGCCATCGCGACCGTCGTCCACGCCCTCGTTCGCGAACCCCCCTTCGCCGCCGCGCCCGCGCAGCAGCTCCACCATGCGGTCCTCACCAGCGTCGCGACGCTCGCCGCCGCCGCAGTCGATGCCGCGAAAACGGAGGACGACCGCGCCACGCTCCTCATGCTCACGCACGAGCGAGGCAGCGCCCTCGAAGCCGTGCGCCAGCGTTTCGCCACCGCGGCCGACAGTGTGCCGCCCGCGGAGCGCACCCGGTTGCTCCAGTTCATCGTAAAGTTTGAACGCCTCGTGCAACTCCTCCACGACGCCCACCGCACCGACGCTCCCGCGCTTGCCGCCTGACGCCCGCAACCTCTCCCGCTTACCCATCATGGCTCCGAAACGTTCGTACAACCTCCGCTTCCTTGGCGGCTTCCTGATCCTCGGCATCCTCGTCGCTCTGGCCCTCTTCGGCGGTTACTACAACCTCCGCACGGCCGTCGAAGAATCCCTCGAGGAAACCGTCGAGCTGCGCATCGCCGAGGTCGGCCGCGAGCTCGTCACCGCGCGCAACCTCTATCTCGAGCGTGTCCATGCCGCCATGCGCGTGCTCCGCCTCATGGCCCTCAAGCGCGGCACGCCGTCTCAGGGCGAGGCCATCGAAATCGACGGTCGCAGGGTCCGCACGCTCAAGTTCGGCTCCTACCGCGTCGGTGAGGACTTCGAGCTCGTCGACTCGACGGTCGAGATGGTCGGCGGCACCGCGACGCTCTTCACGCGCCAGGGCGACGACTTCGTCCGCATCTCCACCAATATCCGCAAGTTCGACGGGGCTCGCGCCATCGGCACCATGCTCGACCCCAACGGACCGGCGATCGCCGCGATCCGCAAGGGCGAAGCCTACTACGGCGTCGTCGATATCCTTGGCCGCTCCTACATCACCGGCTACGACCCTATCCGCGATCAGCGCGGCGAGATCATCGGCATCTACTACGTCGGCTACCTCGTCGAGGCGCTGGACCAGATCGGGGCGCAACTGGCCAATATTCACCTGCTCAAGCAGGGCTTCGTCACCCTCCTCGATCGCAAAGGCACGCCTCTCTTCTACTCCAAGGGCGCCGACCTCAGCCTGCTCCGCTCCACCGCCCCGCATCTCGCAGAGAAGCAGTCTTCGTGGACCGAGGGCGACTGGCAGTGGCGCGCCGAGCGCTTCCCGCAGTGGCAGTTCACGCTCCTCGCCGCGGTCAATCGCGACGATATCCGCCAGACCTCCTGGGCGCGCGTCATCCCAGTCTTCGGCTTCATGACGCCGCTGATTGTCGGCGCGCTCGTGCTCGGCTTTTTCTTCGCCCGCCGCCTCTCCAAGACCCTCGCCGAGGCCGAGCGTCTCAAGGAAGCCGCCGACAAGCTCTCGCTCGTCGCCAGCCGCACCTATAACGGCGTGCTCATCACCGGCGCCACCGGCAAGATCGAGTGGACCAACGCCGCTTTCACCCGCCTCACCGGCTACAGCGCCGAGGAAGTGCTGGGCAAGCACCCCGACAGCTTCCTCATGGGCCCCGATACCTCGCCCGTCACGCTCGCCGAGAAGAAGCGTGCCCGCGAGGAGCTCCGTGGCTTCCAACTCGAGATTCTCAACTACCACAAGTCCGGCCGCCCCCTCTGGATTCTCGCGGACGGCCAGCCGGTCCTCGATGCCGAGGGCAAGGTCACCAATTACATCGTCGTCCAAGTCGACATCTCCAAGCGCAAGAAGATCGAGGAAGACCTCCTCGTCGCCCGCGAGGCCGCCGAGGAAGCCAGCAAGACCAAGAGCGCCTTCCTCGCCAACATGAGCCACGAGCTCCGCACCCCGATGAACGCCATCATCGGCTACAGCGAAATGCTCATCGAGGAGGCCGAGGACCTCGGCCAGGACGACTTCGTCCCCGACCTCAAAAAGATCCACAGCGCCGGCAAGCACCTCCTCGGCCTGATCAACGACGTGCTCGACCTCTCCAAGATCGAGGCCGGCAAGATGACGCTGTACCTCGAAGAGTTCGCCGTCCCCGGGATGATCAGCGAGGTCACCTCCACGATCCAGACGCTCGTCGAGAAGAACTCCAACCAGCTCGTCGTCGAGTGCCCCGCGAATTTCGGCACCATGCGCGCCGACATCACCAAGATCCGCCAGACGCTCTTCAACCTCCTCAGCAACGCCGCGAAGTTCACGCACAACGGCAAGATCACGCTCAGCGTCAGCATCGAGCCGCGCGGCGACGTCGAGTGCGTCGCCTTCCGCGTCACCGATACCGGCATCGGCATGACGCCCCACCAGCTCAGCAAACTGTTTCAAGCCTTCGTTCAGGCCGACGCGTCCACCACGCGCAAATACGGCGGCACCGGCCTCGGCCTCGCGATCTCCCGCAAGTTCTGTCAACTCATGGGGGG
>JAZKEV010000105.1:344-13431 GCA_040386765.1 Verrucomicrobiota bacterium | reverse complement strand
GTCGTCACCAGCGAAGAAGGCAAGGGCACCGTCTTCACCGCCTTCATCCCGCGGCAGGTTCCCGACCAGGCGCTCACCAGCGCTCCCTTCGCCGCCAAGATCTCAGCGGCGGCGGCGCCCTCTCCGCAGGCCCCCAAGGCCGCCTCTCAGGCTCCGTTCGCCGGTGCCGCAGCCGTGACGGTTGCCGCCGATGCGCCGCTGGTCCTCGTCGTCGACGACGATCCCGGCGTCATCGATATCCTCAGCCGCAATCTCCTGCGCGAGGGTTACCGGGTGCGCTCCGCGCTCAATGGCCCCGATGCCCTCGCGCTCGCCCGCGAGCTGCAGCCCCGGCTCGTCACCCTCGATGTCATGATGCCGAGCATGGATGGCTGGTCCGTACTCACCTCGCTCAAGGCCGATCCGCTCACCCGCGCGATTCCCGTCGTGATGATCTCCATCGTCGACGACAAGCAGCTCGGCTTCTCCCTCGGCGCCGCCGACTACCTCACCAAGCCTATCGACCGCACCCAGCTCGCCGAGATTCTCGCCAAGCACGTCTCGCACGCCGCCGACCGCCTCGCCCTCGTCGTCGACGATCTCCCCGATAACCGCGAGATCCTCCGCAACGCCCTCGAGCGTGAAGGCTGGTCGGTGATGGAAGCCGAGAATGGCCGTGCCGCGCTCAATCTCTTCCTCGATCACAAGCCCGCGCTCATCCTGCTCGACTTGATGATGCCCGTGATGGACGGCTTCGAATTCCTCCGCGAGCTCCGCGCCAGCGACGCCGGCCACTCCGTCCCCGTCGTCGTCGTGACGGCCAAGGAACTCACGCCCGAGGAGCGCACAATGCTCCGCACCTCCGTGGAAAACATCGTCCAAAAAGGCACCGTCTCCCACGACAGCTGGATCGCCGAAGTCCGCGAAAAAACCGCGAACCTCGGAAAGTAGCCGCCCTCCCACAGGGCCGTCCGCCAAGATTGTAGGAGCGGGTTTACCCCGCGACCTCGGGAGCCCCGTGCACCTTCTGCCCGATACCACTCGGTTCTGGTGGCCCGCCGCGTAAGCGGCGGGATTAGGAGCCTCGCCCGCGTGGTAGATCCGCCAGCTTGCTGGCGCTCGTCCGCCATCCCCGCACCCTCGCCAGCCGAAGCAACGCGGCCGCTCGCCTTTTTTTGAACGAGAAGAACGCGACCGTCGCGAAGAAGGAGGTTCGGGATCTTCCCGCTCTTCCTGTTCAAAATTGTGCACATTCCGTCTCCAAAACGCCCCACGGCGTAACCGAAGCCGCCTCATCGTAACCCAAATCTCATTGACTTTCTTTCACTTCATATGAACTAATATTAGTTCACTGAACTAAATATGGGTGTTGTGGCGCCCCGTTCTTCCGCTGCTCCGCCCCTTCCTTGGTTCTTCTCTCCAATCATTGCCCTGTCCGATCGCTTCCATGAGTGCCCTCTCTCTGCGGCTGCATTCGCTCGTTCCGGCCTTCATCGCCGTTGCCCTCGTCAGCCTCTTCACCGCCGTCAGCCTCACCGCTCAAGGCACAGCATCGGAGACCGGCGCCGTCACCGGCCGCGTCGTTAATCAGGCCACTCAAGCCGCCCTCCTCGGTGCCACGGTCGTGCTCGAATCCGATCCGCGCATCGCCACCTTCACCGAAGCAGATGGCACGTTCCGCCTCGACCGTGTGCCGGTCGGTGCACAGACGCTCGTCGTCGACTACACTGGGCTCGATAACCAGCGCATCCTCGTGAACGTCGGCACCACCGCGGATGCCCGCAGCGAAGCGGCGCCGCTCCTGATCTCCATGAGCGCCGGCATCTACCAGATGGCAAAGTACGAAGTATCAACCGTCCGCGAAGGCCAGGCCGCGGCCATCGCCAGCCAGCGCGCCGCCGACAATATCAAGACCTCCGTTTCCACCGACGCCTACGGCAACGTTGGCGACAGCAACCTCGGCAATCTCCTCGTGAAGCTCGCCAGCATCGGCGGCGATCGCGGCGAGGGCGACGTGAACTCCGTGTCCGTCCGCGGCATGTCCGCCGATCTCAACTCCGTCACGGTCGATGGCGGCCGGCTCTCCGGCGCGACCACGCTCGGGTCCGAACGCGGCTTCGAAATCGACAAGGTCTCCACCGCCTCCATCGAATCCATCGAGGTCGTCAAAGCCGCCACGCCCGATATGGACGGCGATTCGATCGGCGGCTCGATCAACCTGAAAACGAAGAGCGCCTTCGACCGCACCGGCCGGGTTTTCGACTACGCCGTCGGCTTCAACACCTATTACGAGCGCGGTACCACCTACCCCTCCGGCAGTTTCTCCTACTCCGATGTTTATGGCCCCGGACGGCGGCTCGGCCTCGTCGTCTCCGGCAGCTTCAACCGCACCTCCGGCCCCCGCTCAGCCTTCCGCGCCAGCTACACCAACCCCACCCTCACCGCGCCCGCGCCGATGACCGATGTGCAGATCTCAGAGGACGATATCCGCCGCGATCGCACCGGCCTCGGCGTCAAAGCCGAGTACAAAGTCGGCCGCTCCAGCTCCGTTTTTCTCGGCGTGATGTACAACAATTTCCGCGACGTGATGGCGCAGCACAAGATCCGCATCCGTCGCGACAACGGCACCGCCACCACCGTCGACGATGTCGTCACCACCATGGCCAACACCCGCTTCGACTACGAGATGGAGTCCCGCGTGCGCACCGTGAAAACCCTCCGCGTCCAGGCCGGCGGTAAGTTCGCGTGGCAGGGCTATCAGGTCGATGCCGATGCCTCTGTCGCACCCTCCACCGGTTTCGAAAAGCGCAAGGATCTGTTTCTTCGCACTTCGGGAGTCACGCACGTCATTGATCGCACCGGCCGCCTCCATTTTCCCACCGTGACCCAGACCGGCGGCGTCAACGTCTCCGACTACGACAACTTCTTCACCGACTCCATCAACAAGAAGGATTTTCACGCCGGCGACGACATTCTCTCCGCCCAGCTCAACGTGAAGCGCGCTCTCCCCACCGCGTGGCCTTCCTACCTGAAGACCGGCGTCCGCTTCCGCTCCCAGGAAAAGACCCAGGATCGCGCTCAGGACGTCTGGACTTACGTCGGCCCCGATGGCGTCGCCGGCCGCAACAATGCCACCGGTCGCAACGACGATAACCTCAATCGCTTCCAGGACGACGGCCACCGCCACCTCCCGATCGCCGGTCTCTACTCGCACCTGTATCTCTGGCCCAACTGGCACGCCGTGCACGAGGAGCTCGCCACCAATCCGGGGGTTTTCCGTTTCGACCGCAATCGCTCGGTCCAGAATGCCTTCGTCAACGATGGCAAAGCCAGCGAAGACGTCTCCGCGGGCTACCTTCAGGGCCACGTGAAGATTCGCCAGGTATCGGTCCTCGCTGGCGTGCGCGTCGAGCGCACCAGCGTCTCCGGCACCGGCCCCATCACCGATACGCGCTACCCCACCAGCCAGCCGGAACTCCGCTTCGGCCGCACCACCACGACAGAGGGCAGCTACACCGATGTCTTCCCCAGCGTGCATCTCCGCTACGAGCCGTTGCGCGATACCCTCGTGCGCGCCAGCGTCTCCACAGGCATCGGCCGCCCCTCGTTCTCCGAGCTTATGCCGATCACCACGATCGACACCGGCGCCGCCCGCATCACCCAGAACAACGCCGGCTTGGAGCCCCAGCGCTCGATCAACTACGACCTCAGCATCGAGCGTTACCTCAAGCCCATCGGCGTGCTCTCCGTCAGCGTCTTTCAAAAGGAGATCACCGACTACATCTTCACCCTCACCTCCACGGTCCCCGGCGGACAAGGCAATGGCTTCGAGGGCCTGTATGAAGGTTTCGAATACAATACCAAGACGAACGGCGGCTGGGCCCGGGTAAAGGGCCTCGAGGTCAGTTACCAGCAGCAGTTCACCTTCCTTCCCGGCTGGCTCGGCGGCCTCGGCGCCTTTGCCAACTACACGCGGCTGCTCACGCGCGGCACCTTCGCCGGCACCGTCGTGGTCGACAAGCTCAACGAGTTCACGCCCGTCCTCGCCAACGTCGGCCTCTCCTACATCCGCTCGCGGTTCACGCTTCGCGCGCAGCTCAACCATGAAGGCCGCCGGCTCACTTCCTATAACGTCAACCCCGGGCAATGGGTGTTTCGCGAACCCCGTAACACGGTCGATTTCAGCATCAAGTACGGCTGGCGCCCGAACCTCGGCTTCTACGTCGATGTCTTCAATGTGTTTAACGAAAAGAACTACCTTTACCAAGGCATCGGCACCCGTCCGACCAACTCACAATATTACGGCACCCGGCTCAATGGCGGAGTCACTGGCCGCTTCTGAGTATATATATGGTGACCCTCTTGGTGCCGGCGGCGCTCCACGCTCGACAATCCCGCCATGCTTATGCCGATTAATCTCATGACCCCGTCTCCCTCGAAGCCCGTCGGGCTGATCGGACTAGGATTGGTCGGCAGTGCCTTCTCGGAGCGCCTGCTGGCCCGTCAGTTGTCCGTCCTAGGCTGGGACATCGGCGCCGCCCAACGCGATACCTTCGCCACGCTCGGCGGCACGCTCCTCGCTAGCGTAAGCGAAGTGTTCGATCGCTGCGAACGCGTCATCCTCAGCCTGCCTTCCCATCGCGAGGTGGGCGATGTGATCGACCTCGCGGCCTTCGCTTTGCGTCCCGGTCACATCATCATCGACACCACCACCGGCGATCCCGCCAGCACCGCCGCGCTCGCGGTGGAGCTGGCCGCGCGCGGCGTTACCTATCTCGACGCCACCATCTCCGGCAGCAGCGCGCAGGTCCGCAGCGGCGCCGCGATCATGATGGTCGGCGGCGATGCCGCAGCCTATGCGGCGTGCACCGATCTCTTCGCACTCCTTGTCAGTGCCGCCTTTCACACCGGCCCCGCCGGCACTGGTGCGAAGATGAAGCTCGTTACCAACCTCGTCCTCGGCCTCAACCGCGCCGTCCTCGCCGAAGGCCTCGCATTTGCCGAGGCGCTCAACCTCGATCCCGAGCTCACCCTCGCGATCATGCGCCGCAGCCCCGCCTACTCGCGCGCGATGGATGTCAAGGGTGAGAAGATGATCCGCAACGACTTCTCCCCGGAGGCCCGCCTCTCGCAGCACCTCAAGGATGTGCGCCTCATTGTTGAGGGCGGCACCGATGCCGGCCTCCCTATGCCTTTCAGTCTCACGCATCGCGAGGTGCTCGAGGCGGCCGAGACCGCCGGGCTCGGCGGGCTCGATAACAGCGCGCTCATCCAAGTGTTACGCGCGCGGGTCGCGAAAGAGAGCAGTGTATGAACGCCGCCGCCGCGACCTCGCTCGAAGCTCCCGCCGCCCCGGTGGTGACGCTCTCGTCCCGTCAGCGTTTCTTCGTGCTGTTCGTGGCCTTTGCCGGTCTCGTCGGCGCCGGCTTCCAGCTCGGTCTGATGCCGCTAGCCGCGCTGTCCGTGTCGCGCGATCTGCTGGGTACTGGCTTTGATCACGGTGTCGCGGGCGACTGGTTCGCGCGCTACACGGCCGCGATGATGCTCGGCGCGGCCTTCGGCGGCATCTTTCTCGGCTCGCTCGGCGATCGTATCGGCCGCGCGCGCGCGACGGGCGTCTGCGTGCTGTGCTACTCGCTCTTCGGCGCCGCCGGAGCCTTCGTCACCTCGCAGGAGCAGTTGCTCGTGCTGCGTTTCCTCGCCGGCCTTGGCGTCGGCGGCATGTGGCCCAATGGCGTCGCCCTCGTCTCCGAGTGCTGGACCAACGCCACGCGCCCGATGGTCGCCGGTGTAATCGGCACCGGGCTCAATATCGGCATCCTTTGCGTCTCGCAGCTTGGGCGCGCCCGCGATGTCACCGCCGAGTCGTGGCGCTGGCTCGTCGAGCTTGGAGCCGCTTCCGCGATCGTCGGCATTGTCGCGCTCATCTCGCTGCCCGAGTCGCCGCGCTGGCTCGCCAGCCGCGGCCAGCGCACCGCCAAGACCACAACGCCCCTCCGCGAGCTGTTCAGCCCTGCTTTGATTCGGCTCACCCTCATCGGCATCTGCCTCGGCGCCATCCCACTCATCGGTGCGTGGGGCGCGAGTAAGTGGATGATTCCGTGGGCCGACAAACTCGGCGGCACCACCCAAGCCGGCTACAAAGCCGCCACGCAAGGCTGGTGGGCCACCGGCGCGATTATCGGCAGCTTCTTCGGCAGCCATCTCGCGCACCTGCTCGGCCGGCGCGTGGCATACTTCGTCATCAGTCTCGGCTCCGTCACGCTTACCTCGGGCATCTTCCTCTTCTCGCAGCCGCTCTCTCCCTCGTTTCTCCCGCTGGTCTTCGCCCAAGGCCTCGTGACAACGCTCTTCTTCGGCTGGCTGCCGCTCTGCCTGCCGGAGCTATTCCCCACGCGCGTCCGCGCGACGGGCGCCGGCATCGCCTATAACTCTGGCCGCTTCGCCTCTGCCGCCGGCGTGCTCGGCGCGGGCGCACTCATGGCCTGGTCCGGCGGCGACTACGCGCGCGTCGGCGTCATCAGCGGCTTCATCTATGCGCTCGGCATGGTCGTCATCTGGTGGGCGCCCGACACGAGCAAGAAAACTCTCAACGACTAATTTTTATGGCCACGAAAAGGCACAAAAAATCACAAAAGAAATCCCTGCTCTTTTTTGCGCCTCTTTGTGCCTTTTTGTGGCCATCTGCCTTGGCCCAAGAAGCTCTCCTGCCGACGGTGCCGGATGATTTCGCGGTGACCCTCGTCGCCCAGGAACCCCTCGTCCGCAATCCCTGCGCCATGGCCTTCGACGCCCGTGGCCGGCTCTTCGTCGGTCAGGGCCCGCAGTATCGTAATCCAAAACCGACTACGCCCGGCGACACCGTCGAGATCATGATCGATACCGATGGCGACGGCGTCTTCGACAAGACCAAGACCTTCGCCCGCGGCCTCAATTGCGTCCAGGGCCTCGCCTGGCGCGGCCGCGATCTCTACATCGCCAACTCCCCCGATCTCACGATCTGCCGCGACACCAACGGCGACGACGAGGCCGACGAGTACATTCTCGTCTACACAGACATCGGCAATATCGAGCACGCCCTGCACGGCCTCAACTTCGCCCCCGACGGCAAGTTCTACATGAGCAAGGGCAACTCCAAGGGCCTCAACAAGGACGCCGCCCACTCCGCGCCCCAGCCCTTCCGCGAGCTCTTCGATATCCCCACCCTCCCCGGTGCACCCGCCCTGCCGCCGCCGCGCACCTTCACCCCCAAGACCTATCGCAAGACCTATCACGACCCCGCCGACGACTGGGGCCGCATGGGCGGCACGCTCCGCGCGGACCCCGACGGCAGCAACCTTGAGATCGTCTCCCGCGGCTATCGCAATCCCTTCGACGTCGGCTTCGACAGCGAGTTCAACTGGCTTGGCACCGATAACGACCAGACCGAGGGCGACCGTATCTTCAGCCCCTTCTTCGGCGCCAACTTCGGCTGGGCGCACACGTGGAGCGCCGATTGGACCGGCGAGCACCACCTCCCCACCGTACCGATCAGCGGCCCCGTTTTCACCGGCTCCGGCACCGGTATCGTCTACGCGGATACGCCCGGCTGGCCGGCCGCTTTTCGCGGCGTGTGGTTCATCAACGATTTCCTCAAGCGCACCACCTACGTCTATCGTCCGCGCTGGGAGGGCGCGCTCATGCAGCCGCAAGGTGGAAAATGGGAGTCTTTCGCCCGCGCCGGCGCCGCGCTCTATCAACCGATCGATATCCGCTCCGGCCCCGATGGTGCACTCTACGTCACCGGCTGGGGCAACTCGCTCGGCCTCGTCTCCAAGAGCGGCCAGCAGCAAAACGAAGGCCGCATCTTCCGCCTCGCTCCCCGCGCTCTGCCCAAAGCCCCCACCCGCCCCACTCAACCGCTCGCCCAGCGCCCCGTCGCCACGCTCATCGCCGATCTAGCCTCCGAGGTGCCTTCGTGGCGCACCGATGCCGCCGACGAATTGGTCCGCCGCGGCCCGACCGCAAAATCCGACCTCCTCGCCGCGCTCCGCCAGCGCAACCTCCCGACCGCACAGGAGACGTGGCTGCTCTGGACCCTCGGCCGGCTCGAACCCACCAACCGCGAGATCGACACGTGGTTCGCCACCACCGGCCACACCCTCTCGCCCAATGCCCGCCGCCAGTCGCTGCGCATCGTTGCCCATCGCATCCGCGAGTGGCAGCGCGATGCCGCGCTTCCCGCCTTCGTCACCGCGGCGCTGACCGATCCCGAGCCGCGCGTGCGCTTCACCGCCGTGCAAGCGATCATGCAGGCCCGGGCCACCGCCCTCGCCGATGCGCTCTGGACGCTCGCCGCGCGCGAAACCGATCGCGTGACCTTCTACGCCACCTGGCACGCCCTGCTCGAGGTCGTCCCGACGCCCGCCCTTCAGGCCAAGCTCACCGATGACCGCGCGGGCGTCCGCCGGGCCGCCCTTCTCGCGCTCCTCGACCGCAACTCGCTCACCGCCGAAGCCGTGCAGCCGCTCGTAAAGGACCGCGATCCCGCCACCGCCAGCCTCGCGGCCCTCTGGCTCGCCAAGCGCAACGGCAATTCTCTCCTCGTGGTCGAGCCGCCGGCCGGCACCCAATTTACCGGCGAGCTCCGCGTCGCAATCACCCCCGGCATCAAGCCCTCCGCCGTGAGCTATACCACCGACGGTTCCGAGCCCTCGCCCGACACCCGCAAGTCCACCGCGCGTATCAATATCAAGGATACAACCACCATCAAGGCCACCCTCTTCGTCGACGGCAAGAAGGTCGGCAACACCGTCGAGGCCACTTACACCAAACGCGCCACCTCGAGCGCGCCCACGATCACGCTCACTCCGCCCACCGAGCCCACCACGCTCGCCCAGGTGAAAGCGCTCCTGCCCACCGCCAAGGCCGCGCGTGGCCAGGCCATCTTCAATGCCGCGGGTTGCTTCGCCTGCCACCGCGTCGGACAGGAAGGCGGCGCGTTCGGTCCCGACCTGTCCGATGTCGGCTCCCGCGGTAACCCCGAGCATCTCATCCGCTCCATCCTCGAGCCCAATGCCGCCATCACCGAGGGCTTCACGCTCCTCAATGTGATGACCCAGGACGGAAAGTACGCCGTCGGTCGTCTACACGAGGAGTCGGGTGCGGTGCTCACGCTCATGGCGCCCGACGGTTCACTCACGCGGATCAAGCGCTCCGAGATCGAATTCCGCGTAAGCCTCCATCAGTCGCCGATGCCGCCCTTTGACCGCGTGCTCTCCGCCCCCGACCTCGCTGCGCTCATCGCGTGGCTTGGCGAACAGAAGTAGCGCTTCCCCTTTTCGAGCCCCCGTACTCCATGCCGCTTACCCGCCGTCAGTTTCTCGCCGCTACGGCCGTCTCCGCGACGCTCCCCGCCATGGCCTCCGCGCAATCTTCCCCAACCAGTCGCACGCGCATCGATTGCCAGAGCCATCTCTTCTGTCCCGAGCTCGTGACCCTGATGGAGAAGCGCAAAACCGATCCGCGCGTCTTCACCAAGGACGGCGTGCGCATCCTGCAGATGGGCGATTGGCTCCGCAAAATTCCCCCGCTCTATCTCGATGTCGATGCGAAGCTCGCGACCATGGACGCCGCCGGCATCCAGCTCACCGCGCTCAGCATCAATGACCCAGGCCCCGAGTGGTTCGGCGCCGATGGCCCCACCGTCGCCCAGCTGCTCAACGACTACATCGCCGGTCTCGTAAAAAAACACCCCACGCGTTTCTTCGGCCTCTGCGTGCTCCCGCTGCAGGATATGCGCGCCTCCCTCGTCGAGCTCGATCGTTGCGTGAAGCAGCTCGGGATGAAGGGCATCCTCCTCTACACCAATCTCGCCGGCAAATTCGCCGACGAGCCCGAGTTCCGCCCGCTCTTCGCCCGTGCCGTCGAGCTCGATGTGCCCGTGCTGCTCCACCCCGCGAAGCCGATCACCACCGAGTTTGTGAAGGCGTACGAGATGACGAGCACGCTGGGCAACATGTTCGACAACACCATCGCACTCACGCGACTCCTCATGTCGGGCCTCCTCGACGAGTTCCCCAAGCTCAAACTCGTCTGCCCGCACCTCGGCGGCACGCTGCCCTACATCGTCGGCCGGCTCGATCATCAGGTCTCGGTGCTGAAGCGCGGCCCGCGCAATCTCACGCGGAAGCCCAGCGAGTACCTGCAAAGCATCTGGATGGACGTCGTCTCGCCGCTCCCGCTCGCCGTGAAGTTCGGCCACGACTTCATCGGCCCCGACCGCCTCCTCTTCTCCAGCGACCACCCGTGGGTCGAACCCTCGCTCATCATCGACACCGTCCGCGCCGCCGGTCTCCCCGCCAGCTCCGAGGAAAAGATTTTCTCCACCAACGCCCGCAAACTCTTCCGCATATGACCCCGATCCAAATGGCCACGAAAAGGCACGAAAAAGCACAAAAACGAACCCTGCCTTTTTTCGCGCCTCTTCGTGCCTTTTTGTGGCCCATCCTTGCCTTGGTCTTTCTTCCTATTGCGGTTTCCGCAGCCGATACCGCCGTCAAACTTACCAAACTCGAGGACCGCGTCCGCATCGAGATCGGCGGCAAGCTCTTCACCGAGTACCGTTATGTCGGCGCGCCCAAGCCCTGCCTCTTCCCGATCCTCGACGCCGAGGGCGTCTCCTACACGCGCAACTGGCCAATGAAGGATGTGCCCGACGAGATCCACGACCACGACTGGCACCGCTCCGTTTGGTTCGGCCACGGCCTCGTCAACGGCCACGATTTCTGGCGCGAGCTGAAGGATAAGCCCACCGGCACCATCGTCCACGAGGCCCTGCTCGAAGCCCAGAGCGGCCCCACCGGTCAGCTCCGCGCCCGCAGCCGCTGGGTCTCCGCCACCGGCGAGACCATCTGCACCGACGAGACCACCTACCGCTTCCGCCGCGTCCCCGAGGGGTATCTCCTCGATTGCGAGATCGCGATCAAGGCCAGCCACGGCGCGCTCACCTTCGGCGACACCGAGGAGGGTGCGATGGCCGTCCGCGTCAACGAAGCCATCCGTGTCACGCAGGCCGTCGGCAAGAAAAAGACCCCCGGCACCGGCACGATCGTCAACGCCAGCGGCGACCGCGGCACCAAGGCCTGGGGCAAACGCGCTCCGTGGACCGATTACCACGGCCCGCTCCCGAACGGCGGCCCGACCATCGGCGTCGCGATCTTCGATCACCCGAAGAATCCCTCGCACCCCACGTGGTGGCACGTCCGCGACTACGGCCTCTTCGCCGCCAATCCCTTCGGCAAACACGATTTCGAAAAACTCAAAGACCAGCCCAACGCCGGCGACATCAAAGTCCCCGCCGGCAGCGAGTTCGTAGTGCGTTACCGGATACTCTTCCACCGCGGCGACGAAAAGCAGGCCAAGGTCGCCGATCATTACCAGAATTACGCCGCCGGAAAATGACCGTGCTCCGCACAGCCCCCGCACCCTTCGTCGCCCTGCTCGGAAGAGCAGGGACAGGGACCTTCGCGCTGTTCGCGTTCTTCCTCCTCATCCTGCCCGTCCTCACCGTACTCTCCTCCCTCCACGCCGCAGCGCCCACCCGCCCCAACATCGTTTACATCATGGCCGACGACCTCGGCCAGGGTGACATCGGCCCTTTCGGTCAGAAAAAGATCCGCACCCCCAATCTCGATCGCCTCGCCACCGAGGGCACGTGCTTCGACCAGTTTTATCCCGGCGCCTCCGTCTGCTCGCCCACGCGCTGCGTGCTCATGACCGGCCTCCATACCGGCCACGCCCGCATCCGCGGCAATCACGGCATAGCCGGCACCGGGCGCGTACCGCTGCTCGCAGAGGATGTCACCGTCGCCGAGCTGCTCCACGACGCCGGCTACGCCACCGCTATCGCCGGCAAATGGGGCCTCGGCGAGCCCGGCACCTCCGGCATTCCCAATCGCCAGGGCTTCGACCACTGGTTCGGCTATCTCAACAACGACCTCGCCGAGGATTACTTCCCGGAAAAAATCTGGAAAAACGAGGAGGAGATCTCGCTCCCCGGCAATGCCGGCGGCAAGCGCACCCAGTTCTCCAACGACCTCATGACCGAGGAGGCTCTCACCTTCATCGACGCCAACCGCGCCAAGCCCTTCTTCCTCTACCTCGCCTACACCATCCCGCACGCCGTCTGGGAGGTCCCCGCCGATTCGCTCGCCGAATACGACGGCAAGTTCGAGGAACCCGCCTCCGCGGGGGCGCGCGACGGCAAGGTCACCACCGCCCGCCCCCGCGCCACCTATGCCGCGATGATTACCCGCCTCGATCGCGAGGTCGGCCGCGTGCTGGCCAGTCTCCGCGAGCGCGGTCTCGATGAGCGCACGATCGTCTTCTTCTGCTCCGACAACGGCGCACCCACCGACCGCGCGGGTGTGGGAAAATTCTTCGGCAGCACCGGCCCCTACCGCGGCAACAAAGGCTCGCTCTGGGAGGGCGGCATCCGCGCGCCGATGATTGTGCGCTGGCCGGGCCACGTGCCCGCCGGCAAGCGCAGCGACTTCGTATGGGCCGGATGGGACGTCATGCCCACCGCCGCCGCGCTCGCCGGTCTCGTCCCGCCCAAGCGCACCGACGGCATCGACGTGCTCCCCGCCCTCCGCGGCCAGCCGCTGACACGCGAACGCACGCTCTACTGGGAAAACGTCCAGAACAAGTTTAGCCAGGCCATCCGCATCGGAGACCTCAAGGCCGTCCGCCACGAGACCGCCGGCCCCATCGAGGTCTATAATCTCCGGACCGACCCCGGCGAGTCGAAGAACCTCGCCGCCACCGAGTCTGCCTTCGTCGCCCGCGCGACCGGGCTCTTCCGCACCGCGCGGACCGAGAGCGAGCACTGGCCGCTGGCGAAAATAGGTGCCAAGAAGAAAGGATCCCCCGCCACCCCATGAAGCCGCACCTCCTCGCCTTTCTCGCGCTCGCGTTTCTTCCCACCGTCTTCGCAGCCGCCCCGCGCTCGCCGAATATCCTCCTCATCCTCGCCGACGACCTGGGTACCCCGCCCGTCGCCAGCTACGGCAACAGCTGGTACCAGACGCCGCACCTCGACCGCCTCACGCGTGAAGGCCTCCGCTTC
>JAZKEV010000105.1:0-302 GCA_040386765.1 Verrucomicrobiota bacterium | reverse complement strand
GCGGAAAAACTCGCGGCGCGCGGCTACGCCACCGCGCTCTTCGGCAAATGGCACCTCGCCCGCGGCTACACCGGCGCGCAAAGCATCGCCGAAGGCCCGGACAAACAGGGCTTCGCCGAGAACTACATCACGCATAAACCCAAGTCCGACGACGACCCCGAGGAGGATGCCCACGGCGTCGAGGCGATCACCACCCGCGCCATCGACTTCATCGAGCGCCATCGCACCCAGCCCTTCTTTCTCTACCTCGCGCACAATTCCATTCACTCGCCCATCATGGCGCCCAAGGCCCTTGTCGCGAA
>JAZKEV010000104.1:11161-17794 GCA_040386765.1 Verrucomicrobiota bacterium | reverse complement strand
GGCAAATGCGCGCTACACCGTATTTCCGGTATGCAGGCACGTGATTCGTGGGCGAATATTAGGAAGCACGCGGGCGGCCTCGCGTTGGCGGCCTGTCTCGCGGCCGTATTGAGTGTGGCCGAGCCTCAGGCGGCGAGGGGGCGCTTTTCGCGGAGGAGGTAGCGGGTGGTCGAGGCGCTGCGGGTGGCGGCGCCTTCGCTGAAGGGGAAATTGAGGAAGCGCGGGGAGGAGGAGGGCTGCTCGACATTGGCCCACGGAAACTGGAGCTGGCGGACGATCTTAGCGGTGAGGCGGAGGGTGCCGTAGGAAGTGCGGTTTTTCATAGTTGATGCGCACAGCTTAGCAGGAGGGGTGGGCCAAAGCTTTGGTCACCCTGAATGTTTTTTTATGAAATTTGATGAGGGCGAACTTTGGGGAAGGAGGGATGGATACAGCGAGGAGGAGGAATGGCGGACGAAGCGCTAGCGAGCGGGCGGTTTTGGCACGAGGGCGCGCCTCCTGAAGTCGCGGGGTAAACCCGCTCCTACAACAAGGCAGGCGGGGCGTTGAGGTGGTGCGAATCTTTGGCCCCTAGAGTGGGAAAGCAGGCTGGCCCGACCTTGATTTGAGGAAACGGATACACCGTTTCGGTCGGACGTGCGAGAGGGCGGGTCGGAGACCCGCCCTACTTCAGGCCGGCTTCGCGGCGGAGCTCTTGTTTGCGGAAGGGGGAGAGGGATGTTTCGTCGAGCCAGGCGTCGGCGACGGCGGGATTGATGAGGAGGTATTGGCGCGCGACGCGCTCGGTCATCTCGTCGCTGCGGTCGGAGCGCGGGAGCGTGCGGAGGAGGTTGGCGGCGTCGCGCGGGGAGTTGGCTTGCAGGAGGCCTTCGACGTGGAGCGCGACCGCCTGGTCGCGGGTGGCGCTGCCGGGCATCGAGGAGAGTAGCTGGCCGACGGCCTGAGGTTCCGAGGCGCCGCGCTGGCGAACATATTCAAGGATGGCTTCGTCGCGCGTGATGCCGTCGCGCTGGGTTTTCAACCATTCGGCAAAGGCGGCGGATTCCTGCTCGCGCCACGTTTGCGCGGCAGCCACGCCGCCGCGGGTGCGGGAGGAGCCGCTGCGGGTGTTGGGGGCGCTCACGCCTCGGCGCGCGGAAGAGCCCAGGCCGGTGTCGAGGCCAGCGTAGGCGGCGTCGCGGGCTTCGCCAGCGGGAAGATTCCCGGCCCACGTGAAGGCGGCTTTGGGATCCTTGGCGACCCAGGTCTGTGCCAGCGCGCCGGTGAGCAACCAGCGGTTGCGGCCCGTGGGGAGCAGCTCCGCGATGGCGGTCGCGCGGTCGGGGTGGCTCTGGGCCACGGCGAAGCCAGCGCTGGAAAGGAGGCGCTCGCGGGTGGCGGCGTCGGTTTGGTCGCGCGCCCAGGCCACGGCCGCGTCGGTGTCTTGACGGGCCCACGCGGCGATGGCGTGGCCAAGCAATTCGTCGCGCTCCGGGCCGGCGGGGAGGGCGGTGAGGCGGGCCAGCGCGGCGCGTGCGTCGGACTGCACAAGCTGTGCGGCTACGGCCTGGCGGGCCGATGTCGGTGAGGAGGCGGGAGAGAGGGCGATCGCCCAGCGGAGGGCGGCATCGGGATCGCGCCGGGTCAGCGCGCCGGCGGCGACTTCCATGGCGGCGCCTTGAGCGAGGCCGGGAGGAAATGCGCTGGCGAAGGTGGCGGCGCGGGCCGGGTCTTCCTGGGCAAGCGTGGTGGCGATCTCCCGCGCGATGCGTGTGCGCTCGGCGGGATCGGCGATGGCGGCCAAGGTGGCTGCCGCGGCGGCGGGATCGGTGGTGGCCTGGGCCGAGACCCGCGCGAAGAATTCGCGGGCGGACGCCTGCGCGGCGGGGCTGGAAGGCGCGGGCCCCATGGTGGGCATGCGGGGCTTACGCGTCTGGGCAGGATCGTCGGACGTGGTGCAGCCGCCGGCGGCGAAGAGCAGGCCGAGGAGGGGGCGGAGAGGGGAGAAGCGGTTTCGGGGGTGCATCGCGCCGGTAGGTAAGACGAAAGCCAGAGAGTGCGGTGACGCAAATTCGGGCGGGAGGGCGTGGGGAGCGGAGCGAGCGGGCGGGCCGGGCAGGGTGGGCCGGGTGTCGCGAGAGAACGCGGGTTGCGACGGGGAGCGATCCTAACAAAGGCCGGGTGAACAGGAAGAACGGGAAGGCGGGAAGAAAGGCAGAGGCTGTGCTTCCCGACCTTCCCGTTCTTCCTGTTTAATGATTCTGAATTCGATGGCTTCTCGGGCGGCCGGCTTGCGGGAGAGCGGGTGCGTTGTCGGATAAGCGCCTGCGAGCAGGCGGTCTAACTGGCGGACGGGAGTTTGTCCTTGGTCCGGTCGCGGGGTAAACCCGCTCCTACAATTAAGGCAGCGGGTGCGAGGATTGAAGGCGACGCTGAGGACCGGCGAGGGAGGGCGGCCGGGTCAGGCGGGGGCGAAGGTGCGCTTCAGGTACTCGAGGCTCTTGGTGGCGATGGCTTCGGGGCCTTCGTCGAAATTGAAGACTTCCACGGAGACCATGCCGTCGTAGCCGGTGTCGCGGAGGGCGGCGGCGATGGGGCGGAAATCGACGTCGCCGAAGCCGGGGCCCTTGAGGTTTTTGTCGTTGGCGTGGACGTAGGCGAACTCGCCGGCGCTGGCGCGGAGGATATCGGGCACGGGCTTCGCTTCGTGGCTCATCGCGCGGACATCGAGGATGACTTTGAAGGCGGGCGAGTTGAGCTCGCGGGCGAACTTGATGGCCTCCTCCGCGGTGTTGACGAAGTTGGTGTCCTCAGCCGGGAGCGGTTCGAAGCAGATCGTGATGCCGCGACGCTCGCCGACCTGGGTGGAGGGGCGGAAGACTTCCTGCGCCCAGGCCCACGCCTGCGCGTAGCTCACGCCCTCGGGCACGCTGCGCTGCTTGGGCGAACCGACGACGACGATCTTGCCGCCGATGTCGGCGCAGAAATCGACGAGATCGCAGAAATATTGAGCGCTGCGCGCGCGCGTGGCGGCATCGGGCGAGACCAGCAGCATGCCGTCGGCCTGCACGAGCACCCAGTGGATGCCGGAGATGGCGATGCCGGCTTTGGCGGCGGCTTCGCGGATGCGCGTGCGCTCGGCGGGCGGGATCTCGGTGACGTATTTCGCGAGGGTGAAGGGCGCGACCTCCACGGCGTCGTAGCCGAGCTTGGCGCAATAGGTGAAGACGTCGTCGATCTTCCAGTCCTTGAAAATTTCGTTGCAGATGCCGAATTTCATGAGCGAGTGCGGGCGATAAAAACGATCATCGCGAGACACGCCAAGGCGCGTCTCGCGATGAGGGTTAAGTTTTGACGGAGGTTTTTAGTGAGCGAAGCCCCGTTCGTCTTCGGGCAGGGGCTTATCCTTCGTCTCGGGAGCGAAGGGCAGCACGATGAGGCCGAGGAGGAAGCAGGCGCACATCGTGATGGCGGCGGGGCGCATCGGCTCGGGGTAGTCTTGATAGACCTGGGTCTTGAGGAGGCCGATGAGCGGGATGCCGGCGGCGGCGATGAAGCGGCCGACGTTGTAGCAGAACGAGGTGCCCGTGCTGCGCAGGTGCGTGGGGAAGAGCTCAGGCAGGTAGATCGCGTAGACGGCGAAAACCGAGAGCTGGCAGAAGCCCATGATCGGGATCAGCCAGAAGGTCTGGCTCGCATCGCGGTAGAAGTGGAAGGCGCAGATGGTCGCGACCAGCGCCGCCGGGAAGGCGATGGCGAAAGCGACCTTGCGGCCGACCTTGCCCGCGACCCACGTGGCGGTGAGCATGCCGAAGAAGGCGCCGACCTGGAGGGTGAGCAGTCCCCAACTCGCCCAACGATCGACGAGCGGCCCGATCTGCTCCTTGGTCATGCCCTGCGCCACATAAGTCTTGGTGAGCACCGTGCGCACGAGCTCGGGTGTGAAGAAGCCGATGCCCCAGAGGCCGATCACGCCGGAGCAGACGAGCAGCATGCCGACGATGGCGTTTTTGCGCCAGCGAGGGGTGGTGAAGAGTTCCTTGTAGGTGAAGGCGCTGTATTTCTTGAGCTCGCCGGAGTCTTTCATTTTCTGCCAGCGCTCGGGCTCCTTCATGCGCATGCGGATGATCAGGGCGAGGGCGGCGGGGATCGCGCCGATGACAAACATCCACCGCCACGAGGTGCCGAGCGAGACTTTGCCGGTGGCCTCGAGGTAGGCCATCAGCATGCCGATCAGCGCGGCCGAGATATTGCCGAGGGCGGAGAGGGCCTGCAGTGCGCCGAGTGCGCCGGAGCGGGACTTGGAGGGCATCACCTCCGCGAGCAGCGCGACGCCGACGGCGAACTCGCCGCCCACGCCGAGGCCGGTGATGAAGCGATAGAACGCGAAATCCCAGAAGCCGACCGACAGCGCGCTCAGGCCGGTGCAGAGCGAGTAGATGAGGATGGTGATCATCATGGTCTTGGCGCGGCCGATGCGGTCGCCGAGCACGCCGAAGACGAGGCCACCCGTCGCCCAGCCCGCGATGAAGATCGAGGTGGCGTAGCCGCCCCACAGCACGGGGTCCTTGCCCTCGGTGAGCAGCGCCTTCATCGCCGGCATGCGGGCGAGGGTGAAGAGCTGCTGGTCAAGGCAGTCGAACAACCAGCCTAGCGCGGCGATGCTGAAGACGAACCAGTGATAACGAGTGAGGCCGTGCCACCAACGGCTGCCGGTGGTGGTGTTCGATGCGGATGGATTCATGCGGGAGTAAAGAGGAGCTGGGGGGTTAGCAGGAGTTGTGCGCGTGGGGTGGGGTAACCTTTGTCATTCTTCGCTACGCTCAGAATGACAGGCGAGTGGGGTTAGAGGAGAGGGTCAGAGCAGATTCTGGTATGCGAGCCAGAGCGACCGGTAATACTTCATCACGCGGACGGGATCGGTGCTCTGCGGGATCTCGGCGAAGCAGAAGCCGGTGAAGTTGATTTCGTTGAGGCTGGTGAGGAGCTGGCGGAAGGGGTACTCGTCGAGAAACAGATCCCGCATGTGCACAGTGAGGATCTTTTTCTTCACGAGGTTAAAGTTGTGGTCGAAGCCCTCGCCGGCGAGATCGGTCTGGTTGGAATTCCAGCACACACCGGCGGCGGGATGGTCGGCGACGTCCATGATCTTCTTGATGTGCGGGAGGAGCGAGGTGCCGGAGCCGTGGACCTCGAGGAAGAGGCGCTGGCCGTAGCCCTGCGCGAACTCGCCGAGCTCGCGGAGCGAGCGGCCGATCTGCTCGAGGGTTTTGTCCTGAGGCACATCTTTCGCGAAGCCATTGGGGCGCACTTTCACGCCGGTGGCGCCGACGTCGTGCGCGAGGACGATGTACTCCTTGGTCGCGGCGATGTCTTTCTTCAGCTTGGCCTGATCGGCGGTGTGGTAATCGAAGGCGCTGCCGAGGCTGGCGAGCTGGACGGGCGAGTCGGCGAAGCGCTGCTTCACCTCGGCGCGCTGCTCCTTGCTGAGCGAGACTTCGACGCCGTGTTTGTGCGTGGTGCGCAGTTCGACGCCCTCGAATTTGGCCTCGGCGCAATTCTTGAGGATCGTCGGGATATCCCAATCCATCGCCAGATTGTAGGTGACGGTGCCGAGCTTCATCTTCGATTTTTTGGCGAAGCTGGGCTGCGGCTCGGCAGGAGCTTTTTCCTTTTTCTTTGGTTCGGCAGCGGTGGCGACGGAGGCGACGGACGCGAGGAGGGGGAGAGCGGCGAGGCCGGTCGCGGTGGAGCGGAGGAAGTGGCGGCGGCTGGATTGCATGGGGGCGTTTTGGGGGAGGGGGACGAAGGGGTTCGGCCGGAGACGATCTTGTTGTTAAATGTGTTAGGTGGCGGAGATCGTGGGGTGATCGATTACGTGCGGCGCGACGGCTCACCGGGGACGGTTCGCCCTACCTGAAGGCGCGATCAGACGTCGCAGATTTCCACGGCTTGGGCGAGGGAGGTGACTTTGTCGCGGAGGGGGATGAACTCCTGGCCGACGACGCCGGTGTAGCCGATATCGAGCAGCGTCTTCATCAGCGCGCGGTACTGCAGCTCCTGCGACTCGTCGATCTCGTTGCGGCCGGGGACGCCGGCGGTGTGGATGTGGCCGATGTAGTCCTTGTACTTCTTCAGGCGCACAGTGAGGTCGCCGTGCATGATCTGCACGTGGTAGAGATCGAAGAGCACTTTCATGCGCGGGGAGCCGATGCGGCGGCAGACTTCGACGGAGCGCTCCATGTCGTCGCAGAAGTAATCGGGGTGGCCCTTCATGTTTTCCGACACGCGGGAGTTCAGCATCTCGAGGCAGAGGGTGACCTTCTTCTCTTCGGCGTAGCCGACGATCTTCTTCAAGCCGTCGACCATGTTCTTCAGGCCGTCGTCGTCGCTGATGCCTTTGCGGAAGCCGGAGAAGGTGATGACGCGTTGCACGCCGGCCGCGGCGCACTCGTCGATGCGCTTGCGCAGGGTGACGAGGCATTCCTCGTGCTCCGCGACATTGGCGAAGCCCTTGGCGAAACCGTGACTGCTCGCGATCGCGGGGGTGAGGCCGAGCTCCTTCAGAAGCGGCCAATGTTGCGTGGGGCAGAGCTCGACGGATTTAAGGCCGAGGGCGGCGGCGTGGCGCGCGAGCTCGGGGACCGGCATGGG
>JAZKEV010000104.1:7476-11151 GCA_040386765.1 Verrucomicrobiota bacterium | reverse complement strand
GCGGCCGTGCTTGATCTTATAGAGCGGGGCTTTTTCCTGGGCGGCGATACGGCTCGCGCCGGCACCCACGGCGAGGCCAAGCGCTGCAGTGGCGGCAAACGATTTCAATGCACTCCGACGCGAAACGGGGGCTGCTGTCTCGGGGCTCATCCGTCGCATCTCGCCGTTTTCAGCTGCGTGCGTCGAGCCTTTCTGGCGGGAAACTGCGAGTGAAGAATTGCTCCTGCGCAGGATTGCCAACACGCCCACAGGTAACCACAAGGTTACCCCTCTCCCTAATCTCCCTTTCTTTCGCATGAATTTCCATTCCTCCAAGACCTCACGTCGGGATTTCATCAAGGTGGCTGGCGCCGCCGCGCTCGCCGCGCCTTTCTTCGCCCGCAACCTCCACGCGGCGCAGCCGAGCAAGGTGCTGCGTCATGCGAGCTTCGGCGCCTCGGGTATGGCTTGGTCCGACATCCAGGCGATCTGCAGCAATCCTTTTGTTAAGCTGGTCGCGGTGGCCGAGGTCGATAGCAACCGCCTCAAGGATGTGAAGACGGCCCATCCCGACGTGAAGGTGTACCAGGACTGGCGCCAGCTCCTCGAGAAAGAGGGCAACAATCTCGACTCGGTCAATGTGTCGACGCCCGACCACATGCACGCGCCCATCGCGCTCTCCGCGATGCAGCTCGGCAAACACGTCTACTGTCAGAAGCCGCTCACGCACTCGATCTACGAGACGCGGGTGCTTACGAAATTTGCCCGCGAGAAGAAGCTCATCACGCAGATGGGCATCCAGATTCACTCGCAGAAGGTGTACCGCCAGGCCGTCGCCATCGTGCAGAGCGGCATCATCGGCAAGGTGAAGGAAGTCCACACGTGGAGCAGCAAGAAGTGGGGCGACCGCGGCGCGCCGCCGACGAAGGCCGACGAAGTGCCGGCTAATTTCAACTGGGACCTCTGGCTGGGCGGCTGTGCCGAGCGCCCCTTCGTGAAGGGCTACTACCACCCCGGCGAGTGGCGCAAGCGCCTCGATTTCGGCACGGGCACCTTTGGCGACATGGGCTGCCACATTTTCGACCCGGTTTTCGAGGCGCTCGCGCTGACTGCGCCGATCTCGATCCGCTCGGAGGGGCCCGCGCCCGACCAATGGAACTGGTCGATCAACGCCCACATCAAGTACATCTTCCCCGGCACCAAATTCACCGCCGACAAGACCGTCGCGGTCACGTGGTACGATGGCGATGCGCAGAAGCCCAAGGAGATTCTTGCGCTGGTGGGTGGCGGCGACGCCAAACCGATCGCCGATGTCGATGCCACGGGTGGCATCGGTGCGATCGACGGCAAGAAGAAGGCCACGCGCAATCCCTTCATGGAGGGGTCGATCATCGTCGGCACCGAGGGCGTGCTCCACGTGCCGCATATCGCGACGCCGAAGCTTTTCCCGGTGCAGAAATTTGCCGACTACAAGATTCCGGAGGTCGCGGGTTCGCACCACTGGTCCGACTGGGCCGAGGCGTGCGTCGGCGGTAAGGCCAAGCCGCTCGCGCCGTTCGATTACTCCGGGCCGCTGACCGAGGCGGTGCTGCTCGGCAGTGTCGCGGTGCGGTTCCCGCAGACGAAGCTCGAGTGGGACTCGGCCAACATCACATTCAAGAACGAGAAGGCGGCGAACAACTATCTGCGCCGCACGTACCGGAAGGGGTTTGAGGTTAAGGGGCTGGTGTGAGGGGTGGGGGCGAGGGTGGACGGATGGAAAGAAGCTGAGAGCTGAGAGCGAAGAGCTTAGAGGCTAGAGCTCGGAGGCTTGGAGTTGAGGGATCGAGGTAGCGGCGGTTGGCCGCCGCTACAGGGCGCGCGTGGCGTCTTTTCTTCCCTTCCTGTCTGCTCTGAGTGTTCCTGTCTGAGACGGGGAACGCTAATCTGCGCTAATTTTCAGAGGTGATGGCGGCGGACAAGGCGGTGCAGGCTTCGCCTGATCGGCGAAGCGCGGACATCTTTTCAAGAAAAGGAGGACCTCGGAATCACGATCTGGGAAATAGTTGCAAGCTGGCTGCCTACCACGGCGGCGGGTCATTTACCAAACATCCATGAGGGTGATCTGCTTTTAGTTTCACCCCTTTTCGTGTGGCGATGGATGGCGGTCAGCGACGACCGCCGTTACCTTACAGCAACGCCGCGGTCACCCGGGCGGTGTAGCGCTGGCCGAGGCGGTCTTCGAGGTGGTTCCAGCCGGCTTCGAGCTTGAGCCACTCGTCGATGGGGAGGGAGGAGACTTCGCCGGTGTTGACCGTGCGCTTCGAGCGGCGCTGCACCATTTCCTCGCGCGATTTGGTGAGGTAGTGGTTGATGCGGAGATTGGAAGCGGAGGGCTTGTGGTGGAAGGGGCCGGTCACGGGTTCGAACTCATCGGTGACGACGACCTGGCCAGCCACGCATTCGAACTGATGGCCGACCAACTGGGGGCGGAGGATCTTCGACGGATCGATGACGCACTTGATGTGCTGGTCGGGCACGGCGAAGCGGCGGATGTAGTTTTCGACGACCAGACCCGGCGGGCGCGTGAGATGGCCGGACGAACCATAGAGCATCCAGCAGACGGCCACGCCGGCGAAGCGCTCGTAGGGCTCCAAGGCGGCAGGCAATGAGATGTCCTGCGTGGGCATGAGGAACTCATCGTCGTCGCAAAACATCAGCCAGCGTGTGGTGCCGCCGTACGTCGCGACGCAGTGCTCGTACATGGCTTGCTGCTGGGCGCGGCCGGGAAAATTGAGGAGCGTGGCGCGGCCCGCGGCGAGGTAGGGCCGCAGGGGCGGCATGAAATCGTCGGAGGAGTCGTTGTTATACAGGTAGAAGTGCTCCACCCCCAGGCAGGTGTAGTAGGCCAGCCACTCTTGAAGATACGACGCGGAGTCCTTGAAGCAGAGGCAGGAGGAGAGGTGATACGTTCTCGCCATGAATTCGGCGACTCATGGCCCAGCGTCCGGGCGAGGGCAAGCCCCGGTCGTTGGCGGCTGGGCTTGTATCCCGGTCGGGCTCTGGCTACGCGTTCTTTATGCCCTTCAAGAAGCTCTTTCAGTCCGCCGATACGCCCAAGGATGGTCTTTCCCAACCGGCCCGCGAGGCGATCGTGGATCTGCTCCATTTCTGCATGTATGCGGACAAGCACATTGCGGTGAGCGAGGACGAGTTCATCGAGGCTGCGGCGCAGACGCTCGATTGGTCGCCTTTGATTTCGTACGAGTCGTATGAGGCGAAGTCGACGGGCGCCGTGACACGGGCTTTGAGCGACCCGGCGGCGCGGGTGGTGCTGCTGCAGAGCATCAAGGCGCGTCTGCCGGGGGAGAAGGAGCGCGACATGGCCCTCCGGCTCGCGGCCGATCTGATGGAGGTCGATGGCACCCAGACGACGGCGGAGTCGAAGGCGCTGGCGGAGGTGCAGGCGTTGTTAAAGTGAGGCGGTAAATACCTTGGCCGCAAAAAGGCGCAGAAGGCGCAAAGAAGCGGCCACTGTCTGATGCCAATCCCTCCTTGGATTTAGACTTTTCCAAGAGTCAACCGGAGTCATTTTAGCCACAGATTGCACGGATAGACACAGATAAAATCCCAGCTGTGTCATCTGTGGATAGAGTCCAAAAGCATCAGGAGAGCACAACTGCGTTTGGGCTTCCGCGGGATTCGCAGATGTGAGAG
>JAZKEV010000104.1:0-7466 GCA_040386765.1 Verrucomicrobiota bacterium | reverse complement strand
TTCTCTTCCTCCCTCGGTGATCTCTGTGTCAAAGTCTGATTTCGATTAGTAAGTGGTATAAATCTGGGCCGAGAGAGGTTACTTGGCCGCGGGTGCAGAGTGGACGGGGGCGCCTTCGACGGTGAAGGGGGCGCGGGTGGGCATATCCGAGGCGTCGGGGCGGGGGTAGTCGCGCCAGAGCCAGCGGAGCATGTCGGGGAGGATTGCGCCGCCCTGTTTGCTGGAGTGGCTGCCGATGCCCCAGGTGAAGTTCACGTCGTAGCCTTTCTCGGTGAGGGCGGCGACCATCTTGCGGTTTTGCGCGTGCCAGTCGCGGTCGGCATTGTAGGTGGCCGCGGCGCCTTCGCCGCGGATGCCCCGGTTATCGTTGAGGCCATCCTGGAGGAAGATGCGGATGGGCTTCTTTTCGCTTTTGCGGATGAGGTCGGGGTAGACGTGGCCGCCGCGGAGGTTTACGAAGCTGCCGATGGTGCTGATCACTTTGCTGAACTGATCGGGGCGATGCCACGCGACGGTGAAGGCGGCGATGGCGCCCGAGCTGGCGCCGGCGAGCGCGCGGTCCTTGGGGTCGGATGAGATGTTGTAGCTCTTGGCGAGGATGGGGAGGAGCTCGTCCACGATCACGCGGGCGTATTTGTCGTCGAGGGCGTTGTACTCCTGCGGGCGGTTGCCGGATTTGTCGCCCCAATCCTTGGCGTTGGCCTCGGGCTGGTCGGGCTTGCGGCCGGGGTTGATGAAGACCGCGATGGTGACGGGCATTTCGCGGCGGTAGATGAGATTGTCGAAGACGTAGGGTGTGCGGTAGTCGCCCGTAAGGCGGAGCCAGGCCTGGCCATCCTGAAAGATCATCAGCGCGGCGGGCTTCGCGGGATTATACTGGGCGGGGACGTAGACGCAGTAGTCGTGGAGCGTGCCGGGATAGGCTTCGCTGGGGAGCCTGGCCCATTCCGTGACCTTGCCTTGCGGCACGCCGGGCTGCGGCTGGGAGTCGGGTCCGTGCTTGTAGAGGTCGTCGACGGGGGCGGCGGAGAGGGCCGGCAGGAGCAGGGCGAGCGCGAGGAGAGTGGGGAAAAAGCGCATGGGATGCAAAAGAGATGAAAGTGTGGGAGGCGAGACGCATGGCTGTCGACGCGGTAGCGCGTAAAATCGCGGAACCTGCGGGGTGTCGGCGGTTTCTCCAGTAGCCCTACCCCTTGTCCATGCGTGCTGTGGTGATTGTTGCGGTTTTGGCTGTGAGTCGATGCGAGGTGACTCGCGCGGCTGAGCCGTCGACTCCGACTCTCACGCAGACGCCAACGTCGACCACGACAACGGACGTTCCGAAACCGGTGTCTGTGCAGGATACCGCTTCTGGTCAGACGCCGTTTTCTGCAACGACTCCAGCGCTGACGCCAACTTCAGCACCAACTCCGACTCCGACTTCGACGTCTGCTCCCGCGCCAGTGCCCAGGCCTGCACTGGCTTCGGGTGTGCCAGAGATTTTTGCGCCGAAGGCCGCGAGGCCGGAAACCACGCCCGGCCCGGCGCGCCGCGCGACGTCACCGGAGATGGCGGCGAGGCTTGGTCGCGCGGTGCAGCAGGCGGTGGCCGCGCTACCGCCGCGTCCCCCGGTCTCGACGCTCGGCGGGGACGATGGGTCGGGCGCGACGCAAATGGCGCCGTATTTGGTCACGGAGGAGAAGGACCACGAATTCAAGGAACGGCATCTCCTCACCAAAAAGGGCGTGGAGGAGATGATGCGGAAAAAATATCCCGGACTCGGCGGGCCGCTCCTCGCCAATGGTTATATAAAGAAAGAGATCCGCGAAGACGACCTCCGCAAAGAGCGAAATCTCGAGATGAAAGGTCTTTTTGGCCTCATGGAGATCGATGGAAAGGTCTCGCCGGAAATGAAGCGCGAGTCGGAGCGGGCATTGATGCGCTACAACGAGAAGACGCAGCAGAAGGGCACGCCGTTTCGGGAGCCGATGCCGGGCTCGGTGCCGTGAGCGTGATAGGGCACGCGTCGCCATCCCAGCGTTAAAGGACGTTGATAGGAGGGCGCAAACGAGGGCGAAGTTTGAGATGGAGGCGCGGTGCTCTCAGCGTGCGGGAAAGGGTGTACGCAGGCGACAATTGGCAGGTTGGGGGCACCGCGCCTCCGCTCTAAGCGCAGACGGCGGGATTTCATGAATCTATTTGGTGCCAATCTTCGCGCTCGCCTGCGGGCGTGGGGTTCGCACCGTTTCCGCAGATGACGACTCCTTCCGTTTCACGTCCCGTGCCGACTGCCGATGCTCCGTGCCCCTGTGGCAGCGGGAAGACCTTTGGCGAGTGCTGCCAGCCGGTGATCGAGAAGAAGCGCGTGGCGGCGAATGCGGAAGAGCTCATGCGCTCGCGTTTCACGGCGCACGTGATTCGCGATTACAAGCACCTGCATCTCTCCGATCTCGAGACGGCGAAGAAGCCGTATGTCGAGGAAACGGGCGAGACGCAGGACGTCACCTGGACGCGGCTCACGATCAATGCCCACGAGCCGGGCGCGACGGCGGACAAGGCGTTTGTGGATTTCAGCGCGTACTACCAGACAGACGGTGGGGAGCAGGCGCTGCACGAGAAGTCGGAGTTCGTGAAGAAGGACGGGGCGTGGTTCTATACGCGCGCCGTACGTACGGGCCCGGCGCCGGCGAAAGCCGCCCCCAAGGTCGGTCGCAACGATCCGTGCCCGTGCGGCAGCGGAAAGAAATACAAGCACTGCTGCGGGCGGTAAACCGCTGCGGCAGCGCCGCCTGGGTCGCATCGGGGATATTTCCGGGAGGCGAATCGGAAGAGTTCCTATGAGACGGGTGTTGTCGGGCGGAAACGTTGACGCATGGTGAGCGAGGCGTCGTGTTGCCCAGGAGGGGCGGCTGCTGCCTCTTCGTTCCAGCGATGGCTTCCCTGATTCAATTTTTCCGTAGTTCCGTGCGGCGTCGCTTGGTGGCGCTCGTGCTCGCGATCGCCATCCCCGCGACTGTCCTGGTGGCGTTGCTGGTGTGGCAGACGTATCGGAACGAACGGGCGTCCGTTGCCCGACAATTGTCGTCCGTCGTACGGGCCTTGGGCAGCATCGTCGATCATCAGGTCGCCGAAAAGGAATGGCTTCTGCGAGGGATGGTGACGGCCCGGACCCTGACCACGGGGGATATCGCGACTTTCGAGCGGACGGCGCGAGCGCTCGACCTCAGGACGGGCGCATGGCTCGTGCTGCTGGACGCGGAGGGGCAGCAACTGATGAACACGCGCGCGCCGGCCGGGCAGGCGCTGCCGAAGCAGGAAATCGACGGAGAATTTCGCGCGACGCTGGAGAGCGGAAAAACTTACGTCTCGAATCTCATCACCGGGACGCTCTCCGAGCAGCCTGTGCTGTTTGTGGCGATGCCGGTGATACGCGAGGGGAAGCTCCGCTACGTCCTCGCTTATGTGATGAAATCCGACGCGTTTGCGGAGGTCTTGAAGGTCGAGCGTTTTGCAGACGGCATGGTGGTTTCCATCCTCGATCGCACGGGCACGATCGCGGCGCGGCGGCCGAATGGAGACCGCTATGTGGGCAAGAAAGCGACGCCGGACATCCTCGCCGCGATGAGGACGAGCAGCGGGGGCATGCACCGCAGCACCACGCTGGAGGGGATGGATGTGCTGGCGGCCTACTCGCGGGCGCCTGTGTCGGGCTGGACCGTTGCGGTCGGCGCGCCCCATGCCGGGCTGTTTGCTCCGGCGCGAGAGGTATTGATCATGGGCGTGGGCATCTCGGCGGTGTTGATGGCGGCGGCGATCTTCATCGCGCTGTGGACGGGCCGCGCGCTGGTGCATGGGGTGGATGCGCTCGTGGCCGATGCGAATGCGCTCGGTCGTGGCGAGATGCCCCGCGAGCGGCCGAGCGGCCTCCAGGAAACCGATTTTGTGGCCGATGCCATGCGGAAATCGGCGCGGTGGCTCGAGGAGCGCGAGCGCGACAATGCCCTGCTCAACGAGGCGCTCCAGCGCGAGCTGGAGAATCAGCGGCGGGCCGAGGCGGCCAGCCGCAGCCTCGCGGCCATCGTGGAATCTTCGGAGGACGCGATCGTCAGCAAGGATCTCACGGGCATCATCACCAGCTGGAACGCGGGTGCGGAGCGCATCTTCGGCTACCCGGCCGCGGAGATCGTGGGCAAGTCGATCACGCTGCTCATTCCGCAGGACCGGATCAGCGAGGAACTCTCGATCATCACCCGCATCCGGAAAGGCGAACGGGTGGAGCACTTCGAGACGATGCGGCGGCGAAAGGATGGTAGCCTCATTCCTCTCTCGATCTCTGTCTCGCCCGTGCGCGGGGCGGACGGCAAAGTGATCGGCGCCTCCAAAATCGCGCGCGACATCACGCAGCGAAAACGCATCGAAGCGCAGCAGCATGCACTCTATGATCTCGTGGCGGCAGTCAACCGGGCGGAAGCGCTGCCGGAGATTTACGATGCGGCGATCGGCGCGATGCTCCGCTGCCAGCAGGCGGAGCGCGCGGCGATCCTGCTCGCCGATGCGGAGGGCGTGATGCGGTTTACTTCGTCGCGGGGCTTGTCGGAGGCCTATCGCGAGCAGGTGGAGGGACATTCACCGTGGTCTGCGGCGGAGGAGGACTACCAGCCGCTGTGGATCGACGATGTCGCGAAGGCCAACCTCGAGCCGAAATTGCGTCAGGCCCTGCAAGGGGAGGGCATTCGCGCGCTGGCCTTTGTCCCGCTCAAGCACCAGAAGCGGCTGATCGGAAAGTTCATGGTGTACTACAATACGCCGCGCACCTTCACCATGGCGGAACTGCGCCCCGTGGAGACGATCGCGAGCCAGGTGGCGTTTGCGATCGAGCGGCAGCGCGGAGCGGAGGCGCTGGAGGCGCTCGTCGACGAACGCACGGCCTCGCTGCAGCTGGCAGTGGACCAGATGGAGGAATTTTCCTACTCGGTGTCGCACGATCTGCGGGCGCCGACGCGCGCGATGTGCGGCTATGCGGAAGCTCTTTTGGAAGAGCAGGGGCACAAGCTCGACGACGGCGGCCGCACCATGCTGCAGCGCATCCTGCACAACAGCCACCGCATGGACCGGCTGATCCAGGACTTGCTGACGTACACGCGGATCACGCGCCGCGAGGTCAAGTTGGAGCCGGTCTCGGTGGAGAAGCTGGTGTACGAGGTAGCGCAGCAGTACCCCGATCTCCATCCGGAGAAGTCGGATATCGTCGTGAACGGCACGCTGCCCGACGTGCTCGCGCACGAGCCTTCGCTCACCCAGGTCGTTTCCAATCTGCTGACCAACGCGGTGAAGTTTGTGGCGCCGGGCAAGCGGCCGCGCGTGGTGGTGGGGGCCGAGCGCCGGGGCTCACGTGTCCGCGTGTGGTTTCACGATAACGGCATCGGCATCTTGCCGGACGTGCAGGGAAAACTCTTCCGGATGTTCGAGCGGCTGCACCCGGAGAAAAACTACGAAGGCACGGGCATCGGGCTGGCGATCGTGCGCAAGGCGGTCGAGCGCATGCATGGCACGGTCGGGGTGGAGTCCGACGGTATTACCGGCAGCCGCTTCTGGTTCGAGCTGCCGCTGGCGGGGAACGCGGACGTGGCGCGGCCGGAGGAAGCGGTCGCAGATGCGGCGGCGGGACGAGTGTAGGGCGGGAATGGCGCGAGAGCCGAGCGGGCGCTGCGCTACGAGCCTTGGCTCGTCCCATTACAAACCACTTGAACAGGGTGATCGGAAAGATCGGAAAGAGTGGGCTGCGATTTTCCCGTCCCGCTTGATCCTCCTGCCAAATGCTGCGGTTTTATCGCTGTTTCGCGGAAGGGTTCCCGCTCAAGCCCGTATTAAAGCGGGAGTTGGGTCTTTGCTTTCCGTGAAATTTTTCTCACGCTAGGCGCCGTGAAGTTGGTAAAGCATCAGATCAACGGCAACGACCACCTCGTATTGAAGGAAAATGCTTCCCTGGAGGATTTGCGGGCGGAGGCTGAACGACTCAAAACCGAGCTGGGCTACGAGCTGGAGGCGGACGAGCGCCTGGGCCGCTACATCGCGACGCACAAATTTTACAAAGGGAAGTACGTGCTCTCCCTGGAGGCGGAGTAAGGCGTAGCAGGAGGCGGGCAGCCTCCGACGGGTGACCAAGGGCGTAGTAACCGGATGGATGCGTAGCAGCTCCCGATTGACTCGCTTCAGGGCCGCAGCAATTGTCGGCGGGAGATGACCAACCCCCCCAGCTTGTTGCGTTACCTCGAGATGATTTTTGCCTGTTCACAGTGTCCGGCGGCTCGGCCGGGGCGCGCGGCGTAATCGATACGGTTACAACTCGTGCGCCTGCCGTATTGGGTTCTGCGTTGGATGCATCGTCGCCGGCTGTCCCGCAGCCGGATGAGGGGTACGTTTCTCCACTCGTGGCTGGGCGATCGTATTCTGGCGAAGGGGCTGTGGAGTCCGTCGCGCGAATCACTCGCGCGGGCGTGGCTGGTGGGCTGGCCGATCACCGTGATCCCGTTTCTGCCAGGGCAATCGATCTTCGCGTGTCTGGCCGCGCTGCTGATCCGCGGGAATCTGCTCCTCTGCATCGGGCTGCAGTTTCTCTCCAATCCCTTTACGGCCACGGTGCATCTGCCGGCGTGCTACTTCGTCGGCGAGCTCGTGCGCGGCGCACCGCCGAAGAAGGTGTGGCGGGAAGTACAGGGGAAGATGCATATCCTGAGCAAGATGGACGAGTTCAAGGGCAACTGGCGCAATCTGCTGACGGTGCGCGATGTGATGTCGCTCTATCTGGGCGGGGCAGTGGTGGGCATGGTCGGCGGCGCGGTGGGCTATGCCGTGATCCACGGCACATGGCGCGATAAACCAAGGCGGCGGCGGGAAACATTTCCGCCGATGCCGACGGACACCGCGGGCACCGGCCCGCCGTTCGACACGGGCGCGGCCGAGGTGAAACAATTGAAGCTGCCGCTGCGGACGGAAGACGAGAAGGTGAAGGAGCCGGAGAAGCCGAAGACGGAGGCGTAAGGAGACGTCGTACGGAGCGGTAGAGCTTGGTGGCGCCTCGTGCTTTTGGCGCGCGAGCCGGCTTCTGCTATTCGCGACATCCGCGTGATCCGCGGTGCATTTCTGCCTTACTGCGGATGTGCGTGCCTCAATCCGATCAATGAGTGACCGCGGATTACGCAGATGGCGCGGATAAAGGCAGTGCACAAGACTGCGCTTTGGCGTGCGTAGGCCATATCCCGCACGGTGAGGGCACCGCGCCTCCACTCGGATCGATGGAGGCGGCGATGGGGAATAAAAAGGCGCGTCGTGATGACGCGCCTTTCGCAGATTTGGAGGGCGGGAACGACCGCCGTTCGCGATGGGATTATGCCGTGGTGATCTTCCGCTTGGCGTGGTCGTAGGTCGTACGCTTGCCGGTGTCGTAGGAGATGACGGCCATGAGGACGGCGACGGCGTGCTGGTAG
>JAZKEV010000103.1:0-6653 GCA_040386765.1 Verrucomicrobiota bacterium | reverse complement strand
CCGGTGACTCCGACGCCGGTCCGATGGTGGCGACAATCTTGGTTTTGTGGTTGGGAAATGTGGCATTCATAAAATGGGGAAATCAAAGCAGGCCCTCGATCGGAAGGAGACTCAGCACCCCGACCTTGAAGCGCTTCCAGTGGCTGGCACCGGGCTCGGAGTGGTAGCGCACTTCCGTGTCGCCCTCGCGCGTCACCCACACGAGGTGGCCGTCCGCGAGTTCGAGGCGATACGCGTCATGATCGATTCGGCGCTCAAGCGTCGCGGGCAGTCGCGCGGCCAATTCCGGAATGTCGAACAGCACGCCCATCTCGGTGTTCAGTTTGCTCGAGCGCGGGTCGAGATTGTAGGAGCCGATGAAACCGATCTTGCGGTCGAAGGCGAAAGTCTTCCCGTGCAAACTCGCGGCGCTTGATCCGCCGCTTGATCCGCGCAAGCCGCCCGATCGCCGCCCGCGCGATGCCCCGGCGGTGGGCTTCATCTCGTAGAGTTCGACGCCGGCCTCGAGCAGCGGCTTGCGATAGCGCTGGTAGCCGGCGTGGACCGGAATCCCGTCGGTGGAAGCCAGTGAATTGGTGATGACGACCACGCGAACCCCGCGCTGGCGCACGGCGGCAAGAAGCGCGACGCCTTGCTTCCCCGGCACGAAGTACGGCGAGACAAGGAACAGCTCGCGGTCCGTGGCCGCGACGACTTCGCGCAGCTTGGGAGCGAGGTGAGTATCCGTCGTGGCGGCGGAAGTGAGCACCTTGTCGGGATGGTCGGACAACATCACTGCGCGCCCCCAGGAATAGCTCACCGCGCCTTTCCTCAGTTGCCGGGCAAACCCGCTGTCGCGCACGCTCGCCGCATAGTCGGAGTGCGCCGCGGTGTCATGGCGCTCGCTGAGTCTCGCCCGCTTCGCTGCGAACTCCTCGGGCGTGGTGTTTTGGCGCGAAAGGGCGGCGATCGGAATCGCGGCCTGGTGATTCCAGTAAAGGTCGAAGTCAGCGGAAACTTCGTTCACCACCGGTCCGATCATCGCCACATCGAGATCGGCGAAATTCGCCACCTCACTGGCCGCGAAGTATTCGTTGCCGATGTTGCGCCCCCCGACGATGGCGACTTGCCCGTCGGCGGTGAAGGACTTGTTGTGCATCCGCCGGTTGATGCGTGAGAAGTCGGCGATCACCCCGACCAGGCGGGGCGAACGCAGGGCGACGGGATTGAACATACGCACTTCGACGTTCGGATGGCTATCGATGGCCAGCAGGGTCGCGTCGGAAGGCATCGTGCCGAGATCGTCGAGCAACAAACGCACCCGCACGCCGCGATCGGCCGCGCGGAACAGGCGTTCCATCAGGACCTCGCCCGCCATGTCCTTGTGCCAGATGTAATACTGCACATCGAGGCTGCGTTGCGCCGCATCCGCCAAGGCCAGCCGTGCGGCCAAGGCGTCCCGGCCGTCCGCAAGCGGGTGCAGGCCGGACTTGCCCGGGTGCGCTGCGACGTCCGGCCGCACGGCTACCGCCAACCGGGTGCGCCCGTTGCCGGTCATCGCGGACGAAGGCATGCGATCGCCATTTTTGGGCAGACCACCGCAGGCACTGAGCGCGCAGGCGGCGCCGAGCAGCGTCAGGTTGGCAAGCCGCCTTGGAAATTTATCCGGCATGAGGTGTCAGGGTTGCGTGCCGGACCCAACGGGCGGCGAGGAAGAAGGCAATCGGGTCGATTGCGAGGAAAGCCACGCCGTGCGGTTCTCACGGATCAGTGCAACCGTTTCGTCAATCGTCATCACGCAGCGCGGGATCTCGAAATCGACGTCGCTGGCGAGCTCGCTGCCTTCAATCAGCATCGCGTTGCGCGCCCAATCGACCAGGCCGGCCCACATCTTGCCGACGAGGATGAGCGGCGTGTTGTCGAGCTTGCGGACCTGGAGGAGTTGCCACGCGAGCGACATCTCCAGCAGCGAACCGATCCCGCCGGGCATGACGATGATGGCATCGGACGCGATCATGAAATGATGCAGCCGCGAGAAGAAGGTGCGATGCCCGTAGGCCTGGCTGACGAAGGGATTGATCTGTTGCTCGAAAGGCAGCTCGATATTGATTCCGATGGAACGGCCCCGCCCCTCGGGATCGACGGAATGCGCGCCCTCATTCGCCGCCCGCATCAGTCCGGGCCCTCCGCCGCTGAGGATGTCGCAGCCCATCGAGGTGAGCTCGGCGGCGAGCTTCTTCACCTCTTCATACAAGGGAGTGCCGGGCTTGATGCGCGCGGAGCCAAAGATGGTCACGCGGTAGTTTTGCCGGGTGGTGCGGCGGAGGCGGGTGAGGTCATTGACAACATCCCACAGGCCGAGGACGGCACGTTCGAGGAGGGCGACGGAAGCGTCCTCGTCGCTGAGCCTGACGATGTCACTTTGCCCGAAGCTTGGATCGTTCATGTCGAAGTCAGGGTTGGGATGATCGCCGACGGAGCTACGTCAGAGCCGTCTCGGGCAAGAAAGGCTGACCTTTGGCGAAGGCGGTGAGATTGGCGGTGGTGACGCGGGCAATCTCGGCGAGGGCTTCGTGCGTGAGGAAGGCCTGGTGGGCGGTGATGATCACGTTCGGAAACGTGAGCAGCCTCGCAAGGTCATCGTCGTGCAGGATCTGGCCCGAAAGATCCTCGAAGAAGACCCCTTCCTCTTCCTCATAGACATCAAGCGCCACGCCACCGAGGCGGCCGGTTTTGAGCGCCTCGATCAGCGCCTTGGTGTCGATGAGCGCGCCGCGACTGACGTTGATCAGGATTGCGCCCGGCTTGATCAGCTCGAGCGTTTCGCGGCGGATGATGTGATGGGTCTCCGGCGTGAGCGGGGTGTGCAGCGAGATGACTTCGCACTCCTTCGCGATGGTGCGGGGGTCGGTGTATTCGACGCCGTGCTGCTGCGCCCACTCGACCGACGGGAACGGATCAAAAGCGAGCACCCGCATTCCGAACCCGCGCAAGATCTGCGCGGCGACGCGGCCGATTTTTCCGGTGCCGAGAATGCCTGCGGTCTTGCCGTGCAGGTCGAAGCCGACGAGGCCGTTGAGCGCGAAGTTCAGGTCATGCACGCGGTTGTTGGCACGTGGGATCTTGCGATTGAGCGCGAGGAGCAAGGCGACGGCGTGCTCGGCAACCGCATACGGTGAATAGGCCGGAACGCGCGTGACGGAGAAGCCGAGTTCCTTCGCGGCGGGAAGGTCGATGCTGTTGAAGCCGGCGCACCGCAGCGCGACCTGCTTCACGCCGAGCTTCGCAAGTGCTTCGAGGCATGGGCGGTCCAAGCGGTCATTCACGAAGGTGCAGACGGCTTGCGCTCCCTGGGCCGCCACCGCGGTTTCGGCGGAGAGGCGGCAGTCCATGAAGCGCCATTCGATATCGAGCCCGTCGGAGGTGCGCTGGAGAGCCTCGCGGTCGTAGGATTTGGTGTCGAAGACAACGGTTTGGTGCATGGCGGGGGCGGTTGGTGTTGATTGAAATCGGGACCTCTTTTGTGCCGCGGGCGCGCTGCATGAGGGCAATCATCTCCCGCACTGGGAGACTCGGCACTTCAACGTATCGAAGTAGGTCGGGAACATCATGGGATTGAACGTCAGAGTTTCGATCTGACAGCCCGCCGTCAATTGAACCTTGGTATCATAGCCTGCGGAGGCGCGGTTGGTACATGTTGCGAGTCGTAGAACTGTCCGATGAACACTCCCACCCTCGGCGAACCGCGCTTTGCCTCGACGCTCAGCCATACGGTCAGCGACGATGTCCGCATCCCCGAGCGGATCGAAGTCGGGGCGGAACCGGGCATTCATTTCGAGCTGGCGGGGCCACGGGCGAAGCTGTTCTTCGATCCGCAGCAGACGCGCGCGGGCATCGTAACCTGCGGCGGCCTGTGTCCGGGGCTGAACAACGTCATCCGCTCGCTCTTTCTCGAACTCCACTACGGATACGGCGTCGCCCAGGTGCTCGGTTTTCGCGGAGGTTACAGCGGGCTCGATCCGGTATGCGGCGTGGAGCCGGTGACGATCACGCCGCAGTTCGTCGGTGGCATTCATCAAAAAGGCGGCACGATCCTCGGCTCGTCGCGCGGGCCGGTGGACATCGGCAGGGCCGTGGACAACCTCATCGCGCGTGGCATCAACATCCTCTTCACCGTTGGCGGCGATGGCACCCAGCGCGGCGCGAACGATCTCTACCAGGAAGCGCGCAAACGCGGGCACGCGCTGTCGGTCGTCGGCGTGCCGAAGACCATCGACAACGACGTCGGCTTCGTCTCGCGCACCTTCGGATTTTTCAGTGCGGTCGAGGAAGCGGCGCGTGTGCTTGATTGCGCGCATACCGAAGCGTGCAGCGTACCGGGGGGGATCGGGCTGGTAAAACTCATGGGGCGTCACGCGGGCTTCGTCACCGCCGGCGCGGTCGTCGCGAGTCAGGACGTGAACTTCGCTCTCATCCCCGAGGTGCCATTTTCTCTCGATGCTTTTCTCGCCGCGTTGAAGCAGCGGATGCTCGTGAAATCACACGCGGTCATCGCCGTTGCGGAGGGCGCGGGGCAGGATCTGCTCGCTGCCGACGCCAGCGCACGCGACGCCTCCGGCAACGTGAAGCTCCAGGACATCGGCCCGTATCTGCGCGGGAAAATCGAGGCGTTCTTCAAGGCCGAAGGCACTCCTGTCGTCGTGCGTTACTTCGACCCGAGCTACCAGGTCCGCAGCCGCCCGGCCAACTGCGAAGACGCGCTGCTCTGCGATCTCTTCGCGCGCCACGCCGTCCACGCCGCGATGGCCGGCAAGACGGGCGTCGTCATCGGCTTCCTGCACGAGCGCTTCATCCACGTCCCCATCGAGCTCCTCGCCACCCACACCAAACGACTCGACCCCGCGAGCGGCTGGTGGCGCTCGGTCCTCGCCACGACCGGGCAGCCGGAGCGGCTTTCCTGAATCCACAACCAACCGATACGACCATGCCTGCGACCATCCAACGTGAAGCCAACAACACCTACGTTCTGCATCTCAGCGGCACATTGCTGCGATCCGAATTCGCAAAAGCTCAGGATTTGGCGGCCCTCGATATCGACTCCGGCGTGAAGCCGCGCCTTCTGGCCTTCCTCGAAAAGGACTTCGCGGGTTGGGAAGCCGGCGCGGACTGGGGTGATCTCGACTTCTTGTTCTCGCACAGTCACGAGATCGAACGAATCGCCATCATCGGCGACCCGGGCTGGGAGACGGAAGCGCTGGCCTTTGCCGGTGCAGGCTTCCGCCGCGCGCCGGTGAAGTTCTTCCCCTCCAACCCGGAGGCCCAAGCGCGAGTGTGGCTTGAGGATTAGCGCGTGCGCGTTCGATCGATTTCCCGCCGATCCATCAAGGCTCCATGAACACTCCTGCCGTTGTTTCATTCCTAAAAGAGAAGGTTAAGCCGTTCCAGGACTTTGCCGTCGAACGCCTGCAGACCTTGGTAGAAGGATCGCAGACGAAATCTTACGAGGCCCATCAGGCGATTGCCCACCGGGGTGAGGAAGCGACTCACTTCGGCGTCGTCTTGAGCGGCGCGTTGGCGGCATCGGTGCTCGGCGATGGCGGCACGCGACAACTGCTGGGACACTTGAATGCGGGCGACACCTTCGGGGAGATCGCGCTGATGACCGGCGAGCCGGTGCTGGCGGACCTCATCGCCGACTCGCGCAGTGACGTGCTGTTGATTCCGGTGTCGCTGTTCCAATCGATCATCGTGGCCCAACCGGGTGCCGTGCAGGTGATCTCGCGAACGATCGCGGAACGATTCAAGGCGATCCTGAGTGACCCGGCGAAAGCGGCTTCGGCCCTGCAACAAGGTGACGACCCCTATGGACTCAAACTGAAGGGCGAGCGGCCGGAGAAAATCCTCGTCATCAACTGCGGCTCGTCATCGCTCAAGTACTGCTTTTACGACACGGCGGACGAATCACGCCAAGCGCGCGGGCAGGTCGAGCGCATCGGCATCGACGGCACCAAACTCGCGCATCGCGGACCGGCGGGCGAGGTCGAACGCGACCTGCCGAGAGGCGACTTTGCCGACGCGTTCAAGGCGATGGTGGCAGAACTCACCTCCAAGGAGACCGGCGCCATCAGTGGCGCAAGTGAAGTGAGCGTGGTCGCGCATCGCGTCGTGCACGGCGGCGAGAAGTTCACCGAAGGAACGGTCATCACCGACGAAGTCCTGACGCAGATCGAGGCGCTCAACCCGCTCGCACCGCTGCACAATCCTGTGAACGTCGCCGGCATTCGCGAGATGCGCCGGCTGTTTCCCGCCGTGCCTCACGTGGCGGTGTTCGATACGGCCTTTCACCACACGCTGCCGGCCTACGCCTATCTCTACGGCCTGCCCTACGAGCTCTATGAGAAGAAGGGCGTGCGCCGCTACGGCTTCCACGGAGCCTCACATCACTACGTCGCCCTGCGCGCCGCGCAGTTTCTGCAACGTCGGCCGAACGAGCTGCGGTTGGTGAGCTGTCATCTCGGCAACGGCTCATCGCTCTGCGCCGTGGACCACGGCCGATCGATGGACACGACCATGGGATTCACCCCCGCCGAAGGTCTCATCATGGGAACCCGCTGCGGGGATGTGGACGCCGGCGTGCTCGCTTTCCTCGAACGCACCGAAGGCCTGAGCGCCAC
>JAZKEV010000102.1:0-6500 GCA_040386765.1 Verrucomicrobiota bacterium | reverse complement strand
GCACCTCAACCTCTCGCTCACCTAACCCGCCCGCCCGCGAGCCACGCCTATCTCCCGCGCGCTTAGTGCCTTTTCATCCGCCACTCCGCCACTTCGCCGCTCGCGCTCCAGCGCACCCGCTTCGCCGCTCAGGCGAAGCCTGCACCCTTCCGCCACGCCCTGCCTTCCGCCATTAGCGCAGATTAGCGTTCCTTTTTCCGCCCTCTTCTCTCCCACCAAATGACCTGGACCGAGCTCGACTGGCCCGCCCTCGACCGCCTTCGCCAAAATTTCCTCCAAGGCTCCGCCGCGTCCGGCCCCTACTGGCAGTCTCCAGGCGACCTCGCTTCTTACGATTTCACCTACGGCGAGCGCATCGGCTGGAAATGGGACCACGTGCTCCGGGAGCTGAAGCTCCGCGGCTTCCGCCCGTCCTCGCGCCACGTCTTCGACTGGGGCTGCGGCAGCGGTGTCGCCGCGCGCCGCGTAATCCAGTTCTTCGGCGCTGATAATTTCGATTCGCTCACCGTCTGGGACTACTCGCCCCTCGCGTGCGACTACGCCGCGACCGCCGCGCAAGCCGCCTTCCCCAACGTCTCCGCCGCCCAAGCCTCGCCGCGTCTCCTCTCTTCGGATACGCCTATCGGCCTGCTCGTCGTCAGCCACGTGCTCAACGAGCTGCCGCCCGATGCCGTGGCCTCGCTCCGCGCTCTTATCGCCCGCGCCGACGCTGTCCTCTGGGTCGAGCCCGGCACCCACGATATCAGCCGCCAACTCGGCCGCTTCCGCGACGAACTCCGCGCCACCTTCCGCATCGTTGCTCCCTGCACCCACGAGTTGGGCTGCCCCATGTTTACCGAGGAAAACACCCGCCACTGGTGCCACTTCTTCGCGTCCCCGCCCGCCAACATTCAGGCGGATTCCAACTGGGTGAAATTTGGCCAGCGCGCCGGCATCGATCTTCGCAGCCTCCCCTACTGCTTCGTCGCGCTCGAAAAGACTCCTGCCGCCGCGCCCCTCCCCGAAGGCTGGTCGCGCATCATCGGCCGCCCGGAGCACTTCAAGCCCTACGCTCGCTGGCTCAACTGCGACGCCACC
The DNA here is from genome assembly GCA_040386765.1 of Verrucomicrobiota bacterium. GTDB lineage: Bacteria > Verrucomicrobiota > Verrucomicrobiia > Opitutales > Opitutaceae > ER46. The sequence goes on along the minus strand of JAZKEV010000102.1, from coordinate 5,423 downwards.
GGCCTCGCCGAGCTCGAGCTGCCCAAGCGCGCCGACACCGCCCTCTTCAAAGACCTCGACCGCACCAAGCTTCCGCTCATCTACCGCTGGCAACGCGCCGGGGACAAAGTCACCGGCGGCGAAGCCCTCCGATAAGCCCGACACGCCGGTAGCGCGCTGCGGACGAACCAAACTCAGCGCCAATCCCCCTCCCGGGCCGTTTAAGAGCTGGAGCGTAACCGTGACTACACCACGGCATGCTGCACCGCCTCCGCCATTTTCTGCTGGAGAGCGGCGACGCGAGTCATCACTTCGCCCACGCGCTTCCTCGCAGCAGGGAGATCGTCGTGGATCGTCTTGAGGCGCTCCCATAATTCCAGGCCCGAGGTCTTCTCGATCTCGAAAAGCCAGTCTCCCACGCCTACGTCGCGAAACATCTGCGCTTTCACCGTATCGACCGGCTGCCGTACGTGCAGGGTCGGCGTGCTATTCGCGAGGGCGATGATCGGCGAGTGACACTCCACGCTGATCACGGCGCGGGCGCGGGCGTAGATCGAGGCCGCCTCGTCCGCCGACCAGAAGGTGTCGCGCCAGACCACATTCCGCTTCACATCCTCGGGGAGCGGATCGATCAGCTGCTCCTTCGCCGTTTGAATCTGATAGGTCATCTCCGGGCACGCAACGACCTTGAGCCCGGTCGCGCGCACCCACGCTACGATCATCTCGCGCAACGGCTCGTGATCGCGCGTCGTCGTGCTGTCGTTGAGCGCATCGGTCGCATAATCGCCCTCCGAACGCGGCAGATTCTTCACCCGATAGTACGGCGTGTAGCGGAGGCGCGGGACGACGCAAATGTAGCCCTCCTTGGCGAGACTGTTACGCTTCAACCAAGCCTCTGCGCGCTTCTCATCGCGGAACGTGCAGGCAAAGGCTCCCTCCGGACCAAATTCCAGCCGCGCAGACTTCAGCCCCTGCCGCTGCAGGAAGCGCAGCCCCAGCGTATCGCGGCAAAAGATAAACGCCGCCTTCTCGTAAAGCGCGCGATCTCCAAACTTACGCTCGAATTCACCTGGCGGCAGCCGGTCGATCTCCGCCTCGAGTTCCGCCAAGGTATATCCACTCGGCCGAGTCCGTTTGTCCGTGATGGGATCGAAGGCCGCACCGAACAGCCCGTACGCGCGGCCCGTCGCGGCCCACTGGGTGTAGGTCTTCGCGTTTTTCGAAGGGCAGATGAAGATATCGGACTTGGCCCATGCCTCGGTGAGCGCTGGGTTGGCTGATCTCCCTTTGCCATCCACATCGCCCTCGACGATCTTCAATTGCGGAAATGTCCTCGTCCACAGTTCGCGCTCCCGCTCGTGAATGCTCCACGGCCAGAGCGTGACCTCCGCCCCCGGGATATGATCGTACAGCAGTCGAATCGTGCCGGGCACGCGTCCGCTATCGCCGATATTCTCATATTGCAGCGCCTCGCGCAGGAGAATCCGCGGTCGCTTCGCAGTCGCCGCAGCGGCGGCCGCCGCCGCAAACGAGGGCTTCGCGAGGGCCGCCAAGGCTGCGCCGCCCGCGAGCGTTCCGACAAACCGACGACGGTTCATGAGAATATTTTAGGTACCACGGTGCCCGCCACGTCGGTGAGACGGAAATCCCGCCCTTGAAAGCGATACGTCAGCTTCGTGTGATCGAATCCGAAGAGATGCAGGATCGTCGCATGCAGGTCGTGCACATGCACCGGGTCCTTGGCCACGTTCCACGCGATGTCGTCGGTCTCGCCGATGACCTGCCCGCCCTTCACGCCGCCGCCCGCGAGCCAGAGGCTGAAGGCATTGGGATGGTGGTCGCGGCCGGTGACGGTTTTGACGCCCGGCCGGTTTTCGCCCAGCGCAGTGCGGCCAAACTCCGAACCGCACACCACCAGCGTGTCTTCGAGCAGCCCGCGTTGCTTGAGATCCTTCACCAGCGCCGCGATCGGTTGGTCGGCCATCGCGCAATTGTGCGGCAGCTCGACATTGATCCGGCTATGGTGATCCCACGAGGCATGGAAGACCTTTACCACCCGCACTCCGCGCTCGATCAGCCGCCGGGCCATCAGGCAATTGCGCGCAAACGTGCCGAAGAGCCCGGTGCCGCCCAGATTGCCGCCCTGGACCTTGGGCTCCTCGCGATCGAGTCCGTACATGTCCAGCGTCGCTTTCGACTCGCCCGACAGATCCATCAGCTCCGGCGCGGCCGTCTGCATCCGGTACGCGAGTTCGTAGGCCGCGATCCGGCTGTCGATCTCCGGGTCGCCGACCTGACCGCTGCGCAGGCCGTTCAGTTGCGCGACCGCTTCGATGCTGCGGCGCTGCATCGCATCCGTCACGCCCGCGGGATTTTCGACGTTGAGCACCGGCGCGCCTTCGCTGCGAAAGAGCACGCCCGAGTATTTGCTCGGGAGAAATCCGCTCGACCAGCTCGCCGAGCCGCCCGGTATGCCACGGCCCACCGCCACGAGGGTCACGAAGTCCGGCAGGTTTTTCGTGGTCGTGCCCAGGCCATAACCCAGCCACGAGCCGATGCTCGGCCGCCCCGAGATCGCGGAGCCCGTGTTCATCATCAACTGGCCGGGCACATGGTTGAACTGATCCGTGTGCATCGAGCGGATCAGACAGATGTCGTCCGCGATCGAGCCGATGTGCGGGATCAGGTCCGACAGCTCCATGCCGCACTTCCCGTGTCTCTTGAAGGTGCGCGGCGAACCCATCACGCGCGCCGACTCCTTCGCGAGAAAGGCAAAGCGCATGTTCTTCGTCAGCGAGTCCGGCAGCGCCTGCCCATCGAGCTTGTTGAGCATCGGCTTCGGATCGTAGAGATCCATCTGGCTCGGCCCGCCCTCGAGGTAAATATAGATGCAGCGCTTCGCCTTGGGCGCGTGGTGCAGGACAGTCGTCGCGCCGGGCGTCGCCGCCAGCAGTCCCTCGCCGCTAAAGAGCTGGGCCAGCGCGAGCCCACCGATGCCGGTGGCGGTTTGCGTGAGAAATTCCCGACGCGTGAAACGGGAGAGGCAGGGCGGAGCGTTCATTCGCGCGTGATAAATTCGTCGAGGTTCATGATGACGCGAGCCGCGGCCACCATCGCCGCCTTGGGATCGCCATTCGTTAGTTTCAGTTGGTCCTCGTGCAGCGTACGCAATGCATTCAGCTCCGCTTCCGTCGGCGGACGGCTCATGCAGTGCTCGAAGCCGCGCCGAAGCTGCGCTTCCACCCCGGCCGCCCCGCTCGCCAGCGTGGCGCCGAGCTTCTCGCTGCACTCGTAGAACACCGGATCGTTCAACAGCGTGAGCGCCTGCAGCGGCGTATTCGACCGCTCGCGCCGGAAGCACGCCGCGCTGCTGTCGGGCGCGTCGAAGGTGAGCAGCATCGGGTAAGGGATATTGCGCCGCAGATGGATGTAGAGACCGCGCTTGTAGCGGTCGTCGCTCGCCGTCGCCGGCCACACTTTGTCGCGGCCAAACGCCGTCACGAAGCCCGGCAGCGGCGGATAAATGCTCGGCCCACCCACCGTGTCCTTGAGCAGTCCGCTCGCCGCGAGAAAGGTGTCGCGCACCACTTCGGCATCGAGCCGCGTGCGATTTTGCCGTGCGAGCAACGTGTTGTAGGGATCCCGGTCGAGCAACTCCGCGCGCATCGTCGATGACTGCCGATACGTCGCCGATAGCACGATCTGCCGGATCATCGCCTTTCGACTCCAGCCTCCGCGGACAAACTCCGTCGCCAGATAGTCGAGCAACTCGGGATGCGATGGCGGTTCGCCCCGCGTGCCAAAGTCCTCGACCGTGGCCACGATGCCGCGGCCAAAGAGGTGCTTCCAGAGATAGTTCACCGTCACGCGCGCCGTGAGCGGGTTGGCCGGGTCGACGATCCAGTTCGCCAGATCGAGCCGGTCGGCCCGGGCTCCGCGCGGCTTGAAGGCATGCAGCACGGTAAGGGTTCCCGGCTCCACCGGATCGCCGGGATTGCGGAAATCGCCGCGCACGTGGATGCGCGTCTTTCGCTCCTCGGTCGCTAGCGTCGGCGCGATCGTCTTCGGGAAGCCGGGCTTCTTGCCCTCATGCGCCGAGATCGCGCCGGCCAGCTTCTTTCCCTCCTCGTCTGCCGTTTCGGCAAAGCGGCGCGCGAGCTTCAACCGCTGCTCCGGCGAGCGTTGCGCGGGCGGAGTATCGAAGATCGCCAGGATCGCATCCGAGAGCGTCGTCGGTTCCACCGGCGCCGCGGCCGTCGTAGCCGACAGCCGGAACCGGCTGAAAAGCCCCGTCGCCTGATGCTGCACCTCGAAGAAGAGCCGCGAACCCTCCGGAAAATCCTGCGGCGTCTTGAGCTCGAACACGATCACGTGCGACTCGTTGAGCTGCGGCCCCACGCTCCAGCCGGTGTTGAGATCGCCGTCGATCGCCTCGCTGGCCTGGCCGCCCTTCGCCGCAAAATCCGCGCGCGCCGCCCCCAGCTCCAGCTTCCGTTGCGCGCCGTCGCCGATCTTCACCATCGCCGTAAATTCCGAGAGCGCGAAATCGCCGCGCCGGCTCTGGCCCACCATCTTGCCGGGATCGGCAATGGCCTCGATCCGTAAAGCGGTGACGCCCTGCAGGGTCACCCGCGCCTCGACGACGAAGCGCGACCGCAGCGGATCTCCCGGCCGCGAGGCGATCGAGTGATCCTCCGCCACGGTCAGCGCCGTCTCGTCGTCCTCGGTGAAGAAGGTCGCCGCCTGTGGCTTCAGCACCGTCCAGCGCGCCTCGGGCAGCTTCAAGGTCCTCTCCCACTCCGGCACCTTCGCATCGATCAGCGTGGAGAGGTAGGCTGACATCGGCGACTCCAGTTCGTCGCGCTTGGTCTCCCAAGACTTCATCTTCTTCGTGTACTCCGCCAGCTCCGAAGGCCGGGGCGCAGGCAGGTCACGATCCACCGCGGTATTGAAGAAGGAGTAGAGCTGGTAGAATTCGCGGTGCGTGATCTGGTCGTACTTGTGCGTGTGGCACTCGGCGCAGCCGACGCTCAATCCGAGCCACACCGCTCCGGTCACCGCCGTGCGATCGACCGCGACCTTGCAGCGATCTTCCTCCCGGTCCGCGCCAGCCTCATCGTTCTTGAGTGCGTTGCGATGGAAGCCGGTCGCGATCTTTTGCTCGAGTGTTGGCTGCGGCAGCAGGTCGCCTGCGAGCTGTTCAACCGTGAAACGGTCGAACGGCATGTCGCGATTGATCGCGTCGATCACCCAGTCGCGAAACAGGTAAGCATAGGGTCGCGGCGTATCGTTGAGATAGCCGGCGCTGTCCGCATAGCGCGCGAGATCGAGCCAGTGCCGCGCCCACCGCTCGCCGAAATGCGGCGAGGCCAGCAGCCCATCGACGTAACGCTCGTAGGCGTCCGGCCGCTTGTCTTCCACAAATGCCTGCACGCTCTCCAGCG
>JAZKEV010000101.1:12649-17046 GCA_040386765.1 Verrucomicrobiota bacterium | reverse complement strand
TTCGAGGAATCAGCCCGCGTGCCGCTGATCGTTGCCGCTCCGGGCGCAGGCGTCCGCGGCCAAGCCAGCCCGCGCACCGTCGAGTTGATCGACCTCTACCCGACGCTTGCCGCGCTCGCCGGCCTCACTCCGCCCGCCGATCTGCAGGGCGCAAGCCTCGTGCCGCTGTTGAAAAACCCGCAAACACCGTGGTCTCGCGCGGCCTATTCGCAGGTGCAGCCCGGCGCGTTTCCCGGCTGGAGCGTGCGCACGGAGCGCTGGCGCTACACCGAGTGGGACGGAGGCAAGCGCGGCACGGAACTCTACGACCACGACCGCGATCCGCACGAATACCAGAATCTCGCGAACGATCCCAAATTCGCCGCCGTCGCCGCCGAGATGAAGTCCCTCGTGAAGCAAAATTGGCCCAAGCCCGTCACTGCCGGCAAAGGTCCCGCCAAACCGTCCCCCTGAACGTGAACGATTCGTTACTCGGTCGGACCCTACCTCAGCGCTTGGTAAACAGCAGTTTTCAATGCCCAAATTTGGCACCAATGCAGTGGGGAGAGGCGATCAAGAAGGGTCGAGATGCGCATCGAGACTTCCCTCTCTCGGGCACGCGCACCCGCACCAGCGATGCCCGCCCAGCACGCTAATGCGCCCCCCATCACCTTGCTACGCTATCGTAGCGATCGCGTCCTGTTTTTCTGTTTCGCGCCCTCCCAAAATCCCTACAGTGCGACCATTGCCTTTCGCGGCCATCATCTCCTCGCTCGCCTAAATGGCTCCCGCAGAACCCCAGCTTTCCGGTCAGCCGTCCTTACGGGCCGCGGAGCGCGACGGCGTCCGCGGTACTCGGCCCTGCTGGCTTAGATCGCAGACCGATCTGGGAAAACTGATCGCGGCGCATGCGTGGTCGGAGACGCCCCTGGGGCCGCTCGATCAGTGGCCCGCCGAGCTTCGCACGTCCGTCAATCTCATGCTGCGCGGCGGCGCGGCGATGGCGCTCTTTTGGGGCAAGGAACACACCGCCCTCTACAACGATCGATACCGCGACATCATTCAGGACAAGCATCCCGCCGCGCTCGGACGGCCCGGGCGCGAGGTGTTCCCGGAACTTTGGGACCGCATTGAACCCCTCTTCCAGCGCGCCTGTGCCGGCGAGGCGGTGGTGCTCGACGACTTCGCCTTGAAGGTGAAGCGCAACGGGGAACTGAAGGAGTCCTTCTTCTCCGGGAGCTACAATCCCATCGAGAACGACGCCGGTGAAGTGGGCGGCTTTCTCGCCATGGTCGTCGAGACCACGCAGCGCGTAGCGCGCGAGCAGGAGCGCGCCAAGGTCTTCGACACCACGCTATCGGCCATCGCCGACTTCGCCTACAGTTTCGACCGCAACGGGCGATTCCTCTACGTGAACAAGGCCCTGCTCGACCTCTGGGGCCTGAAACTCGAAGACGCCGTGGGAAAAAATTTCTTCGAGCTGCCCTACCCCAAGGAGCTCGCCGCGGTCCTCCAGCGTCAGATCCAGGAGGTCATCGATCGCAAGACGAGCGTGCGCGACGAGACGCTTTACATCAGCCCCACCGGCGTGGAGGGCTACTACGAGTACATCTTCAGTCCTGTCTTCGCGCCCGATGGCACGGTCGTGGTCGTCGCTGGCTCCACGCGCAACATCACTGATCGCAAGAAACTCGAACGCGACCTGCTCGACATTCAGAGCCGCATGGACTCGGCGTTATCCGCCGGCGCCATCGGGACTTGGTCGTGGGATGTCGTGAAGGATCGCGTGTGGGCCGACCGCAATCTCGCCCAGTTCTTCGGAGTCTCGGAGGTGGAGGCCCAGGCCTCGCCGATTTCCCGCTACATCGAGGCCATCCATCCGGACGACCGGGGCGACGTCGCGCAGAAAGTCCAAGCGGTTCTGGAAAAGGGGTCGGTCTACACGACCGAATATCGCCTGACTACCCCGGAGGGTGCGACCCGGTGGTTGTTTGCCCGCGGCTCGGTGCTGCGCGACAGCGCCGGCCGGGCGATTGCGCTGCCGGGCACGGTGCTGGATGTTACCGAGCGCAAGAAACTGGAACATCGCTTGCAGCAGACGATCGCCGACTTGGAGAACGCCAAGGCGCAACTCGAGCACCAAGCGGGCGCCTTGGAACAGATCGTGCGGGATCGCACCGCCCGCCTCCAGGAAACGGTCACGGAGCTCGAGTCGTTTTCCTACAGTATCTCGCACGATCTGCGCGGACCGCTGCGCTCCATGCAAAGTTTCGCGCAGGCGCTGGAGGAGGATTGCGGCGGCGAGGTGAGCGCCACCGGCAAGGATTACATCCGGCGGATTGTGCGCGCGGCCTCGCGCATGGATCGCATCATTCAGGATGTGCTGGTCTACAGCCGCATCGCCCGCACCGACCTCCCGCTGGAGCGCATCGAGCTGCAGGAGTTCATTGCCAGTCTGCTGGAAGGGTATCCCTCTTTCCACGACGCCGCTGCCGACATCGTGCTGGAGCGTAATTTGCCCGCGGTCCTGGCAAATCCCGCGGCTCTCACGCAGTGCGTGGCCAATCTGGTCGGCAATGCGCTCAAGTTTGTCGCGCCAGGCATCCGGCCCGCCGTCCGGATCTCGGGCCGGCTCAGCGCAGGCCGTGTCCTCCTCACCATCAGCGACAATGGCATCGGCATCCCGGAGAGCGCGCACGAGACCATCTTTGCAGTCTTCCATCGGCTTCACACCCACTATGATGGCACGGGCATCGGCTTGGCCATCGTCCGCAAGGCGGTCGAGCGGATGGGCGGCACGATCACCGTTCGCTCCGACCCGGGGCACGGCAGCGCGTTTACCTTGGACCTGGCCGCCGCCGATCCATCATGAATCCCGATGCCGCCATCGTGCTCTACGCGGAGGATTCGGAGGACGATGCGTTCCTGATGCAGCGCGCGTTCACCAAGCTGAAGTTTCCGGGGAAACTCGTGGTGGTTACGCACGGCTTGGAGGCCAGGCACTATTTGGAGGGGACGGGGAGCTACGCGGATCGCCAGCGCCATCCCTTGCCGCGCGTCCTGCTGCTGGATATAAAGATGCCCCATCTGAGCGGCCTGGACGTGCTAAAATGGGTGCGTTCGAACAGCGCATTTCGAGATCTCCCCGTGTTCATGCTGACGTCCTCCAGCCAGCCGGCCGATGTCGCCACGGCCTATGAAAATGGCGCCAACAGTTATCTCGTGAAGCCCTCGAATCTGGGGGACTTCACCAACCTGGTGGAAGACCTCGCAGCCGCGTGTAGGGCCGATCGCACTACAAGTCTCCCGACGGTGCGTGGCGCCATTCCCGCCCGCCGTCTTTGAATCGCCACGCGTGGGCGGAGTAGACTCCAGGCGCCGGCGTCAGCACGAGCGCGGCATCGCGGCTGCCCGCGGCGAGCACGAAAGCCCCGCTCAACCGCTCCGCCTCCCGCACTGCGGGCGGCGTTTGCCGCCACGAGCGTCGCTCCGCGAAAGATCCGCAGCCGCGGGTCCGAGAGCGCGCCCGCCACGCCAAAGGCCGTGAGTCCCGGCCCGACTCCGCGCAACAGCACCTTCTTCTGTGTGTCGCCGGTAACGACAAAACCGCTGATCAGCGTGGCGTCACCGGAACCGGCTTCGCCTCGCGACGCGACAGGCGTAGCGCGGGTGCGCGGCCCCCAGGCCTCGCGCGCAGCCATCGCGCAGTGCATAGCAGGCGATCAGTTGGAGCCGGCCCCGACGAAAGCCAAGATGGACTCGCTTTCCCCGCTGCGCTCCACTGCTCGCCATGGCCCACGCTCCCACGCCCACCCGCACCGTCACCGTGCGCAAGATTCGCATCGAACTTCGTCCGTTCATTACATTCTGCGGCCAGCCGCGCGTCGTCGCCCTTGCTTGAGCGGCAGCCGCATTTCTCCCGCATGACCTTCGCCCAACTCGGCCTTTCCGTCTCCCTGCTGCGCGCGATCGCGGAGCGCGATTACACGGAGCCGACTCCGATCCAAACGAGCGCGATTCCCCCTATCCTCCGCGGTGCCGATGTCTGGGCCTCCGCCCAGACTGGCTCGGGCAAGACCGCCGCGTTTGCCCTGCCGGTGCTGCAATTGCTCCGCGCCAAAGCCCGGCCGCCTGGCCGTTTCGCGCGCGCGCTCATCCTCGTCCCCACCCGCGAGCTCGGCATGCAAACGGGCGAAGCCTTCCGCCGTTTTGCGCGTTTCATCACGCCCCCGCTGAAGACGCTGGTCGTGTACGGCGGCGTCTCGATCAATCCCCAGATGATGGCGCTAGGCGGCGGCGCCGATGTCCTCATCGCCACACCGGGCCGGCTGCTCGATCTGATCGACCACAACGCCGTCTCGCTGTCCCAGGTCGCGCACCTTGTGCTCGACGAAGCCGACCGTCTCCTCGACCTCGGC
>JAZKEV010000101.1:0-12639 GCA_040386765.1 Verrucomicrobiota bacterium | reverse complement strand
CGCATCGTTTCCCTCCTGCCGGCGCGCCGCCAGAGCCTGTTGTTTTCCGCCACCTTCCCGCTCGCGGTGCAAACGCTCGCGTCCGCGCTCCTGCGCGATGCCGTGCGGCTCGAGGCACCGGCGAGCGCGGCCCCCGATATCGTGCAGCGCGCGATCGAGGTCGATGCGCCGCGCCGCACCCAGCTGCTCCGCCACCTCGTCCAGGAAAACGCGTGGCCCGGCGTGCTCGTCTTCGTCGCCACGAAATACGCGACCGAGCACGTCGCGGACAAGCTGCGCCGCGCCGGCCTCACGGCCGCCGCCCTGCACGGCGAACTCAGCCAGGGCGCGCGCACCGAGGCGCTGGCGGATTTCAAGGCCGGACGCGTGCAGGTGCTGCTCGCCACGGATCTCGCCGCCCGCGGAATCGATATCGCGGGCCTTCCCGTCGTGGTGAATTTCGATCTGCCGCGCTCCGCCGTCGATTACACGCACCGCATCGGCCGCACCGGCCGGGCGGGCGAAACCGGGATCGCGATCAGCTTCATCAGCGCCGAAACGCACGCGCATTTCCGGCTGATCGAGAAACGCCATCGCCTCGCCCTGCCCCGCGAGCAGATCCCCGGCTTCGAGCCGGTCGAGCTCGCCGCGCCTGCGCCCGCCACCGGCGGTATCAAGGGCAAACGCAAGAGCAAGAAAGACCGCCTCCGCGAAGCCGCCGCCCGCGACGCTGCACCGGAATAGCCGCTACGCTCCCGTTCGCTCCTCGGACCCATGCCTGCCTTCATCCGCTCGCTCCGCGTGATCCTCGGTTAATAGCGTTGCTCAACTATCCACCCATGCCTCCTTCCAATCCCCCTTACCAAATCGTGGCGCTGGTTGAGCGCACCGACGCGTGGTGGGCGTGGCGTCGGGGCGGCATCGGCTCGGCGGATGCCGCCACGGCCCTCGGAGAAAAATGGGCCAAAAGCACGGAACGGCTGCTGTATGAAAAGCAGCATCCGCCGAAGGATTCGGGCCGGCATTTTGTGCGGGCCCGAGGCGCCGCCTTCGAACGTGCGGCCCGCGCGCACTACGTCCTTGCCGTCGGCTTCCCGGTGGAACCGACGTGCGTGCAGAGCCTCGCGCGCCCCTGGCAGCGCGCGAGTCTCGACGGCCTTTCCGCGGACGGCGCACGGGTGGTGGAAATCAAGTGCGGCCTGGCCACCTATCAAAGCGCCGTCGCCCGCCGTCGCCCGCCGCGGCATCACGTCGCGCAACTGCAGCACATCCTCGCCGTCACTGGCCTGCCCGTCCTCGATTATTGGTGCCATTGCCCGCCGCATCCACCGCTGCGCCTCGAGGTGCGGCGGGACGACGCCTATATCGAGCGTCTCCTGGCGGCAGAAGAAATCTTCTGGCAACGTTTCATGGTAACCAGCGAAACCCAGCCATTATAAAGAATCGCTGGATAGCATATACGCGCAGACCTAAGGCGCCTCAATCGTCCCGAAAGCTCTGCCTAAGACTACACCCGGCTGCGATTGCTTTCAGGGCTGGATTCTGAGGAGCGCCGCTCCCGCGCAGCGGGAACGGCGCATTCTACGTTAGAACGTCCCTTTGACGCCGAAGGTCCACGTCACGCCGAACTGATCGTGCTGGAAGAGCAGATTCGGGGAGTTTTCGTAGATGATCGCGGGGGCGTTGAAGATATTGCGGCCGTTGACGAAGAACGTGGTGCGCTTCACGAATGGCACCGGCGCGCTCAGGTTGAGGTCGAACATCGTGCGCGCCCGCTGGAAGCGGGTCGCCTTGTTGGTGGCGCTGTCGACGTAGCTGTCGAAGGTGTCGTCGGTGCGGTTCATCTTGAACGAGACGAAGTATCCGCGCTTCCGATACGACAGGCCTGCGCTGGTGACCTTGGGCGAGCGCTTGCCGCCGAGGATCAGGTCGCTCGCCAGCGTGCGGGTATAGTTGGCAAAGATGCTGAAGCCCCTGAGCTGCGCCGGGAGAAAGGTAAGCTCCTGGCTGTACTCAAGCTCGAGGCCGCGGATCTTGAGGTGATCGGCGTTGCGCCACGAGGTGAAGGTATAGCCGGGATAGTCCTGGCCGAGGCCGATCTCTTCGGCGGCGATATCGCGCGACTGGAACTGCACGTCGTCGACGTCGTTTTGGAAGACGCCGGCGCCGAGGAAGCCCACCGGCTCGAAGTAGTACTCGAGGCGCGCCGAGTAGTTGTGGGAGCGCTCGGCCTTCAGGTCGGGATTGGGGATCGTGCCGGTCATGGCGGTGTCGTTGAAGGTCGCGACACCGGAGAGGTTGTTGAAGTCCGGGCGGAGGAGCGCCTGGCTGTAACCGAGGATGGCGCGAAAATCCTTGGTGATGGCGTATTTTGCCGCGCCGCTGAGGAAGAAGTCGTCGTAGCTGGAGCCGCGCGTCACGGGCAGGCCGCGCTCGAAGATCCGCGCCTCGACATCGGTGCGCTCGTAGCGGCCGCCGCCCTGCAGCGTCAGCCGGCCGAGGCGCGTATTGCCGAGGAGGTAGAGGGCGTCGATTTCCTCCGTGATCTTGCGCTGCGCAAAGCGATTCGCATCGCTCGTCTGGTTGGTGGGATTGGGGATGAAGTACTCGGGATGCTCGCGGTAGATCGAGGCGAGCGCGGTGCGGTCGGGAAACTCGACGAAGCGATCGAAGATATTTCCGCCCTTGTGCGGATCCATCACGATGGGCGAGACAGGAATCGGCGTGGTGAGCCGGTTGTTCTCGGGGCCGACGTAAGTCCAGCTCAGGTTGTAGTTGGCGAGGCGGTAGTTCTCCTCGCGAAATTTGCCGCCGATCTTGAAGAACGTGGGGATCGACCAAGGTGCGACCCACTTGGCGTCGAGCTTGCCGGAGAACTGCTGGTCGCGCGAGCTCCGCGGCTGGCTGCTGGCGATATTCGCCGGCGTGGAGGGGCCGTAGCTGTCGAGGTCGTAGAAGTCGCGGCCCGTGAGCTGCGTGAAGTCCCAGCTCTTCGAGTCGGAGCTGCTGCGCGTCATCCGCCACGTGATCGGATACAGATTGGCGTCGTAGTTGTAGAAGAAGCCTTTCTCGAGCTCGTCGTAGTGGTTCGTCGATTGGGAAAACGCGAGGTTCGCGTCGATGTTGAGATTCTCGCGCTTGTACTCGATGGCGGGCGTGAAGCTCACGGTGTTGCCGTACTTGTTCTGGCTGTTGCCGCCGAGGACCGAGCGGACGGTGGTGCTCGTGGCCGCCTGCGGGTCCGTGATCATCGTCGTCTCGTTGGAGGCGGCGTTGAGCGTGGCGCGCGTGGAGGCGAGGAGCAGCTGGCGATTGTGAAACTCGGCGTCGTAGTTATTGAACTGCGAGCGGAGCGAGACGATCGTGTGCGAATTGAGCCGGTAATCCAGATTGAGGCTTACGGCGGTGCGCTCGGTGAACTTCGGGCCGTCCTTGATGCGGATCTGGATCGGTACGACGGGCGACGGCTTGGCGGCGGTTGGCACGTTGTCGTACGTGTTCTGCACGCGGTACTGTTCGTTGAACATGTTCGACTCGCTGAGCGTGAGCGCGACGCCGAGGCGGCCGCCGAGGAACGTGTCGGAGTACTCGAAGAGGCCGCCGGGAAGGATCTTCCGGGTGCGCTCGTCACCAGGCCCCGTGCTCTTGCTGAGGCTCATCTCGTAGGAATTGGCGACGGCGTTGAGCTGCCAGGCGATGTAGCGGCCCTTGCGGTTGAGCGCGCTCTTGCTCTTGAAATTGATCGAGCCCGCGACCGCGTCGGCGTCCATGTCGGCGGAGATGGTTTTGTTCACCTCGATGGAATCGACGCTGTTGATCGAAATCTGCTCGAACTCGAAGGTGCGACCCGTGCCCATGTTGGACGAGCCGGCATTGGACATGCGGTTGCCGTCGAAGGTGACGGTGGCATACTTGGCCGGCAGACCGCGGAGGCGGACCGAGCGCGTGTCGGCTTCGGCGTATTCGAGATTCACGCCCGGCATGAACTTGAGGAACTCGCCGACATTGCCCTCGGCGACATCGCCGAAGATATCGGAAGCGACGACGTTCTTGATGTTCATCGCAGCGCGCTGATCCATGATGGCCTTGGCGTTGCCCTCGCGCTCGGCGGCGACGATGAACTGGGTGAGCTGCACCGTCTGATTGTCGCCCGAGGCGGTCGTGGCAAAAGAGCTCGTAAGATCGACCGCCTGGGTAATCGTCTGTCCGGCGATCACGGTCACCGGCACGACGGCCGTGCGGTAGCCGGCGAAGCTCACCGAGAGGGTCGCGGTGCCGGCGGGGAGGTCGGGCAGGCGGAAGGTGCCGCTATCGTCGGTCACGACCATGCGATCGGTGCCATCGACGCGTACCTCGGCATTGCGCACGTACTCGTTGGTTGCAGGGTTGAAAACGCGACCAGTGACAACGCCGGTCGCGGCGGGAGCTTGCGCATGGAGCGCAGCGACAGGCATCGCGCACAGGAGCGCGAAACGGCTTAGGGTTTTCATGGTGTAGGTCAGTCAGTCACTCACTCGGTCAGAAAAAACTCAGACGGGCAGACGCGGCTTGAGCATCTGGGGTTCGGAATTTTTTCTGCGGCCTGCACCCACGGTAAACAATGGGAGAGAGGTGGCCCCCTTTTCGCACCACTTGGTGAATCCGCGGACGGAGAATGACAAATTGCAGTCAGCGCGTTGGTGTAGCTGACAAAGGGGATAACGCTCGATCAGGGCTTGGGCGGGATTTCAAAATTGTTCGTCATTCTGAACACAGCGAAGAAACCACCGAGACCACACACGCCCCGCTTTTCGTAGGGTGAATTCGCCATGGCCTGCCGCCTCTTATCGACGACGTCTCTGGAAGCGGGAGAAACGTGACGTAAATTTCATAATTGCGCTCACGCGACATGCTGATTGCCAGACCCGCCGCTCAATGCTAAGTTTTTCTTACGCATCCGTTAGCAGCGGGCCTGCCTCAGGCTCGATGGAACCTAGCTGCGGCTAGACTGACGGATTACATATTATGAGCAACATAGCACTCACCCGCAAAAAACCCGGACCTCTCGCCAGCTCGTGGCAGCGCGTCTTGAATGTTGTGCTTGTGCTCTTGCTGGGGTGCGTGCCGGCCTTCGCCGCCGACACCCCCGCGCCCAAGAAGGAGTCTGCCGCCAGCGACAAAGACATGATCGTCTCGACGACCCCGATGGAGATCGCAGCCGCGGACGCGGGCGCGTACGGGCAACTCGTCGTCCCGGCGGAGATCGTCAGCGCCGACACGCGCGGCGACCTGATCTTCACCATCGCCGCGGAACCGCTGCACGGGCGGGTGGGCCTGGCGGGGGGCGGCGATGACGCGGACTTCTTCAAGACCAAGACATCGCGCCTCGGCTACTTTGCGTATCGTGCCGAGGAGGGCTACTCGGGCGAGGACTCGTTCTCCTACACCGTGCGCAATGAGACCTCCGGCCTCGTGTTCAAGAACACCGTCGTGATCACCGTGACGCCGCCCGCGGCCGTCATGCTCGATAAGTTCGAGGTCGGCGCCAGTCGCGAGCGGACCATGACCGTGCGCGGCGTAGCGCTCACCACGCGACCCAATACCCCCGTCACGCAAAAGATCCCCAGCCACGAAGATTTTATGACGCCGTCGGACCGCATCGGCATCGCTACGCCGAAGGTCGCCTATCAGCTCGACGAGAAAGCGAAGCCTCAGAACGGCTCGGCCAAGCTCGATCGCACCACCGGCCAGCTCACCTATGCGCCCAACCCCGGCTTCATCGGCGAGGATCGCTTCAAGTACTACTCGATGGATGAAAACAACGCCCACCTCGGCGTGGAGAACACCATCACCGTCAACGTCGAGCCCATGCGCCGGCCCCGGCAGATATCGGTCGATCGCTCGCGCAGCCGCGAGGTCGACCTCGTTTTCGTCATCAACAACTCGCCGTCGATGGCCGACCACCAGAGCCGCATCGCCGCCAATCTCACGCGCTTTCGCCAGCTCTTCCACACCCGCGACCTCGACTACCGCATCGGCGTGCTCACCACCGATTTCATGAACGTGGATCCGGACGTGAGCCCCGACGCTCAGCGCCAGTTCAAGGAAGTCCGCTCCATCGAGCTCGACAAGTCAGGCGCCCCGGTCCTCGACAGCCGCGGCCAGCCGAAGCAGATCAGGAAGCGTGTCGCCAGCAACGGAGCCCTCGTAACGCTCCCCGTGATGGCTCAGCCGTGGATCACGCCCCAGACGCCCGACCGCATTTTCGCCGAGCTCGTGAAGGTCGGCATCAATGGCGATAACAACCGCACGGCGTTCACCTCGGTGTATAATTTTGTCGCGAGCTACTACAACAAGCAGCACTCGTTCCTGCGCCCCGACGCCACCACCATCGTAGTTTACTTCATGGATGAGGAAGAGACGCGCATGGCCGTGTGGAAAGAGCAGCGGAGCGGCAAGCCCCAGGCTGAATGGGTCGAAAACGGCAAACTCCCCGACCTCCTGAAGCAAGCCAACGCCCGCAATGCCGGCGCGCGCCAGACGCTCGATGGCTATATCAACTACTGGGTGCTCCGCCCCTTCATCATCGCCAAGGGCAACAAGCGCGGAAAGATCGAGATGCACGCCGTGGTATCGCCCGACAACATCTCGCACCGCCGCGCGGCCGAGCTCACCGGCGGCACCGTGCTGAACATCGACTCCGATTTCTCCGCGCCGCTAGCCGCGCTCGGCGACCGCATCGCCGACACCGTCGCCGTCGCGCTCGATCCGGTCGAGGGCGGTGGTACCTTCTACGCCAAGAGCCTCCGCGTGCTGGTCGACGGGCAGGAAGTGCGCCCCGATCGCGAAAACGGCTACGTCTACGACGAGCTCACGCACAGCATCCGTTTCCAGGGCGCCGCCAAGAAAAAGGCCTTTCTCGCCAAGATCGACATCTCGTACGACGAGCACATGTGACGATCGGCTGAAGCAAAGCACCTACTATGGAAATCAAACGCAGCGGCACTCAACCCTCAGGCAAAGGCCCCCCGGATTGGTTCAGCGGCATGGTGCGGATCGATCCCCTCATCCAAGCCAGTGCTCCCGCCCGCGTAGTGAGCGCAAGCGTCACCTTCGAGCCCGGCGCGCGCACCGCGTGGCATACGCATCCGCTCGGCCAGACGCTGATCGTCACCGCCGGCTTCGGCTGGGTGCAACGCGAAGGCGGCCCGGTCGAAGAGATTCGGCCCGGCGATGTCGTATGGTTCCCGCCCGGCGAGAAGCACTGGCACGGCGCCTCGCCGAGCACGGCCATGACACACATCGCCATCCAGGAGCAACTCGACGGCAAGGCCGTCGACTGGATGGAAAAGGTAAGCGACGAGCAGTATCGCCGTTGATCCCTCGGCTGCCTGGCCGTCTGCAACATCCTGTGCAGCCCGGGACGCACACCTTTCCACCCGCCCTCACGCGACCGCGCTATGATCATCGAACGCTGCAGCGACCAGAAGTCGCAAAGTCTGGATGAGTTCTACGGATATACCGGAAAAAATTCGCGTGAGATGGGCGCGGCCATGCTCGATTTGCTTGCCGCGTTGCGCGCCTCAGCCGACGAGCGCCGAGTATGGGGCCTGACGTCGATGCTGCGCCTCTGCCTGCTATCGGAAAACACTTACAAGTCACCCTGGCATGTGATCGTGGCCGCATTGGATCACCGCAATTACTTCATCGAGTACCGCATGCCTCCACGACTCGCGCCCTGGCCCGAAGCCCACGTAAGGGGTGAAGCCAGATCACTCGACGATGCACTGAAGATGGTTCTTATCGCCATGGATAATTCCGAAGGCTGGCAGCCTCTTGGCGAAAAGACGGAATAAGGCCGAGCAAACGCCCGGCGTGCCGCCCTCACGCCCCGCTCGTCCCGTCCTGCCCGATCCACCAGCGGTTTCCGTCCGGATCGGCGAGGCGAAATTCCGTGAGCCCGTAGAAGGTCACGGCAAGGTCCGGCACTACGAGACCGTTCGTCCGCACCTGCGCGTGATACTCCACGATGTTGTCGGGATACAGATAAAGGACAGCACCGCGCAGCTGGCCAGGATGCCCGTTGATCGATTGATCCACCATGATGCGGCACTCGTCCAAGCGCAGCATCGCCCAACCCCAATCATCGTTCCTCCGCTCGACCTCAAAGCCAAGCATCCGGCAGTAAAAGTCCACCGCCGCCGGCATATGCTTCACCGGCAGCATCGGGATCAGGCGATTCATCTTCATTGTATCAGCGTACGCTGTGATTCCGGACGGTGGCATTACGACCGAAGCAGCGCGAGGAATTTGGCACGCCCTCCACGGCGAGCACCGGATAAGTCTCCGCAGTAAATGCCGATCGGTGCCCCTCTCCGCCCGCCACGCCCAATCGTCACGCGACCTACCTGCAAAAAATTAATCCCGGTCGCGCTTTCGTCGTTTTCCTTTGCTCGGACCACCCCCACGCTCCCGTTCTCTCCGATGCCTACTTCCCGTCGCCGCTTTCTCGCCTCCCTTGCCACGATCTCCATCGCCCCACGGCTGTTCTCCGCCAGCGAGCCCGCCCCGGTGATCGTCGGCGAGGGCAAGTATCGCTACCGCTTCGACGACCGCTGGGCCAAGCTGCCCTCGCACATCCAGTGGGGCCTCACCCACGGCGTGGTCGTCGATCGCCAGCGCCACGTCCACGTCTTCCACACCTCGCGCAAAGAGTCGCCGAGCAAGGACTGCGTGGTGGTCTTCGATGCCAAGGGCAATTTCGTCCGCTCTTGGGGTGACCAGTTTTTCGGCGGCGCACATGGCTTCGATCTCGTCGTCGAGGATGGCCGCGAAATCCTCTACATCACCGATCTCCAGCGCGGGCTCTTCAAGATGACGCTCGACGGCAAGCTGATCTGGCACGTGGAGAAGCCGGAGTGGTACAAGGATCACCCCGAGCTCAAGTACCGCCCGTCCAATGTCGCCGTCGCGCCCAGCGGCGACGTGTATTTCTCCGACGGATACGGCTCGTATTATATTCACCACTACACGCGCGACGGTCGCTATGTGCGCACGTTTGGCGGCCCCGGCGAGGAGGCCGGCCGCACGCAGCATCCGCACGGGCTTTTCATCGATCGCCGCGGCGCCGAGCCGTTGCTCATCACCGGCGAAAACGACCCCAAAGGCGCAAAGCCCGGCCGGCTCCAGGCATTTTCCATCGAGGGCGAGCATCGCCGCTTCCTCCCTACGCCAGTCCGCTCGCCGCGGCATTTCGACCAGCTCGGCAAACTCGCGGTGATCCCCGACCTCGACGCGCGCGTGACGCTCATCGACGAAAATTACCAGACCCTCGCCAACCTCGGCGACGGCTGGACGACCAAGGAGGAGGTCCGCGCGCTCCGCACCAAGACGAGCGACAACTTCACCCCCGGCAAATTCGTCTGCCCGCACGATGCCGCCTTCGATCAGGATGGCAGCCTCTTCATCGCCGAATGGGTCGCCTACGGCCGGCTGGTGAAGCTGGAAAAACTACCGGCGTAAAAGCGCGGACGCGGCCTTTTGTAGCGGCGGTCTATGACCGCCGATTACGCACGAAGGCGTTATCCCCTTCGCCGGCGGTCATAGACCGCCGCTACAACCAATCCCGCCTACTTGACCACGCGGTACTTGAGATGCGAGACGCCCGGTCCCCAGAGCGTGCGGACCGGCTCGAGCTTCACCTTCTTCGGATCGACATGATCGAGGAGCCGCTCGCCTCCGCCGAGCAGCAACGGGACGATGTGGAGGTCGAGTTCGTCGAGCAGGCCGGCAGCGAGGTATTGCTGCACCGCCTTCGCGCCGCCCGCCACCGCCACATCCCGGCCACCGGCCGCGCGGCGCGCCTGCGCCAGCGCGGACTCGATGCCATCCGTCACAAAGTGGAACGTCGTCCCACCCTCCATCGGTAGCGGCTCGCGCGCGTGGTGCGTGAGCACAAACACCGCGTGATGAAACGGCGGCGTGTCGCCCCACCACCCCTTCCACGGCGCCTCACCCCACGGCCCACGCACCGGGCCAAACATATTGCGGCCCATGATGGTCGCCCCGATGTTCTCGAAACCCTCTCGCAACACGTCGTCGTTGAGGCCGGTCTCGCCTCCACCCGCGTCGCCGTGCAGCGCGCGAAAGGTCTTCAAGGGAAAAGCCCACTCGTGCAGGCCGAGGCCGCCCTCCCCGAGTGGATTCTCCAAGCCCTGGTTGGGCCCGGCGACAAAGCCGTCGAGCGACACGGTGATCGTGCATCTGAGTTTGCTCATGATCGTGAGGGAGTGGTTCAGGCTTTCGTGAGGCTCGGCCGCAGGAGGAGGGCGCGTACGCCTCAGTTCTGGATGTCGGGCTCGACCAGCAGCGCGAGCTGCATGAGCGATTCGTTCCAGCCGATGTAGCACCCGTCGGCCGGGATGACCGCGGGCACGCCTTCCTGCACGATGTTCAGTTCGGTGCCGCAGGTTACCTTTTTCAAGGTGACCGTAACCTGGATCTCTCCGGGCAGATTCGGATCGTCGAATTTGTCCGTGTAGCGGATGCGCTCGTGCGGCACGAGCTCGACGTAGGTTCCGCCGAAGCCGTGGCTCGCCTGCGTCGTGAAGTTGGTAAACGACATCTTGTATGTGCCGCCCACCTTGGCGTCCTTATGATGGACCTTGCAGGTGAAGCCATGGGGCGGGAGCCACTTGGCCATGGCATCGGCGTCGAGAAACGCGCGGTAGACCTTCTCGGGCGTTGAGCGGAGGACGCGATGAAGACGAATGGTATTGGTAGCGGTGGACATAATTTGTTTTCCTTTTCGATGGAGGGGTTGGGTTTGTTTTTGCCTGTTTCAATAACGCAACGAACGAGCCGCAGCGTGGCGGACACCTTCTCTCAAGTTTCCGGGCGCGCCACCTCTTCACGGCAAAAGAGCTGCCAAAAAGTTATTCACCGGTCGAGCGCGGGTCAGGTCGTCTTATACTCTCTCACGCGCCCTTTCAGCAATTCGGCCATCCCTCCGGTATAGGTGAGAAACCGGATGGAAAGTGCGGGAGCCAGCCGCATTCCATGGACGTTTTCCCTTTGCGCCGCGCACCGGAGGAACTCATCCTTCGCCTTCGTGTGGCTGCGCCGCTCCTGCTTCCTCGCTGCGTCTGTTTTTGCTGCTGAGCTGTCGGGTGCCGCGTCGCTCGATGAGCGCGTGGAGGCGCTGTTCCGGCCTCCAGTGGGCGAGATGATCGCACTGTCTCCGGATGGTCAGCACGTCGCGTACACGACGCGCTCCGGCAAGGAGCTCGCGATTGCGATCATGAATCTCGAGTTTCCGGCCTCGCGGCGCACGGTGCCCGTCGAACTGGAGCGCGAGCGCGACCCCGCCACGACGACGGAGGATCGGCCGCCGGTACGCCTGCGTTTCCTGCGCTGGGCGACGCCCGATCGCCTTGTGTTTGCGCCCGTCGAGCGCGTGATCCCGCTGCCCCCGCTCGTCGATGCCAATGGCCGCTCCACACCCAATCCCGATGGACCCACCATCGTCTCGCCCATCATCGCAGTGGATGCCGACGGCAGGCAGCGCGGCACCGTGGTCGATGCGCGCACGTTTATGGAGACCTCCGCGGAGGCGGTGCGCTCGCTCGCGGATTTCCTGCGAACCCCTAAGGAGCTCGCCGCCGTCCGCAAAGGGCCTGTGCACTGGCGGATGCCGCACATCGATATCCTGGGCTTCTACCCGCGCGACCGCGATCAGCTCATCATCCAGACGCGCGGCGGCTACAGCATCCCGGCGCGCCACCTCGTCGATCTCCGCACCGGCAGCGTGCGGGCCTTTGGCGACGACTGGCCTGCTCCGCCTGGCGAGCCGCAGGTCTTCGACTGGCGCTGGCTCAAGCTCGTCGGCGAGCGGAGAGACGCGGCGCACCCAACGACCGCGTGGCGCGATGACGACTTGGGCAAGCTGCAGCGCACGCTGGCCGCGAAGTTCCCCCGCCGCGCGCTCGAGATTCTGGACTGGAGCGAGACGCGCGCGCACGTGCTCTTCCGCGTCACCGGCGGCAGTGATCCCGGGCGCATCTTTGTATATCACCGCTCGGAGGATCTCGCGCAGGAGATCCTGCTCCGCGCCCCGTGGCTAAACGCGGCGAAGCTCAACGAAACGCGCTTCTTCGAATTTCAATCGCCCGGGGGCGTGCAGCTCAGCGGCTACGTGACGTGGCCGCGCAAACCGCGGGTCGCTCCCCCGCCGCTGCTGGTGGTATTTCCCTCCGGCTTCCCCGGCCGCGCCCAACCCGCCTTCGATCCCGAGGCGCAGGTCCTCGCGGACCAGGGCTTCGTCGTCGCGCGGTTGAACCACCGCTGCGTCGCGGGGGTGAACGCCGAGGATCACACCGCGTTGCGCACCGCCCTCGAGCGCGTCTCGGTGGACGACGCGCGCGCCGCGATCGAGTGGCTCGCCACACGATATCCGGAGCGCCCCTTCGACCGCAGACACATCGCGACGCTGGGCCGAGGCTTCGGCGGCTACCTGGCCCTGCGCGCGCTGCAGCTTCAGCCCGCGGAATTTCGTTGCGGCATCGCCATCGATGCCCCGATGGAACTGCGCCCGTGGCTGCAACCGCTGGCGCCCACGGGTCCTGCTTCGCCGACCAACATCGCGCCCGACATCCCGCCGGCACTGATCGACTACCCCGAAGC
>JAZKEV010000100.1:6510-17600 GCA_040386765.1 Verrucomicrobiota bacterium | reverse complement strand
GGGCAACTGGACGTGGCGCTACCGGCCCGAGCAGCTGCGCAATCTGAACGACAGCTCCTCCACGTATCTGCGCGACCTCGGCGTGCTGTACGGTCGCGACCCGGCGGCGACTACGCCCGCCGCGCAAAAAAAGAGCTGATCAGCGGCACGACCTCGTCGCGGGCGTCGTCGAGCACGTAGTGCCCGGCGTCCGCCAGCCGCTGCACGCGGGCGTGCGGCAGCACTTCGCGCCAGCGCGCGAGGAAGCGGTCGTTGAAACAAAAGTCCCGGCCGCCCCAGACGATCAGCGTCGGCCGGTCGCGGAACTGCGCCACGCCCTCCCCCACCGCCCGCAGCGTGATCCAGCTGCGGTGCGCCGGCCGCAATGGAATATCCTGCACAAAGGCATTCACGGCCACCCGGTTGGCCCACGAGTTATACGGGAGCAGATAGCCACGCTTCTCTACCTCGGAGAGCTGGCGCCGATGCATCGCCATCCACGTCGCCGGCCAGGCAAAACCATTCGCCCCGCGGACGACCAGCGGGCCGATCAGCGGAGTTTTGCACAGCGCGATCCGGGTCGGAATATCCTCCGATAGGAAGGCAGCCGTATTTAGAATTACGATACGCGCGATCTTCGCCGGATGCCGCGCCGCAAAGCCAAAGCCGATCGCCCCGCCCCAGTCGTGCACCACGAGGTGAATCCGCTTGAGACCGAGCTGCGCCACCAGCGCCTCCACGTCGGCGATCCGTTGCGCAAGCGTATAAGCGTAGTCCTGCGGCTTGTCCGAAAGCCCCATGCCGATGTGATCGGGCACCACGCAGCGCAGCTGCGGCGCGAGCGCGCGCACGAGGTGCCGGTAGTAAAACGACCACGTCGGATTCCCGTGCAGCATCAGCACCGCCTCGTCGCTGCGCGGCCCCTCGTCGAGGAAACTCATCCGCGCGCCACTCGCGGTGCGCAGGCTCTGCGGCGTGAAGGGATACTCTTCACGCAGCCAATCGGGGACGGCGCCCGCGGCGGAAATTGGGCCGGCGGTCACCATTCGAGGGCGAGCATCAGGCAGTTGAGTCCGCTGCCGATGCCGAGTAGTCCCACGCGGTCGCCCTCGCGCACCGCGCCAGCCTCGACGGCCTTGGCGAGCGTCGCCGGGAGCGCCACCGAGCCGGTGTTGCCGAGCGTTTCAAAGGTCGAGAAATCCTTCGCCAAGTCCAGGCCGAGGGTCTCGTAGAGTTTCCGCCGGTGCGTGCTGCCGACTTGGTGGCAGATGAAGCGGTCGTAGTTCGCGCCCTGCTCCGTCGTGAAGTCGCCCCACGTCTCCTTCGCGAGCGTCACGCCCGCCACGAGCAGCTGCTCGGAGTCCGTTTGCATCGCGAGCGACTCCGCACCGTGCGTATCGCCCTGACAAAGGTCGCTGTGCTGCGTCGCCGCGCGCGCGATGCCGCCGAGCAGCCGGTGCGCCCGGCCCTGCACGAGCGAGCGATGACACACCACCGCCGCCACCGCGCCGGAGCCGATCGTGAGATTGGCGAAGTACGGCTTGATCTCATTCCGCGTCAGCGGCCGCTCCAGCAGCGTGCGCAGCGTCTGGTCGACGAGCGGGCGGCCATTCTCGCCGGAGACGACGAGCGCGCAGCGAATGTGGCCCGCCTCGATCTGACTTGCCGCGAGTGTGAGCGAATTGAGAAAGCCGAGGCAGGCATTCGACACATCGAAGATCTGCGCCCGGCCCGGCAGGCCGATCTTGCGATGAGCAAAGGATGCGGTCGCCGGCTCCATCATATCGCGGCAGACCGCGCTATGGATAAACAACTCGACCTGCTCCGCACGCAGACCGGATTTGGCAAGCGCGGCTTTGCCGGCGGCTGCACTGGCGTCCGACGGACGTGTGCCGGCCGGCCATACGCGGCGCTCGCGAATGCCCGTCATCAATTCGAGCCGGCCCTCGGGCAGCTTGAGTCGCTCATACAGCGGACGCAGCCGCTCTTCAATTTGAACCGACGTCCAAATTTCTTCCGGCAGCGCCACCGCCAGCGACTCGATGCAAACGTGCTCGAATTTCATTCGCTTACTTTTCGGACCGCATGGCCAGTCGGATGACTTCTTGATCGAAATAATTCGAGCCCATCCCCGCATCGACGACCAGCGTCGTGCCATTGATGCCGCTGCTGCGCGGGCTCAGGAGAAATGCCACCGCATTGGCCACTTCCTGCGTCTCCAGATTCTTCTTACGGAAGGTGAGCTTCTCCGCGTAGAGGTAGCTCTCGATGTAGCCGGGGATGCCTGCGGAGGCGCTGGTCTTGAGCGGGCCCGCGCCGACGGCATTGAAACGCACGGCGGAATCGGCGCTGAACGACTTGGCCAGAAAGCGCACGCTCGACTCCAGCGCGGCCTTGATCGGGCCCATGTAGCCGTAGTTGTCCGGCGTCACGAGCAGCGACGAGATGCCGATGGTGACCACCGAGGCATCCGGCGCGAGGTGCGGCTTCAACGCACGCGCAACCTCAACGAGCGAGAAGGCCGAGACCGCGGTCGCCTGCAAAAAATCCGCCCGCTTCGTCTCGTGAAACGGTTTGAAACCCTCGCTGTAGTTCGCAAACGCGATCGAGTGTACGACGCCGTGCAGCGGCGCGTGACCCGCCGCCGCAACCTCGCCCGCGAGGCGCTCGACCTCGCCCGCCTTCTCGACGTCGCAGAGAAAAACCGGCCGTCCCGCGAGCAGCGTCTCCAGCGATTTCTTCCGCGCTTCGGAGCGCACGCTGTAGACCACCTTGGCCCCCTGCTCCTCGAGCGTCTTGGCCACGAGCCATGCGACGCTCTTGCGATTCGCCACGCCGAAGACGAGAAAGGTTTTGCCGCTGAACTGGAGAAAATCGGCCATGGAAGGTGGGGCGCGTTATCCTTAACGCGCCGTCAGGTCGCGGGCGTCGTCGGCGCTGCCGGTGCGCTCTTCGCGGGCTCGGGCGTTTTCCACGCCACGGCGAAGTCGACGTTCAACACGCGCGTGCCGTCGGCCTTCTTGATGTGGCCGCTGAGCATCGTGAAGCCGCCGAGCGCATCCTTCTGCTTCACTTCGAGCACGATGCTGTCGCCGGGATAAACGGGATTGCGAAACCGCACGTCGCTGATCTTCGCGATGAGCGGCACACCTTCGCCGGGCTTGGCGCCCGCCGCGCGCGCCTTCAACGCCATGTAACATGCCGCAGTCTGAAAAACGGCTTCGCACAATAGCACGCCGGGAGTGATCGGCGCGCCGGGATAGTGCCCGCGATAAAAATCCTCCTCCGCGCGCCACGTGCGCTTCGCGACCAAGCCAGCCTCGTCGTGGCTGACGATTTCGTCGACGAAGAGAAACGGCGGACGGTGCGGAATGAGATCGGTGACGGCAGGATGACTCATGGAAATCAAGCGGCGTTCGGCGCGCGTTTTTGAGCGAAGAGGTACTTGTCGATCTTGTTGGCGACGATCACCCCGTAGTTGATGGTACCGAGCCAGCCCGACATGATGATGCCCACGGAGCCGGCGTGAAAGATGCCGGGCAACTTCTCAGGCAGATCCATCGAGACCTTCAGCCCCTCGAACTTGGTGCCAAATGAGGTGCCGCTGAAGTGCGTGGTGTAGCGCTCGATCGTCCGCGGCGTGGCCGCTTCCTTCCAATCGATCTTGGCGCTCACGCCCGGGATATATTTCTCCAGCGCGGCGACCGACTCGTCGATGAGCCGCTGCTTCTCGCGCTCGTATTCCTCGTCGGTCAGCTTCTGCCAGTCGGCGTACTGGCCGTTCAATGACACCACGACCGTATAGCGATCCGAACCCGGGCGGGTATCGGGATAGTAAACGGAGAAGGTGCGGCTCGTGGTCTTGAAGTCGGTGAGCTCCGTGCTGCTGAACTTCGGATTTTCCGAAGTGAAGACGAGGTCGCCAATGTGCGGAATGCTCTCGCCCTTGCGGATGCCGAGGTACACCTGGCACGAGCTGGAATTAATCCGCACCGCCTTCGCCGCCTCGATATAGTCGGCGGGAAAGTTCTGTTCCCCGCCGAGGCGGAAGATCGTGTTCTTGATATTGGCGTTGGAGAGGATCGCCTTGGCGCGGATCACGCGGCCATTGCCCGCCACAATGCCGCAGGCGACCTTCTGGCCGTTGCGCTCCTCGACGAGGATTTTCTCGACGAGTACCTTCTTGCGCAGCTCGACGCCGTTGCGCTTCAGCTCGTCGGTCATCTTCTCGATCAGGAGGTCCGAACCGCCGCGGAAGGTGTACACGCCGGAGCCCATGAAATTCGAGAATACGATCCCGTACGTGATCGCTGGGTCGTCGAGCGTGGAGCCGTTGGCATACGCGATCGGCTCCATCAGCAGGCGTTTCACGTCGTCGCGCCCAGGGAAGAACCGCTCCAGCATCTGGCCGGTCGTCTCGGGGTTGTTGTCGTAAAAATTCATCGCCCGCAGGTGGTCGTAGAACTTCTCCACATGCGCCCGATCGAGGCCAAACTGCTCCACCAGCACGCGGGTGTAGTCCTCGCGGGTGAAGGTCGTCCAGACATCCATCTGCGGATTCACGAACCGGATGTCCTTCAGCTGCACGATCGAGTCGGCGATCTCCTTCGTCCAATACTTGCGGCACGACTTGATCATGCCGACCGGAAAGCCGTGCAGCGAGATGTCGAAGATATGGCCGCCCTTGCGGGTGAACCAGGTCGCGAGGCCGCCAAACTGGTAGTGATGCTCGAGCAGCAGCACACGATGGCCGGCCTTCGCGAGCACATTGGCACCCGTGAGGCCGCCCAAGCCGCTGCCGATCACGATAACATCATACTCGTCGGCGACACCTTTGAGCCAGTCGTAAGCCATGAAAGGGGTCGAAAGTTAACTCTGCCGCCGTCGAGGGCAATCAGGATTGTGCACTCTGTGCAGCCGCGCCTTGCCTGCGGCGGCCCGAACTAGCAATTTCCCCGCTAGGGCAGCCGCCAGCGCTCATGTCTCCAGCATGCTATTTCCCTATAAAATCGATACGCTCTTCAAGTATTGGCCGATCGCCAACTGGGTGATCATGGCCCTGACGATCGCGATGTTTTTCGCGAGCCAGACCTTCTCGGAGGAAACCTTCGATGGCCTCGTGCTCGGCGGCACCTCGATCTTGGGTCTCGTGGGCCATCTGGTCCTTCACGGGGATTTCCTCCACCTGTTCGGAAACATGCTCTTCCTCTGGGTCTTCGGCAATGCCGTGTGCGCCATGATGGGCAGCGTCGCGTATGCCCTGCTCTATGTGATCTTTGGGGTGCTGGCGGCGGCGGCCCATGTCGCCTTCGACGCCGATCAAGCCTTGGGCGCCAGCGGTGCGATCAACGGCGTGGTGGGCATGGCCTTCGCGATGTACCCGCGAAACGCCGTCAGCGTCTTCTGGTTCTTCATTTTCCGGTTCGGGACTTTCGAGATCCCCCTCTGGGTGCTCGCACTGCTGTGGTGCGCGCTCGACGCCTATGGCGCGCTCACGGGAGAGGCTGGCATCGCGTACTGGGCCCACCTCGGCGGGTTCATTGGAGGCGCCATCGCTGGCATCGTGGCGCTCAAGCGCGGCTGGCTCACGCTAACTCATCTCGACGATCCCTCGCTCGCCGATCTCTTCAAGGGCAAGGCGAAGCCAAAGAAAAAGCCCACCAAAGGGTGGGCTTGGGAAGAACCGATGTCTTTGAAGGACGAGTAATACCATTTACTCTACGAAATGAGACTAAAGGTAGGGCCGCTTATCCTTAAGCCGGCGCCCTCGGCGTGCGAACGTCCTGAGCGGCGCGTTAAGGATAACGCGCCCTACCCTCAGACGTCTCTTTTCGATTCGTAATTGGTATAATTCGTAAGCGGGAATATAGAACGGAAACGCCACCGCTACAGAATGGCCTTTGCCCCAAAGGGGCAAAATTAGATAGCCCGGGGCGACGCCCCGGGAATGGAATCGCAAACACCTGCGCCCTGAAGGGGCGCAACTACGGGAGGGGCCGTGCGGGGTCGCGCCCTTTCAGGGCGCATGATTTTTTCGGCGATAACCCAGGGCGTTGCCCTGGGCTTTCGAATTTTGCCCCGTTGGGGCAAAGATTGCGGGAAATTTCCGTAGACCGCCGCTACAGCAGACAGAATCTCCTCAGAGCTTCAGCGCCTTCAGATAGGTGAAGCTATCCGGGATGCACTGCAGCGGCGTGGGGGTCTCATCCTCGAGGAAATAGTGCTGGATGCCAGCCTTCTGCGCGGCGGGGAGGATGCGCTTGTAGTCGATCTGACCCTGGCCGACCGCGACCTTCGCCGTCGGAGGCGTGCCGCCGGTGTGTACTCCCGTCGCGAGATCCTTGAGCATGTCCTTGATGTGCATCGTGACCCAGCGGCCCGGGTATTTTTCAAGGAGCTTCACGGGATCCTGGCCGGCGTAGTGCACCCAGTAGACATCCATCTGGAAGGAGACGAACTCGGGCTTGGTCTCGCGCATCAGGATATCGAATACGGTCTCGCCGCCATTGGCGGTCGGGCGGAACTCGAGGCCATGGGGGTGATAGCCGAAGCGGAGACCGGCCTTCTTGCAGGCCTCGCCCCACTCGTTGAATTTCGCCGCGGTTTTGTGCGCGAGTTCCTCGGTGAACATGCGATCCTTGCCGACGGGCGGGAATGGCACATTGACGTACTTCAAGCCGAGGGTCTTCGCATCCTTGATCACCGCCTGCACATCCTTGTCGAAGAGCCCGTAGCCGAAGTGGCCGCTGACCGGCACGAGGCCGCGGGACTTCAGCTCGGCGGCGAACTTCTCGGGAGTCAGGTCGCCGGTGCCCGCGACCTCGACTTCCTTGATCCCATACGACTTGGCGATATCGAGCGCACCCGTCGTGCTCTCCTTGGTCTGCGCACGCAGGCTGTAGAGCTGCAGACCGAGGTGGTCGCGGAAGTCGGCGGCGTTGAGGGCCGCCGCCAGCAAGGGAAGCAGGGCAAGGCGAAGGAATGTTTTCATGGGGAAACTAAAAAAAGACACGGCTAGCTTTTCGTCAGAATGTGGAAATTGGCCATCGAAATCCCGCTCAGCATGGCCCCGATGATGCCGAGAAACCCCTGGTCGGTGCCGCAAAGATAGAGGTTCGCGAGCGCGGTGCGGCCATCGCGGACCTTGTGTGGCGCACCATAGATCGCGCCATTCAGGTGACCGGTGAATTTCGTGATCGTACGCGGGGTAAACATATCGGTGGTCAGCGTTGCGCCCGCCAGGACTGCATCGTCGACGGGTGCCAGGAACCGCCGCGCGCTCGTCTGCACCGCTGCGTACCAGCGGAGCTTCGCCGCGCGATAATCCGGGTCCGCCATCGCAAACCACGGCGCCGGCTGCGCAAGGCAGGTCACGCGGAAGACCCCCTCCGGTAATTCGCGGCCCGGGCCGAAATCGAAATTATTCGGCAGGCAGATCACGCCGCTACGCACATCCACCTGCTCGCTGGGGCATGCGTAGTCGAAGCGCGCGGAGTCGTTGAAGAAAATGATCGTGTCCTCGCCCCACCCCAACGCGGCCGGCTGGCGATCGAGGATCGTGATGGTCTCGACGAAGGAGTGCCCGCCAGGAACCGCCGCAGCCATCGGAGCACCCGCCGCGAGCAAGCGCTCAGTCTCAGGCGCGCCGATCGAGGAGATGACATGATCGGCCGTGACCTCAGAGCCATCGTCCAGCACGAGCACGCTAGCACGGTTGTCTTCCGCGACGATGCGCTGGACGCCGCACTTCATTCGGCGTTCGCCGCCGGCGGCGCGGTATTTCTCCAGCAGCACGCGAATCACCACGCGCACGCCCTCGAAAGGCCGCGCGAAGCCCTCGAGGAAGAGAGCCTTGAACATGATCACGAACTGCCCGAACTCCATATCGCGTTCGCTCGCGCTGCCGTAGTACATCACTGGGCAGAAAAGCATATCCTCGAGCAGCGGGTCGCCGATGTGCCGGCGCACGATCGCGCGCGCCGACTCGGGCGCCGCAGTCAGCGACACGTCGTCGTACGTCTTCACCAGCTGGACCAGCTGGCGGAAACCATCGATCTGCGCGGGAAATTTTGCCGCCACTTCGCTCTCGAAAACCGCGAAGTCATTCGTGAAACGCAGCGAGGTCTCGCCCCGCGGCCCGAAGGCCACGCGCGATTGCTTCTGCTCGCAGAGTGCGAATTCATCGCGGTCGATGCGGAGCTGGCGGAGCAGTTTCGTGAGCGGCGTGCCTTTCACGCCCGGCTTCACGAAATTGGTCATCGCATGCAGGCCGACGTCGAATTTCCGGCCCCCGATCGAGTAGAAGCTGTTGAGCCCGCCGGGTGCGTTGTGCCGCTCGAAAATGCAGACCTTCTTCCCGAAGTGCGCCAGCCGGATGCCGGCCGCGAGGCCCGACATGCCCGCGCCGATGATGGCAACGTCGTAGTGCGAGCGGGTGTTCATCTCAGACAACCTGCCGCCACATTTTCTGCCCTGTCATTCTGAGCGCAGCGAAGAATCCACGCGTGCGCAGGCGATAGAGCCTCCGTAGCCGTGGATTCTTCGCTGCGCTCAGAATGACAAACCATTTTGGAAACAGAGCCTGGTCGTGCCTTGTGCCCGTGGATTCTTCGTCACCGCTCGGAGTGGCAAACAAAAAGGCCGGGATGCATTTCCCGGCCCGTCACACGTCACATTTATCGTCGCTCAGCCCTTGGCCGCGAGCGCGTTGAACTTCGGCGTCAAGTACTCCGCCGAGCTGTCGAGGGAGGCGAGCTGCATGTAATCCGCCTCGGGCACCTCGATGCCGTGGCGTTTGCGGAGCTCCATCACGATATCCAGAAAATCCATGCTATCGAGCTGGAGCTGGTCGCGGAGGCGGACGTCGGGCTTGACGTTGCTCAGATCCTCATCGGGCGCGATGTCCGCGATGATATCGAGCACCACCTTCTTGCATTCGTCTTTTGTCATAGTCAGTTGCGGGCGGAATTAGGGGGTAAAGCGCCGAACAATCAACGTGGAATTTATCCCCAGCATCCCGAAGGAATTATTGAGGATCGTGTCCACTTTCGCAACCTTGCGCGGCTGATTGAGCACCAGCCCGGGAATGGCGCACTGCGGGTCGAGGTCGTCGACGTTGATCGTCGGGTGCACCGTGAGGTCGTCGAAGGACGGCAGGTTGCCCGCCAGCTCCAGCGCTCCGGCCGCGCCCATGGCGTGACCGATGAAGCTCTTGGTGTTGTTGATGTGAGTCTCGGGGCAGCCTTCGCCGAAGACCGCGCGGATCGCCTCGCACTCCTGGATGTCGCCGAGGGGGGTGGCGGTGGCGTGCGTATTGACGATGTGGATATCGCGCGGATCGAGGCCCGCACGCTTGAGCGCAGCGCGGATGCACTCGTTCTGCCGCTGGGGATTGGGCAGCACGTAATCGCTGGCGTCGCTGTTCACATGGTAGCCCGCGATCTCCCCGTAGATCTTCGCCCCGCGCGCCTGCGCGTCCTCGAGGCGCTCGAGCGTGTAAAGGCACCCACCCTCGGAGATCACGATGCCGTTGCGCGCCTTGTCGAAGGGCCGCGAGGCCTTTTTCGGATCCTCGTGCGTGGCGAGGGCGTTCTGTGACTTGAACCCGGCGAAAATGCCGAAGGTATGGATGCTCTCGCTGATGCCGCCGCAGATCGCAAAGTCCACCTCGCCGAGGCGCAGCATCTGAGCCGCGTGGATAAGCCCGAGGTTTCCCGCCGCGCAGGCCGCGCCGATAGTGTAAGCCGGCCCGGTAATGCCGAGATTCAGCGACGCCTCACCCGCCGGGTTGTTGGCGACGGTGCGGGGATTATGGTAATGCGACCAGAACTTGGTGTCGTAGTTAAACTTCGAGATGTTGTAGATCTCGTTCTCCGTCTCCACGTTGCCGTGTTCCGTGCATCCGATGTAGATGCCGATGCGGTCCTTGGGCATTGCCTCGAAGTTCACCTTGCTGTCCGCCAGCGCCTCGCGCGCGCAATAGATCGAAATGCTGCCCGCTCGCGTGCCCACGCGGACTTCCTTCTTCTTCTGGTACTTTAGCGGGTCGTAGTGACAAACGCCCGCGAGCTGCTGCCCCATGTAGCGCACCTCGATCCGCTCCACGCCCGCGACTCCGTTGAGGAGATTCTGCCGGTATTCAGCCAGTGTGTTGCCGTTAGGCGCGGTCAGGCCGACCCCGGTGATGACGATGCGCGTTTGCTGGGACTGCTTCATTCAGGTGAAACGGAAATCGCTAGCCATGAGTCGGCTGAAAGCAATACAAGCCTCATGCGTATGAACGTACTCGTCGTCGGAGGAGCCGGTTACATCGGGAGCCATTGCGTGCGGCAGCTCATCGCCGCCGGCCATCGGCCCGTGGTGCTCGATAATCTCGTCTATGGCCACCGCGGTGCGGTGGGCGGTGACATCAAATTTTACCAAGGCGATCTTGGCGACGAGGCCTTCGTGGGCCGCGTGTTGCGCGAGGAGAAGATCGAGGTGGTCATGCACTTCGCCGCTTTCTGCTACGTAGGCGAGTCGGTGACGGCCCCGTTGAAGTACTATTTCAACAACGTCGTCGCCACGCTGCACCTCCTGAAGGCGATGCTGGACGCGAACGTGAAGAAGTTCGTCTTCTCCTCCACCTGCGCGACCTTCGGCGTGCCCGCGACGCTGCCGATCCATGAGACGCTGCCGCAGGCGCCGATCAACCCCTACGGCCAGACCAAGCTCGACATCGAGCACGCCCTCAAGGCCCTCGCGCACGCCAACGGCCTGAGCTTCGCCGCCTTCCGCTACTTCAATGCCGCCGGCGCCTCCGAGGATGCCGCGATCGGCGAGGACCACATGCCCGAGACGCACCTGATCCCCGTCGCGATCGATGTCGCCGTGGGCAAGCGCACACACCTCGATCTCTTCGGCACCGACTACCCCACCCCGGACGGCACCTGCCTCCGTGACTACGTGCACGTCGACGACCTGAGCCGCGCGCACATCGCCGTCTTCGACAAGCTCGCGACGCCCGGCGCCCAGCTCTTCTACAATCTCGGCACCGGCAACCCCACCTCCAACCGCGACGTGATCCGCGCCGGGGAAAAGGTCGTCGGCAAGCCCGTCAAAGTCATCGAGGG
>JAZKEV010000100.1:569-6500 GCA_040386765.1 Verrucomicrobiota bacterium | reverse complement strand
CGATCGTTGCCACCGCGTGGAAGTGGCACCAATCCCGGCCCAAGGGCTACGACGACCGGAAAGCGTAACCGGAGCCAGAACCCGCGACATAGCGCGGAGCTTTTAGCCCGCGCTTCTGCCGCCCGCTCCCGTGAAACCTAAAGCCACTGCCACCCCAAAGCCGGTGTTCTTTCCCACGGCGGCGGATTTTCGCCGCTGGCTGGAGAAAAACCACGCCAGCGCTACGGAGCTCTACATCGGTTTCTACAAAGCGAAGTCCGGCAAGACGGCGATGACCTATGAGGAGGCGGTCGACGAATCCCTTTGTTTTGGCTGGATCGACGGCGTCGTGAAATCGCTCGGCCCGGAGAGCTACCAGCACCGCTTTTCGCCCCGCAAGCCGACCAGCATCTGGAGCATGATCAATATCGGCCATGTCGCCCGGCTCACGAAAGCGGGGAAGATGCACCCGCGCGGTCTCGCGGCCTTCGCGGCGCGGAAGGCCAACAAAGTGGGCATCTACGCTTACGAACAGCGCCCACAGGAGATGCCCGACCCTTACCGAAAGACGTTTAAAGCCGCGGCCAAAGCGTGGGCCTTCTGGGAGAAGCAACCGCCCGGGTATCGGCGCACCCTGGTGTGGTGGATTATCAGTGCGAAGCAGGAAGCCACGCGCGACAAGCGCCTGAAGACCCTGATCAAGACCTGCGCCGCCGGGCGACGGGTGGAATAGTGGCCTTTCCCTACTCCCGGCGCATTGCACCCCAGCATGGTCGTACTCTAAGCTTCCGCTGGATGCTCGTGCTGCGCCTACAACTGAGTCTCTGGCTTGCCCTCGCCAGCGTTGCTGCGCCGTTTTCCTCGGCCGCCGAGGCAGTCAACAGCCGCGACGCCGCAACGGATCTCGCGGGCAAACTGGAGGAAGCACGTCGCCTGCACCTCACCGACTCCACACGCTCGCGCCAGCTCTCCGAAGAAGCCCTCGCCCTCGCGCGCGAGCGCGGCGACCGTAAAAACGAGGCCACCGCGCTGGTCGAGCTGGCGATCTCGTTGCGGCGCCAGAATCAGAACCGCACCGCGACCCACCTGATGGATCAGGCGCTGGCGATCATCGAGACCCTCGGCGACCGCGCCCTGCTTCGTCGCGCAGTCAAGGAGGCCGGCCACACGTACTGGGCGTTTGCCGACAACGCCACCGCGATCGCCCACTTCCAGCGCGCGCTGCAGCTCGCTGAGGAGGATAAGGATATCGCCGCGCAATCCGATGCTCACGCGGGCCTCGGCGTCACGGCCAACGACCTTCGCGACACCGCCCGCGCCAATCAGCACATGAAGCGCGCCCTCGAGCTGGCCGAGCAGGTCGGCGAGCCCAGCCGCATCGCGAAATACGCCTCCAATCGCGGCAATGCCCTGCTGGGCGAAAAAGACTACGACGGAGCGCGCCGGCTCTTCGAGCGCTCGCTCGCCATCTTCCGCGAGCTCAACCAGCGCACCGATGCCGACGATTCCCGGCTCAATCTTGCGCGAGTGGACCTTGCCGAGGGCAAGCTCGAGTCTGCCGAGCGCACGCTGCGCGAGATTTTGCCCGCCCGCCGCAAGCTGCGCGGTCGCATCAAGCTCACCACCACCCTCGTCGAGCTCGCGGACGTGCTGCGGCTGCGCGGCAAATACGACGAGGCGCTCGGTTTTCTCCAGGAGGCGTCCGGCTACGTGCAGGAGCTGGCGAGCCCGATGAAAATCACGGTCCTCGATGCCTTCGCCACTCTCTACGAGTCGCAGAAGGATTATCCCGCCGCCATCGCGATGCTCCGCAAACGGCAGGAGGAGGCGCTCAAGCAGTATGGCGAGGCGGCCCAGACTCGCGCGGCGGAGTACCGCGAGACCTTTGCTGCCGAGCAGCGCGAGGCGGAGATCGAGCGTCTGCAGCAGACCGAGAAAATCCGCAGCCACGAGCTCCGAGCCAACGAGGCGGTGATGGCGCGCCAGGCCGCCGAGCTGCACGCCAGCCAGGCCCGGGTCGATCAGGCACGCACGACCCGCTTCGCACTCGCCGTAGGACTGGGTGCAGGCCTGCTGACGCTGGGGGCCTTCGTCACCATGCTCCGCATCAAGCTGCGCGCCGAGCGGCGCATCCACGCCGAGACGCTCGTCGCCAAGGAAGCCGCCGAGCAGGCGGATCGGGTGAAGACGCGTTTCCTCGGGATCGCTTCGCACGATATCCGCGGCCCCCTTGGCAATATCGTCAATCTTACCGCCTCCCTTCGCACCGATACGGGCAGCAAGGATATCCAGGAAGAGCGCTGCGATATGATCGGCTCCGAGGCACAGCGCGTGATCAGCCTCGTCGAGGACTTGATCACCACGGCCGCGCTCGAAGCCGGGAAACTCGAACTCCGCCTCGCTCCGCTCGACCTCGCCGAAACCACCCGCGCCACGATCGAGAGCCTCCGCTGGCAGGCGGTCGCCAAGCGCCAGACCATCGTCTTTCCCGACCCCGAGGCCGGCGCCGGCAAGCTCAACGGCGATGCCGCGCGCCTGCATCAGGTCATCGCCAATCTGCTGAGCAACGCGATCAAGTTCAGCCCGCCCGGCGAGACGATCAACCTCTGGATGGAGCGCACCGCTTCGCACGTGCGCCTCTCCATCCGCGACCGCGGCGCCGGCATCTCGGAACGCGACATCGCCCGGCTGTTTGCCCCCTTCGAGCGGCTCGCCACGCATCCGACCGCCGGCGAATCGTCGCACGGCCTCGGCCTCTCCATCGCCCAGGAAATCACCAACCAGCATGGCGGCACGATCCACGTCGACTCCAAGCCGGGCGAAGGCGCGACGTTCACGGTGGAGCTCCCCGCGCACTAAAGGTAGGGCGAACCGTCCCCGGTGAGCCGTCGCGCTGCAGACTCGCGACGTATGCCAGACGCTCCCAGACGTTCGCGGCCTCAGGCATGGTGAACAGGAAGATCGGGAAGGACGGGAAGAAGAAGACCCAATGCCCAAGCTCTGCGGCGACGGGTTACGCGGTAGCGGCGCCTTTTTTCCCAACAGGTCGGCGGACATCGGCTTCAGTCCTTCCCGCCCTTTCCGATCTTCCTGTTCCCATTTCTGTTCCGAACCAAGCGCCGCCGCCACGTTCAAAAGGCTCCCATCCCACCAGAACCCCACGCTCATTTCCACTCGCTCCGCCCGTGAAAACCGTCTTCCTCCCGCGCATGATTTTTCAGCGCCTCGTCGTTGTCGCGTTCCTGCTCTCCGCGCTCGCGGGGCATGCGGCGGATAGCCGCTCCAAGCCCAAGCGCCCCGCAGCGGAGACCACCGCCACCTACAAAGGCGCCATCATCATGGATGCCGCCACGGGCAAGATACTCTTCGAGGATCGCGCCGACATCGTCTCTCCGCCGGCCAGCATGACGAAGCTCATGAGCTTTGCGGTGGTGTACGATGCTCTCACCCAAGGCTCCATCCGCCTCGATACCCCGGTGCGGATTACCAAGGAAGACATGGGCGCGGGCGGCACGCAGGTCTACCTCGATCCGCGCGAGACCATTCCCGTCGAGGACCTGATCTACGCGATGATGGTCCAGTCGGCCAATGACGCCGCCAACGCCCTCGCCCGCGCTGCCGCCGGCTCACGCAGCGCCTTTGTCGAGCTGATGAATGCAAAGGCTCGCGAGCTCGGCATGACCAACACCACCTTCCGCACTCCGCACGGCCTGCCGCCCAGCAATCGCAAGCTCGCCGACGGCGACCTCACCAGCCCGCGCGACTTCGCGCTCCTCAGCCGCTACCTCATCCAGAAGACCAACGCGCTCAAGTACACCGTGATCGAGAAGCGCGACTTCACGAGCCCGCTGCGCAAGGAACCGTTCAAGATGGACAACCATAACAACCTCCTGGGCAAGGTGGCTGGCGTTGATGGCCTCAAGACCGGTTTCACCAATGGCGCCGGCTTCTGCATCGCCGCGACCGCCCTGCGCCAGGGCCGCCGGGTCATCGTCGTCACCATGGGCAGCACCACGGCCCAGGAGCGCGATCTGCGCGTGACGGAGCTGCTCGAGCGCGGTTTCGCCGCCCTGCCGAAAGGCCCGGCCGCGCCGCCGGTCATCACCG
Organism: Verrucomicrobiota bacterium; assembly: GCA_040386765.1. Taxonomy (GTDB): domain Bacteria; phylum Verrucomicrobiota; class Verrucomicrobiia; order Opitutales; family Opitutaceae; genus ER46. The sequence goes on along the minus strand of JAZKEV010000100.1, from coordinate 2,414 downwards.
ATGCCCTGCTCAAACCTGCCACCCAAGCCGCTCCGGTGATCCCGACCACCCCGCCCAAGCCCGCCAAGGACGAAGAGCCCGCGGTGAAGTTTACGATTCCGAAGCGCTGAAAGAGCGCCGCCCGTTACGAAAAGCGCCTGAAGGTGGCGACGATCGTCCCGATCGCCATGGCTTGAAAGGTGGCGGGCAGCAACTGCAAGGATCGAGGATATAGGACCGCCGCCGCCATCTCGATCTTCCCAGCTCTCGTCAGCCCGGTAGATCCGCCAGCTCGCTGGCGCTTTGTCGTGAGTCGGACGGATTCGCGCCAGCAAACTCCGTCTCGCCGCCCCGTCTCGCCGCAGCAGCGCCGGCATGCTTCATGCACCTCGGGCCCCCCCCCGACAACCGCTCCAACCGCTCCGCTGTATGTCCCGCGCTTCATTCGCCTCGCCGGGCCGCTTTCGCCCTTGCGCCACCGCCGCGCCGGGACATTCAAGACGCCTATCGCCATGAAGCGGTTTTGCGCAGTCTGGCTTCTGCTCTGGCTCGGTGGTCCCGCTTCGTTTGCCGGTCCAACCGATGGTGCCATCGTCGCCATTATGCGGCTGTCGGAGCAATCCGGCTACACGTGGGTCGCCACGATCTCGGACGACGCGCGCACCTACGATATCGACGGCAAAACCAGCCGCGAAGGCTTCAGCGCCGTGAAGATGCCCGCGATCAATGCCGTGCGCCGCAAGTTGGGCCGCGATGTCACGGATAACCGCGTGGAGGCGATTTTCCGCGGCAACAGTGACTGCGTGCTCCACACCGAGGACGGCTGGCTGCGGCCGGATCAATTGCCGGAGGCGGAGGGCCCCTCCTCGTACGAGCGGGCAGGCGCCATCGGCAGCGTCGGCGTCTCCAAGAAGCGAAAAGGGGGCGCGAGCGGCGGCGGACCCGGCGGGTCAGGGATCCACCTGCCGGGCACCACTCCCGATCCGGGCGAGAGTCGGCGGCGCGACTACAGCAATCTCCAGCTCGCCATCAGCCCGCCCCACGAAGAGCTCGCCGTGATCGTCAGCAGCCACAGCGCCTTCAAGGTCGAGGGCGACACTGTGACCGGCACGCTCACCGAGCTCGGTGCGCGCCTGCTCCTCGTCCGCGACGGGCAGTCGCACATCACGCCGCTGCAGGCCTCGGGCGATTTCAAGATCTGGCTGCGCGGCGGCCTGCCCATCCGCTACCAAACCAATCTCAAAGGCACGCTCCAAGTCACCTCATCTCGAGGGCAATCGACCGTCGCCGTCCAGCAACGCACGCTCACGAACATCCGCGATATCGGCACGACCGTCGTCGAAATCCCCGACATCGCCCGCATCGCACTCGCGCGATAAGACTACAACGACCGCCGCAGTCGGAGTAGCCGCAAAGAGGCGCAGAAGGCGCAAAAAGAAAACCCTCATACCAGTACTAATCGAAATCAGACTTTTGACACAGAGACCCCCGAGGGAGGGAGAGAGGTCACGGAGCCGATCACCTAGCAGCCCTCTGTGACCTCTGTGTCATTCCGCGCCCTCTGTGTCTATCGTCTCTTTCCGATTCGTAGTTGGTAGCAGGGAGGTACACGCGATCACGCGACCCGCCCAAGAGATATTATACCTCTTTCAGCCGTCCTTTTTTTTGCGCCTTTTGCGCCTTTTTGCGGCTAACTTCTGCTACGTCTTCGCCCGGCTCCGGCCCGCGATGCCGGCGGCCTTGCCGAGATCGCGATGGATCCGCGACACGCGCTCGACCTGGCCCTTGGCCGGGAAGCGCTCGTAGAAACCCTCGTTGCGGAACTCCCGCATCTGCTCGGTCCACGGCGCCAGCTTCGCCTTCCAG
>JAZKEV010000100.1:0-559 GCA_040386765.1 Verrucomicrobiota bacterium | reverse complement strand
CGCGGCGAGGTCGGCGCAGACGCGGAGCATCGCCTTGAGCGTGACGGGCTTGGTGACCATGTAGGCATTGTTGCCCCAGGACTCGCCCCACACCTGCGCGGCGGCCTTCAGAAAATCGCGCACGAGCTCATAGTAGCGCGCGGCGGCCCGCTTGTCGGTGCCCTCGCTCTCGATCTTTTTCCACGCGGATTTCACCCAGCGGTGGATCTCGTTGAAGAGTTCCGCCTGCAGGATCCATTTCTCCTGCTTGCTGCGGCCGCCGAGGCGGTTGATCCGGTAGCGGAGCGGGCTGTCGCCCTCGGAATAAAGCATCTCCGCGATGTGCGCGGAAAAGCGCCGATCAGGCTCAGCCCACGAGACGCGCTCGTAGAGATCGACGAGGTGGCTCTTGTTGATGCGCGTCGGCGTGGAGTTGATGATGACGAACATCTCCGTCGCGAAATCCTCCGTGCGCCCATCGAAGATCACGCAGGGCACGCTGATGTTCTTCGCGTCGTCCGGATGCGTGCGCTCGAAAAACTCCAGCGCGGCGAGCCGGTGCTGGCCGTCGATGATGAGA
>JAZKEV010000099.1:7705-9059 GCA_040386765.1 Verrucomicrobiota bacterium | reverse complement strand
GCGGCGACCCTCGATGTTCTCGGCGAGGAGTTCAAGGACGCGAAGGTGAGCGGCACCATCACGATGGCAGGCGAGGGGACGTGGCGCGCGGGTGTGGCGGCGGGCAAGGCGAAGGTGGGCGTGCGCGACGGGCGCGTGGATCATCCGGGCCGGAAGCTGCTGCTCGAAGGCATCGATCTCGATCTTGCGCTCGACGATGTCCGCCGGCGCCGTTCCCCCCCACACCAATCGCTGCGCTGGAAAAGCGGCTTCTTCGATGAGTTTCCCTTCGGGCTGGGCCATGTGGATTTCTCGCTCCGCGGCGATCAGGTTTCGGTGGAAGAGGGGTCGGTGGAGATCTTCGGTGGCGAGGTGGTGATCGCGGCCTTCAGTTTCTCGACGGTGCGGCGCGAGGCCTCGGTGATCGCGCGCGTGGTGGGCATCCAGGTGGAAAAGATCGTCCAGTTTTTGCCCAAGATCATCGCGAGCGCCCAAGGGCGCGTCGATGGCACCGTGTCGATCCATCGCTCCATCACCGGAGTGCAGGTGAACAGCGCCACGCTGGCATTGCGCGCGGGCGAGTTGGCGGATCTCCGGCTCGCGCCGACGCCGGGCCTGATCTCGGGCAGTCTGCCGCCTGCGATCCTGCAGTATTATCCGGGCTTGGGAAAAATCGAAACGGGCGAGGTGCCCCTCCGCGCGGACAAACTCGAGATGGAGTTTACTCCACTGGGCGATTCGCAGGGACGGACAGCGGTGCTGCATCTTGCGGGCGGTCCCGTGGATCCTAAATTGCGTGCTCCGGTCGATCTCACCATCAACGTGCGGGGGCCGCTCGATCAGCTGATTAAGTTCGGAATGGACTCGCGATTGAAGATCGGCGGCGGCAAACCATAACCGGGCAATTGAATATTTCGTCGCATCGATACGTCTCATCCCCACTTCCACCCGCCATGAAACGGCAATTCCTTTTAGCTCTGTTGGTTGCGAGCACGCTGAATTTTACGGCGTGCCTGAGCGTCAAAACCGAACCCATCGAAGTGAAACCCATCCACATCACCGTCGACGTCAACGTGAAGGTCGACAAGGCCCTCGATGATTTCTTCGGGGACTTGGACAAGAAGTCGTCGACCCTTATCGTTCCCAAATCCTGAAGCGTATGAAAGCACACCTTCTTATTCGCATCCTCATTCTCGCGCTGTCGTTTGGTTTCGCCACGGCCGTCGCCACGGCGGAAGACGCCGGCACGGTCAAGAACCGCATGGCGCAGCGCCAAGGTGCCGTCGACGGGCTGAAAGAGCGCGGCGTCGCCGGCGAGACCAATCGCGGCTTCCTCGAAGCGCGCGGCTCGGCCACCGCGCAGGATCAGGGTATC
>JAZKEV010000099.1:4970-7695 GCA_040386765.1 Verrucomicrobiota bacterium | reverse complement strand
GAATGCGGACCGCCGCGCGGCCTACTCTTTCCTAGCCAAACAAACTGGGGAAGACGCCGACGCCATCGGTCGCCGCCGCGCGCAGCAGATCGCGATCGCGAGCAAGCGCGGTGTATGGATCCAGGATCAGTCGGGGCAGTGGACGCAGAAGTGAGCCCGAAGTGGACGAGGCAAGGCCTCGCTTCTCTTTTACTGACTCACTGACTTACTGACCTAAAGATGAGATGACAGGGCGGGTTGAACACCCGCCCTTTTTCGTGCCCGACCTCGACCGCCGACGGAACTAGGGCGCGGCGTTATCTGTTACCGTGTCCGCGAAGCCATCGAGCCGATCAGTGCGGTGAGGAAGCTGAAGTCGCCCGGCAGTTCCCGGATGGCCGCGAGGGCCTTGTCGGTGTGTTCGCGGGCAAGACGCTGCGAGGTCTCCAGGCCGTGGAGTTTCACGTACGTGGTCTTGCCGGCCTTGGCGTCCTTGCCGGCGGTCTTGCCGAGGGTCGCGCTGTCGGCGGTGGCATCGAGGACATCATCCACGATCTGGAAAGCCAGGCCGAGGTGCCGGCCCGCGCGCCGGAGCGTGGCAATCGCACCGGTATCGGCGCCCGAGACGAGGCCGCCCAGCACGAGCGAGGCCTCGATCATGGCGGCGGTTTTATTGAGATGGATGAACTCAAGCTCGTCGTGCGTGGCGTCGGCTTTTTTCTCCGCCAGCACGTCCTCCATCTGGCCGCCGATGAGCCGGCGGCTGCCTGCCGCATCGGCCAACTCACGGACCAGCGCATGCGCGAGCGTGGGCTGCCCGGCATAGGCAGTCGCTAAGAGGGCAAAGGCGTGCGTGAGCAGCGCGTCCCCCGCGAGCAGCGCCGTGCCTTCGTCGAAAGCCTTGTGCGCCGTGGGCCGGCCCCGGCGCAGGTCGTCGTTGTCCATGCAGGGCAGGTCGTCATGGATCAGCGAGTACGTGTGGATGCACTCCAGTGCCACGGCGGCGGGCAGGGCGGCATCGTCGGCTGCGCCGAGCGACCCGGCAGTGGCGAGCGCGAGGACGGGGCGGAGGCGCTTGCCGCCGGCCTCCAGGCTGTAGCGCATGGCGGTGTGCAGCCGCGCCGGCCGGGTATCCGCGCGCGGCACATGGAGATCGATGCCGCGTTCGACGCGGGATACATAGCGCTGAAGCTCGGCCTGTAAGTCCATGGGGAGTACTTGCGTGGGCGAAAAAACCGGCTGGAGCAAGCAGGCGACGAGACCTGATCGTGGAACTACAACCTCGCCAACCGCAAACGCCGCGCCCATAACGACGCCGATTTCCGATATGCCGACCTACGAGTACGCCTGCCCTAAATGCGGACACCAGTTCGAGCAGTTCCAGTCGATGCGCGACGAACCGCTCAAAAAATGCCCCAAATGTGGCAAGACGGGGGTGAAACGCCTCGTTGGCGGTGGCGCTGGCCTGATTTTCAAGGGCTCCGGTTTCTACATCACCGACTATAAAAAGAAGAGCGGCGGCGAGTCCAAGGGCGGCGAAAGTAAACCGAGCGAAACGAAGTCCACGCCGTCCGAGAGCAAGCCCTCCTCTTCCACAGGCAGCAAATCCTCGGATTCGGGCAAAAAGTAACCCTTCAACTCTCCACCCTTATGAGCAAACGAGTCGAACGTGCCGCACACGGTCCCAGCTGGGCCGAAGTCATTTTGGGCGCTGCCCTGGCCCTCGTCCTCGGGGTGGCGCTGGGGGCCGTGTTGTTGATCCTGCGTCCGGTGGTGAGCGTGAAGGAGGAGCCGAAGGAGCGGGAGAAGGGCGTCGTTTACCACGTGGAGGGGTCGCGCGATGGCTCGAAGGCCCGTCAGGCGCTCGCCAAGCGAAAGGCATTTTCCGAAGGCCAGTCGGTCAGCGTCACCGAGGAAGAGATCAACGCCTTGATCGCGCCCGTCGCGGGTGCGGGTGTTCCGCCCGAAAAGGGCAAGGACGGCAAGGAAATCGAGAGCGGCTACTTCACGCCCGGCACGCCCATCGTGCGGGTGCGCGAAGGCGTGATGCAGATCGGCATGCCGGTCACCATCGACTTGCTCAGTTACAAGCTGATCGCGCAGGCGCAGGGCGGGATCGTCAAAAACGGCGATACCTTCGTCTTTGAGCCTACTACGCTCTATCTTGGTTCGTGCCCGGTGCAGCGGATACCCTTCCTGGCCGGCATGGTCCGCGACAAGTTCATGCATTCGCAGTCGATTCCGGAAGACATCAAAGCTTCCTGGCAGAAGCTCGCCAACGTCTCCATCGAGGGGAACGTGGTGAAGCTCACGATGCCGTGAGCTCGTCGCCCGGCGCCGTCCGCGCTCGAGGCGTGCGAATCCGCTGGGCACTGCGTTGCGCATTGCTCGCGAGCGGCGCGCTTTTCGTCGCGCGTGCTTGGGCGGCGGAAATTTCGCCGACGCCGGTGCTGGTGCAAAGCGCACCGGGGCGCTTCGAAATCGCTGCGGTCGATGCGACGGCGGCACACGGCGTCGCGGCGCTGGCCGAAGAGACGTGGCGTGCGCTGGCCGCGCCGTTGGGTTTGCCGGCGGCATTTTCATTGCCGGTATTTGTGCGCTTGATCGATGGCGAGTTGGGGGTGGGGGAGACGGAGCCTTTTACGGCGCAGGCGGAATCGGGCGGCGTAGTGTCGCTCCGGATACGTTGGAGGCAGGGTGGTCCGCCGCCGGAGGTTGTGCGCCGGGCCCTGGTGCGTGGGCTCTT
>JAZKEV010000099.1:4624-4960 GCA_040386765.1 Verrucomicrobiota bacterium | reverse complement strand
CGGAGTCGCCGCGCTGGCTGGAGGCGGGTGCTGTCGCCTGGTGCGAGACGCGCACCCATCCCGCGCAGCTGGACGCGCGCAAATACGCGTCGCAATCCCTCCCGCCTCCGAGCCTCGCCGCTCTTTTCGAGCCAGCCTGGCCGCAGCACGAATGGCAGGTGCGTGAGCTCGGCGCGCTCTGGCTGCTCACCCTGTTGCAGGCCGAGACCACGCGTGCCGGCGAATGGCCGGCGTGCCTCGCGCAGCTCCTGCGCGGACGGGCCGGCGGAACGGTGCTCGATGAGACGTTTCCGGGGAGGTTCGAGTCGCCGGAGGAGCGGGAGCTGTGGTGGCAGA
>JAZKEV010000099.1:0-4607 GCA_040386765.1 Verrucomicrobiota bacterium | reverse complement strand
GCGCTCGATGCGCAGGAGTCGCGCGTGGAGTTGGCGGCGATGGCGCGGTTTATTTTTGCGCCCGAGGAGGCCGATGTCGTGGTGCCGTTGCGGATCGTGCTGGTGCAAAGCGAAAACGCCGTGGTGGCGGTCGAGCTCAAGCGGCGGAGCACGGACCTGGCGCGGCTGATCTCCACTCTGCATCCTTTCTACCGCAATGCGGGTTTGTCGCTCGGGGCGGCGTTTGCCGCGGCCCGCGCGACGCCGGCGAAGCGAGAGGCGGCTTGCGCTCAGTTTGAGGCGGATTGGCAGGATGCGGTGCAGCTTGAGGCGGCGACGACGGCCGCGCTCGATGCGCTGGAGCGGCGGGGAAAGTAGGGGAGCGGCCGGCGAACACCGGGCGCCTCTCCGCCGTGCGTGCTATATACATTGCCGCTTGCGGGCACCCGGGGCTTGTGTGTTATCCGGCCATGCCCCCCCGAGGAGAGAAGCGCCCCGTCACTGTCCATACGATTGCCGAGCATGTCGGCGTTTCTCCCGCGGCTGTGTCGACTGTGCTGGCCAATCGCCACGAAGAGCGCCGGCTCGCGCCGGCCACAGTGGAGCGCATCCGGCAGGCGGTCCGCGAGCTCGGCTACGTGCCCAATGTTGCCGCGCGCCGCTTGCGCGCCCATGACCCCGAGGTGCGGCACGTCGAACTCGGCATCATCACCTCGTTTGAGGCGCCGCTGTTTCTCGTGAGCCGCGCCTTGCGGCAGATGCAGAAGGCGGTGGATACGCGCACCGCGCCGGACCGGAAGTTTTCGGTGACGATCGACATGTTTCACGCGGGCCGGCTCCGCGAGATGCCCGGCTTGCTGAACGCCGCCCGCTTCAATGGCGCGATCATCACCAATACGCTGCCCGAGGACGATGCGTTCCTCCGCGAGACGACACTACCGTACGCCGTCGTCGTGCAGGGCCGGCGGCTGGCAAATTATTGCTGCGTGCTGGAGACGCCGGGGGAGGTGGGCCGCCGCGCCGCGGAGATCCTCCTCGCCCGCGGCTGCCGGCACCTCGCGGTGGTCACGCCAGCGTTGCTGACGGAGACCACCGCGGATCGCGCCACGGCCTTTGCGGCCGCGGTGCAGGCGGCCACCGGCACGGAGCCGCCGCGCCTGCGGGCGGACGGCTTCACCCCCGCGAGCGGTTCGGCCGCGGTCGTGGCCCACGTGCGCGCCGAACCCGCGTGCGACGGTCTTTTTGCTGTGACGGACCCTCTCGCCCTCGGCGCCTATCATGCCGTCAAATCTGCGCGGCGCCGCGTGCCGGAGGATGTCGCCATCGTTGGCGTCGGTGACACGGAGAACGCCGATTTCTTCGATCCCCCGCTGACCTGTGTCGGCCCGGTCTACGACCGGGTGCTGGAGGAGATCGTCACGCTCCTTTTCAATCTCATGAGCCGCAAGCGCGTGCGCCCGGTCGAGATCTTTGTCCCGCCGGAAGTTACGCGCCGCGACTCTGCCTGAGTTTCGGAGTTGGCTCGCCCCAACGTTTTCGGGCCTTGGCTTATCGGGAAAAAATCCACCTTGGATTTGCAATTTCGGGCTTGAGCCTAAATCGATTTAGCATTTCAGCTTTAGCCAGAACCCCTTCCTGATCCGCCCGGTGCTGGTCCCTCCAGCGCCGGGTAACCTTGACTAAAACCCTGTCATGCAAACCCAAAACTCCTCGTTTGTGTCGCCCTTGCGGTTGATTCCGCCGCTGTGGGCCGTGTTCCTTTTGGCCGTCACGCTTCTCTGTAGCGTCACCCGCGCCGCCGATGCGGGCGGTACCCTGTCCGGCTCCGTCAGCAATACCGGCACCGGTAATCTGCTCGAAGGCGCGCGCGTCGAGATCGCGAGTCTCGGTCTCTCCACGCTGACCGATAGCACCGGCCGCTACGTGCTCTCCGGCGTTCCCGCCGGCACCCATGAAGTGACGTCGACCTACACCGGCCTCGATCCCATGGCGAGTACCGTGACGATCACCGCCGGGCAGCGTGCGACGCGCGACTTCAACCTCACAGCCGGTGTGTACCGGCTGTCCGAGTTCCGCGTCACGGGCGAGCGCGAGGGCAATGCCGCCGCGATCACCTCGCAGCGCAATGCCGACAACGTGAAGAACGTCGTGGCGCTCGATTCCTACGGCAATCTGCCCAACATGTCCGCGGGCGAGCTCGCGATCCGCCTCCCCGGCGTGGCGGGCAATCTCGACGACGAGGGCAACGTCACCGGCGTCACCATCCGCGGCGCCGCTCCCGGCCTCAACCGGGTCAATGTCGACGGCAACCTGATGTCCAATGTCGGCGGCATGGGCCGCAATTTCCAGATGCACAGCCTCACCGGCGCGATGTTTGAGCAGCTTGAACTGGTGAAGGGTCACACCCCCGACCAGAGCGCCGATTCGCTCGGTGGCTCGGTCAACCTGAAGACCCGCTCGCCCCTCAGCATCCGGGAGCGTCGCCGCATCGGCTACAGTGTCGGCGCCCGCTGGGCTGCGCCGTTCTTCGAGCAGGGGCCGCTCCGGGAGCAGCATCGGATCCACCCGCAGGTCAACGTTGCGTATCAGGAAGTCTTCGATGTCTTCGGCGGCAACCGGAACCTCGGCATCGCGCTCAACACCTTCTACAGCGAGAACGTCAACGCCCCCGCGACCTATCAGTACGATTACCAGAACACGGAGAACTCCCCCGCGTATCTCTGGGATTATCGCACGGCCAACTACTACAACAGTCGCAAGCAAAGCAGTGTGAATCTCAAGGCGGAGTACCGCCTGTCCGAGGTCACCAAGCTCACCTTCAACGGCATCTACAACGACGCCGACGAGGCCTTCGATCGCCGGCTCAATACCCGCGCCTTTACCGGGGGCTCCGGCACTACGCCCAATGCGACCACGTCAGGCGTTGTCCCGGGCTTTACCGAGACGCTCACCACCGTCCGTCCGGTGGCCGCCTCGATCTTCGAAACGACCTCGACGCTGAACTCGTTCTTCAATCGCACGCGCCTCGTTAATATGGGCGCCGAGCATAAGCTCGACCGCTGGGCGATCGACTACGATGGCAGCTACAGCCAGACGCACAATAATCTCGGCACCGGCAAAAATGGCGGCGGCGGCTCGCTCGTCCAGCGCGTCCTCGGCGTGGGTTGGACCATTGATACCAGCGACCCCGAAAACCCCGTCTTCACTCAGACCGGTGGCCCCAGCATCTACGATCCCGCGAGCTACAACAACAGCCGGCAGCTTGTGCGCCGCAATAACGCGCGCGACATCGAGATCCTCAACGCGAAGGGCAGTATCTCCTACCGCGCTGAAACGAGCTTCCCGCTGAACCTCAAAACGGGCGCTTTCTACCGCAAGCACGAGGTGGCTGAGGTCAACGGCCAGCGCCGCTGGGACTATATCGGCGCCACTCCGCTCCCGAATAACAGCGGTGAGACCAATTACGACGAGGACCGCACCGGTCGCGATATTCCGTTTACCGAGACCGCATCGCTCGTTCCCGAGCTTTCCGATACCACGCGCTGGCGCGAAGACATCTACTACCGCGAGACCCAGAAGTATCTTGCGACTCGCAATGCGACCGAGGAGATCGCGGCCGGTTACCTGATGGCACAGGGCAAGATTGCCGGCATCGGCTTCCTCGGCGGCGCGCGCGTCGAGCGCACGGAGGTCTCGGGCTTCGGCTACTATCGGGGCGTCGTCGCCACCGCCGCGCAGATTCCCGATCCCGCGGCCCGTGCCGAGCACGACTGGAATAATCCGCGGACGAACAGCGGCAAGTACACCGACATCTTCCCGAGCGCGCACGTGAGCTACGATATCACGCCCGACCTGAAGACGCGCGCCAGCTGGTCCACGAGTTTTGGCCGCCCGGCGTTCACCGACCTGTTGCCGTCCGCCACGATCAGTGACCCTCTGTCCACGGTCACGATCAACAACCCTGCGCTGAAGCCGCAGTATTCCAAGAACGTCGACCTCACCATCGAGTATTACTTCAAGCCCGCGGGTCTCGTCTCCCTCGGCTTCTTCACCAAGGATATCAGCGACTACATCGTGACCGGCATCGTCGATACCATCGGCTCTGGCACCGATAACGGGTTCAACGGCGACTATGCCGGCTATACGTTGCTCGCGAAGCGCAATTCCGGTACCGCCAAGGTGCAGGGCTGGGAGTTCGACTACCGGCAGCAGTTCACCTTCCTGCCCGGTTTCCTCGGGGGCTTGGGCGCGGCGGCTAATTTCACCTGGCTTAAAACCCACGGCGATTACGGTGGCGGCACCACGCTCTCGACCGATTTGGTCGACGGCTTCATCCCCGAGTCGGGCAATGTGCGGCTGACCTACAATTATCGCGGTTTCGGTGCGAGCGCCTCGCTCAACTATACCGGACGCTACCTTCAGGATTATGCAGACCAGGCCCCGCGCCTCCGCTATCGCGCTTCGCGCGCGGTCGTGAATGTGGGCGTCTCGTATCAACTACGCCCGCAGCTGACGCTGTTCGCCGATATCGCCAACCTCACCAACGAGCCGCAGCGCTTCTACCGCTTCCGCGCCTCGCAGGTGGAGCGCTACGTCTTCAATAACACCGCGATCACCTTCGGCGTCAG
>JAZKEV010000098.1:0-4270 GCA_040386765.1 Verrucomicrobiota bacterium | reverse complement strand
CATTCCGTAAAAATTTCCAAAGCCGCCCCACAAACCGACGGCCACCACCGCCGCCTCTCATTTCCAGACGACTGCATTTCACCAAAGAACCCCACAGACCATGGAGCACGGATCCCATGAGATTGGCTCGATTTGGCGGACAGAGAAAACCGGAGATACACGGTTTAACCGTCCACTTTCGCGAACCTGGAAATTGGACTCGAGATGACATCACCCGGACTGAGGAAGTGGCTGAAAGAACGTGGTCGGCCGGGTACGCGCCCGGGCCGAAGCGGCAATGCGCCGCATAAGACTTAGTGCAGCAATGCAGCTCAGGCGCCATCGGGAAACCCCCGGGGCTCGAATCAGCAATGTGGTGGGGAAGAGGTTGCTGACGTCGGCACGAATCGGGTTCTACTGGAAAAACCTCCGCTTCGCTTCTCTGCGGTTCGCCGCTGATTGCACCCGCGCGCGGCTTACTTTCTCGCATGTCAGCACGATCCACCGTTATTCTACACGTCGAAAACGACCCCGATGATATTTTCCTCACCCAGCGGGCGTTCAAGAAGGCCGGATGCGAACATCCCATCAACGCGGTGGAAAACGGGGAGCAAGGCGTGGCCTACTTGCGGGGCCAGGAGCGCTTCTCCAACCGCGCCGACTATCCGCTTCCCGCGGTAATCCTGCTGGATTGGAACATGCCGCTGATGTCAGGGGCCGAATTCCTCCGTTGGATTCGTTCCGAGGCTGCACTCAAACGGCTCCCCGTCGTCGTGCTCACCTCCTCGAACAACGACGCGGACATGCGCGAAGCCTATGAACTCGGAGCGAACGGCTATATCGTAAAACCAGGGACGCAGGAAAGCTTTCAGGAAATGGCACGGATATTCGCGCAATACTGGCTCCACTGGAATCGGTCTGACGCTCACGCCACCGCCAACCCGTGGTGACCGCACGCCCGTTGACCGTCCCCACCGACTCCTCCTCTATGACCGCACCGGATATCATCGCCCGCAACAACGTTACCATCACCGGGCGCGGTCAACGCGTCATGCTCCTGGCGCATGGCTTCGGCTGCGACCAGAACATGTGGCGGTTCACTATCCCCTCATTCGTGGACGACTATCGCATTGTGATTTTCGATTACGTCGGTTCCGGAAAGTCGGATTTGGGTGCCTACAACGCAGATCGCTACAGCAACCTGAACGGGTACGCCCAGGATGTGCTCGAGATCTGCGAGGCGCTCGATTTGCGGGATGTCATCTTCGTGGGGCATTCGGTCAGCGCGATGATCGGGCTGCTCGCCGCGCTGAAAGCCCCGAACCGGTTTTCCTGCCTCGTGATGCTGGGGCCGTCGCCCTGCTACATCAATTATCCCCCGGACTATCACGGCGGATTTAACCGAGCCGACATCGTGGAACTGATCGACACGATGCAGCAGAACTACATCGGCTGGGCAAATTTCCTCGCTCCTGCGATCATGAAGAACGCGGACCGGCCTGAGCTCGCGGCAGAGCTAACCCAGAGCTTTTGTTCGACGGACCCGCGGATCGCGCGGCGGTTTGCGGAAGCCACCTTCTTCTCCGACAACCGGGCAGACCTGCCCAAGCTCACGCTGCCCTCGCTGATTCTGCAGTGTTCCGAAGACATGGTCGCTCCCGTCGTGGTTGGCGAGTATATGCACCGCCAGATGCCGAAGAGCACCTATCGGCAGTTGCGCGCGTCCGGCCATTGTCCGCACATGAGCGCGCCCGAAGAAACGAACGGCGCGATACGGGAATATCTTGCCTCGGCGTCGAGGGGTTGAGGCCGCATGCCGCTATCCCTCGATCAAGCCGCGTGTGGGGTCATCGAGTTCGACGAAGCAGGGACCATCGGTTTCGCGAATGCCACCCTGGCAGGCTGGCTGAGCCAGCCCCAGGAGGAACTCGTCGGACGGAAAGTCGAATCGGTTTTCTCCATCGCGAACCGGATCTTTTTCCAGACTCACCTCTTCCCGCTGCTGCGCCTGCATGGCCACGTGGAGGAAATCTTTCTCGTGCTGCTGACGACGCGGGCGGAGCGGGTACCCGTGGTGACCAGTGGACGCCGGGTGGAAAGCAGTGAAGGGGCACGCTACCAGTTAATTTTCCTCACGGTGCACCAACGCCGCAAGTACGAGGACGAAATCCTCCAGGCAAAGGAGGCGGCCGAAACGGCCTTACGTTCGAATGAGGAGTTGCGTCACACGAGAGAATCGCTCGCGACGCACGCGAAGGAATTGGAGCGGAAGGTGCGCGCGGCGATCGCGAATAACGATGATCTCCGACGCTTGACGCAGGTTCTTTCGCATGACCTCAGGGAGCCGATTCGGAAGATCGGCCTGTTCGCCGATCTGGTTCGAGAGCATCTCGCCCCAGCCATCGATGCCGAGGCCGTCGAGGGATTGCGCAAAGTCGACAGCGAAGCCGCGCACATCGAGCGGGTGATAAACGCTGTGCGGCAGTATCTCCAACTCGACGCCACACCGCCGCTGGAAAACGTCGAGCTTCAGCCTCTGGTCGAGGAGGCGGCCCGAACCGTGAGTATGAAGCTGAAGTTTAACGACTGGATCGTAACGTGCGACCCGCTGCCCGCGTTGACCGGTCGCCGGGCCCAGCTGCTCCAGCTCTTCATTCAGCTGCTGGAAAATGCCGTGAAGTTTCGCGAACCGAGCCGCCGTCTGCGGGTGTGCGTCCGGGGGCGCACCGTGAAACATAACGCTTTTACCGCGACCCAGCACCAATACGACTACGTGGATTTCGTGCAGCTCGAGGTCGAGGACAACGGCAGCGGCTTCGATCCGAAGTATCGCGACTACGCGTTCGAGTTCATGAAAAAGGTCCGGCTCGATTCGACGGGCCTCGGCATCGGCCTCGCGATATGTCGCAAGATCGTCGGTCTCCACTTTGGCTCTATTCAAGTCGAGACAGCGCCGGGCACCGGCGCCACTTTCACCGTGCGACTGCCAGTGGCCCATTGATGTCGGATCGAGAGCCGCCTGGGTAGGCCTCTCAGGCCCGTGCTAGTCGTGCACTCGAAGATGGTAACTCCCGACATGGAGCTAAGCGGCGACCTTGCGCACGATTGCCGTTTCACCTCTGGGCCGGGCTCATGCAGTTGGAGGCGGAGCAGCGGGGCGATATGGCGAGCAGATTTCGGGCGAGGAACCCCGACGCATACCCGGAGGGTATGTGGAGCGGGTGACGCAGGCCGAAAGGTGCCGCCAGATCGCCTCGCTGCGACCCGATCAACCGCATGAGTTCGGCTGAAACCGCCTTCGACCGAAATCTTGAAAGACCCTCTTTTCACGCTGGGCTCTCCTGTAAAAACCTCCCGCGGTTTGGCGATCGGCTAAAGGATTGGAGTAAAATCCCTCCGCTCTGCTCCCCCCGCCCCCGATCGGCCCCGCCCAAGCCCCGCCCGCCCCTGCAAATCGCGCTTCCCTTCCGGGCCGCAACTCCCTCAAATCGCGCGATTCACGCCTGATGCCCACCAAGACGCCGTCCCCCGCCACGTCCTCCAAAGCTCCCTCGCCCGCGACGCCTTCGTCGGTGGCCCTCCGCCCCGTCAAGAAGCTGATGGCCGCTAACCGGAGCGAGATCGCCGTCCGCATCTTCCGCGCCGGCACCGAGCTGAATCTCCGCACCGTCGCGGTCTTCGCCCACGAGGATCGCCTGTGTATCCACCGGTACAAGGCCGACGAGGCCTACCAGGTCGGCACCGGCAAGGGCCCCGTAGCCGCGTACCTCGATATCGATAGCATCGTCGCCGTCGCCAAGGAGCAGAAGGTCGATGCCATCCACCCCGGCTACGGCTTCCTCTCTGAAAACGCCGAGTTTGCCCGCGCCTGCGAGCGCGCCGGCGTCATCTTCGTCGGCCCCCGCCCCGAGCTCCTCGACATGATGGGCGATAAGACCGCCGCGCGCGCCGTCGCCCAACGCATCGGCGTGCCCGTCCTCCCCGGCACCAAGGATCCCATCGTCGATCGCGACGAGGCCCTCAAGACCGCGAAGACCATCGGCTTCCCCCTCATCATCAAGGCCGCCTTCGGCGGTGGCGGCCGCGGCATGCGCGTCGTCCAGAAGCCCGAGCAGCTCGCCAATCTCCTCGACGAGGCTCAGGCCGAGGCCGGCCGCGCCTTCGGCAATCCCGCCGTCTTCCTCGAGAAGTACATCCCCCGCGCCAAGCACATCGAGGTCCAGATCCTCGGCGACAAGCACGGCAACGTCATCCATCTCCACGAGCGCGACTGCTCCGTCCAGCGCCGCCA
>JAZKEV010000097.1:0-9567 GCA_040386765.1 Verrucomicrobiota bacterium | reverse complement strand
ATGTGGACGCCGGCGTGCTCGCTTTCCTCGAACGCACCGAAGGCCTGAGCGCCACGCAGAGTGAGGAATTGCTGAACAAGAAAAGCGGCTTGCTCGGGATCTCGGGGATTTCGAGCGACATGCGCGAAATTCTGAAGGCCGCGGACGAGGGCCAGCACCGCGCATTGCTTGCGCTCAAGGCCTATTGCTACCGGGTGCGCAAATACCTCGGCGCTTACGTCGCGACCATGGGCGGCTTGGACACGGTGATCTTCACGGCTGGCGTCGGCCAAGGCAGCGCGGAGATCCGCGCCCTGTCGTTGCAGGGACTGGACTGCATGGGCATCACGCTCGACGAGCAGCGCAACCGCGACGCGCGTGGATTCGCGGAGGTGTGCCGGATTTCAACGGATGACTCGAAGGTGACGGTGCTCGTGGTGCCGACGGACGAGGAACGCATGATGGCCCGCGAGGCGCTGCGCACGCTCAGCCGCTCTTTCATCATGCGCGCGCTGGAAGCCCAGCAGCAGCGATCGTTTCCCGTCGAGGTTTCGGCGCATCACATTCACCTCACGCAGGAACACGTCGAGGCGTTGTTCGGCCCGGGACATCAGCTCACCAAACACGCCGACCTCTCGCAACCCGGCCAGTATGCCTGCAAGGAACAGCTCACCATCGTGGGACCGAAGGGTCGCATCGAACGCGTCCGCGTGCTCGGGCCGACGCGGAGATACTCGCAGGTCGAGATCTCGATGACCGAGCAGTTTAAGCTCGGCGTGCACCCCCCGATCCGCGAGAGCGGCGATATCGCGGGCTCGCCCGGTTGCACGCTCGAAGGCACGGCCGGGAGCGTTCAGCTGGAGCGCGGGGTCATCTGCGCGTTTCGCCACATTCACATGACCCCTGAGGACGCGCTCGGCTACGGCGTGCGTGACAAGTCGATCGTGCGCGTGCGGGTGGCGGGCGATCGCGAACTGATCTTCGGCGACGTGCTGGTGCGCGTGGATCCGAGCTTCGCACTCGCCATGCACATCGACACCGACGAAGCCAATGCCGCCCACGTCCAAACCGGGGCGCAGGGCTTCATCGAAGGAATCCAGAACGAAGGGTAAACGATATCGAGACCGGGGGCTCGCTGGAAGGGTTCCTTCCCCTTCCAGCGCTCCACAAATCAGGTCACTCGCTCTTCTTCGCGGCGGGATCGTTTTCCTGCAGCCACTTCTCGCGAGCCGCGAGGTTTGCCTTCACCGCGTAGATTTTCTCCCGCTCGGCCGCGGCGGAGTGGTAAAGGCGCACGGTCTTGGCGAAGTCCTCCGCGATGTCGCCCCGGGCGTTGTTGAAGAGGTCCTTCAAGTCATCGGCCTCGCCCTTCGAAGCGGCGATCTCGGCGGACGTGGACGGCGCGGTGACCCCGACGAGTTGTTTCTTCCGCTGATCAAGAAGCTGGCTGACGTGTCCCAGTTCCTGCTGATAAAGTTCCGTCTCCGCGGGGGTCAACTTCCCGCCGGCAAGCGAGGCCTTGAGGGTGCCTTGACGGCGTCCGAGGTCGGCGATCGCCGCCTCCAGCGCCTGCTGGGCCTCGCGCCGCTGCTTCTCCGACTCCACCTTGTCGCGGCGGTTCTGCCGCCATTCCTCGCTGACCCGGCTGTTCTCGTAGGCGACGCCGTTGTACTCGTAACTCCCATCGGTCTCGTACTTCGCGACATCCTCGCCACCGGGCATCGACTTCACCAGCTCCACGATTTGGGCGACGCGCTTCTCGCCGAGGGCGTCGATGGCTTCCATGTCCTTCTTCAGCGCCTCCGCCGGCACGGAGTCATCGCTGCGCAGCTCTTGGACGATCTTCCGGCGTTCGTCCTTGTACACTTGGAGCATCCGCTTGAGACCTGCGATGGCTTCCCCTTTCACCTCGGAAACGCGGCGCTTCGACGATTGCGAGTCCTTGAGACCGGCCAACATATCGACCAGTTCCCCGATCTTCTTGTCGGTAGCTTCGCCTCGTTCGCGAATCTCCGCCGCCACCTCGGCGAGCCGCTTCTCGCGCATCGCGAGGTGCTGCTTGAGGGTGAAGACCGATTCGCGGCGCGCTTCGAGGTCGGGCTTCTCGGGTTCTTGAGCGACCGCCAGTCCAGCGGCCAGGCAACAAATGATCAGGGTTCGTTTCATGGCGTGTTTGTTGTAAATCGATCGACTAGTCCTTCTCCAATTCTTCGCGGATCTTGAGCAGTTCGGCACGGCCTTCGTCGCCGATGTCCGGAAATTTCAATTTGAGCCGTTCCAACACGGAGCAAATCGCTTCCGAGATCGCCAACCTCGCGAACCACTTGTTGTCGGCCGGGATCACGAACCACGGCGCTTGCTCGGTGCTGGTGTGGTTGAGCATGTCTTCGAAGGCTTCCTGGTAGTCGTCCCAGCGGGCGCGCTCTTTGAAATCGGCCACCGAGAACTTCCAGTTCTTCTTCGGTTCGTCGATCCGGGCGAGGAAGCGCTTCTTCTGTTCGCTGCGCGACAGGTTGAGGAAGAACTTGATCGGGATGATGCCGTTGCTCGTGAGGTATTTCTCGAAGCGGTTGATCTCCTTGTAACGACGGCTCCAGAAAGCTTTGCCGCCGGGCTTGCCGGGCAGTTTTTGCTTGGTGAGGAACTCGGGATGCACCTTCACCGCGAGAACTTCCTCGTAGTAGGAGCGGTTGAAAATCCCGATCATCCCCCGCTGCGGCAGCGCCTTGGCAGCGCGCCACAAGTAGTCGTGATCGAGGTCTTCAGATGACGGCGCCTTGAAGCTCGTGACGTGGCAGCCCTGCGGGTTGACGCCCGACATCACGTGGCGGATCGCGCCGTCTTTCCCCGCGGCATCGATCGCCTGGAAGATGATCAGGATGCCGTAGACGTCCTGCGCGTAGAGCTTTTCCTGGAGTTCGCCGAGGCGCTGCACGTTGGCGGCGACCTGCTCCAGCGCCCCCGCCTTGTCCTTGTAGCCACCGGTGAAATCGGGATCGTAGTCCTTCTTCAGGGAGATCTTCGTGTCAGGCGCGACGAGGATGTCGCGGAGCTTGAAGTCGATGGTGTCGTTCTGGCCGACGGCAATCTTGATCTTCTTATCGGGGTCCAGGTTGTATTTCATGGCAATGGCTATGGTGCAGGCTACTTGCCTTCGATGGTGCTTTTCATTTCCTCGTCCACCGGGCCGTCATCGCTGACGTTTTCCGGCTTGTCGCGAATCACCTCGACCTTGCTGGTGAGGCTTTCCATCAGTTCCATCACCTCCGCCACGGTGCCGAAGAGGAACTCCTTTCTCCTCTCAGGAACGGGCAAGCGGATGAACCAGTGAGTGCCCAGCCACGCGCCGGAGCGACCGAGGATGTAGTCGCCCGGACGCATCGCGGGATCACCCGGTTCGTAGCCGTGCTGCATGATGATGTAGGGGCCGTTGGTGTCGCGGTTCGCAAATTCCGAAGCCCCCTTGTGTTTGGCGAGGCTGAGCAAACGCGCGGCGCTGAAGTGGTTTGAAAGTCGGTTGGCGAAGCTCATGGAATGACGGGGTTCGAAGTGATCAGGCCGGATAGGCGCCTCGATGGCAGGCAGAGACTCTGGAGTACGATTCAGATTCCATCACGGATTGCCGGGAGGGCGCTATTGCACCTTGGTGCAATAACTGTGGGCGCGGCCAACTTCTCCAACCGCTCTGGCAAGGCGCGACCGGCAGCCCATCTGAAAATCAACCGTCCCCTCGTTTTTGAAAGTCCTCCACCGCATCGGCCACCGATTCCCAGCGGCTCAAGCCACCGAGTCGGTCATCCAGACCCGCGGCGCGCAGGCGGTCCCGCACCGCTGCTCGCGCTTCCACGACTTCGAGCGCAATCCCTTTCGCCGAAAGCTCGTCCGCCAGTCCGGCCAGCGTCTCGGCGCTTTGCAGGTCGACCCGCGGCGCGGAGGAGAAATCGAGGACGACCAGCCGGGGCGGCGGACTTTCCGCATGCACCCGGTCGACGATCGTTTCCCGCACATGTTCGATGTTGAAATATACGAGCCCCGACTCCGGGCGGAAGATCAGCACGCCGGGCACGGACTCGTTGTCGGGGTGCCGCTCCATGTTGGAAAAGCGCCGGGTGCCGGGGATGCGACCAAGCACCGCGACATGCGGCCGCGAAGCCCGGCGGATCAATTGCACCATCGAAATCACCGCGCCGATCATCACCCCGCGCAGCAATCCCGAGCCCAGCACGCCGAGCAGCGTGGCCATCGCGACCACGAACTCAGGGCGCTCGTGACGCCACAGTGCTTTCAGCGCCGAGAGCTTGAACAGTCCGGCCACCGCCACCAGCACCACGGCGGCGAGGACCGGTTGCGGCAGGGCGCGCAGCAGGTGCGAGAAGAACAGCGCCACCACCAGCAGGATGCCGGCGGCGATGGCGCCCGACAGCGGCGTGCGGGCGCCGCCGCCTTCATTGACCAGCGATTGCGACATACCGCCGCTCACCGGAAAGCCGCGGCCCAAGCCTGCGGCGAGGTTGGACACCGCCAGCGCCAGGAACTCCCGATTGGCGTCCAGCCGGCCGCCGTGCTTCGCCGCGAAGGTGCGTCCGATGGCAGCCGTTTCGACCGCGCCGAGCATGAAGCAGGCGAAGGCCAGCGGCAGCAGCGTGTTCACATCCGCCCAGCCGATCGCCGGCAGTCCCGGCACCGGCAGCCCGCGCGGCACCTCGCCTAACAGTTTCACCCCGCGCGCATCGAGCCCGAGCAGCGAGGAGGCGACGATGCCGCCGACCACCACGAACAGCGCCACCGGTTTGTTCTTCAGGAAGATCTTTCCCAGCACCAGCACCGGCCGATGCCAAGCGACGCGAGATTGGTGTCACCGAGGTGGCGGAAGAAGTTGCCGCTGTTCACCCAGAAATCGCCGTGCGCGCCGTGAATGCCGAACAGCTTCGGCAACTGCGTGCTGGCGAGGAACAGGGCGACGCCGCACTTGAAGCCGATCATCACGCTCTCCGAGATGAAATTCACGATCGACCCTGCGCGGGCCCACCACGCGACGAAGGCGATGACGGCCACCAGCAACGCCGTGGCTGCTGCCAACGTGCTGAAGCGGCTGGTATCGCCCCCCGCAACTTCCGCCAGCGACGCGCCGACCAACAGCGAGATGGCGGACGTGACCGTGATCACCGTGTGGCGCGAACTGCAGAACCACCAGAAGAACAGGCCGCTAAACAGGCAGGCGTAGAGCCCGGCCTCCGGCGGCAAGTTCGCCAGCGAGGCATCGCCTAGCCCGGCGGGCAGCAAATAGGCGGCCAGCGTGATCCCGGCGACGGCATCACCGCGCAGCCAGGTCCGATCGTAGCGGCGGAGCCAGTCAGGGACGGTGAAGAGAGAGCCGGCACTCATGAGGAAGACGGGAGGGTTCGAGGAATGGCCGTTGTCGGTCCGTAGCAAGGGAACAGCCGGGGCCCGTCACGGCCACCGCATCGACTTTGAGAATCGCGAATGGTCGCAAGCGAACGATATTCCATCACGAATTGTCGAGGGCCGGTATTGAACCTTGGTGCAATAGCAACGACCCGGATTTCGCGGAATGATTCGGACCAGCCGCCTGCGGGGAAGTCATCGCCTCGCCCTGAGATAAAAGCCGCGTAGATCCGATCCTATGAGCCCGCTCCTGAAAGAGATCCGCCACAACCCGCTGCTGTGGTTGCTGGCGTTCGTTCCGGTTGTCTTCGCGTGTCACCAATTCAAACCGGAGTCGCACACGCTACTGTTCGTCCTGTCCGTGCTGGCCATTGTACCGCTGGCGGCCCTGTTGAGTCATGCCACCGAATCCGTCGCGGCCAAGACCGGCGACGCGGTCGGCGGGCTGCTCAATGCGACGCTTGGAAACCTGACGGAACTGGTGATCGCGCTGACCGCATTGCGCGCCGGGCAGTACATGCTGGTGAAGGCATCGATTGCCGGTGCGATCGTCACCAACACGCTGTTCATGTTGGGAGCATCGTTCCTCCTCGGCGGCCTCAAGCACCACGTGCAGGAATTCAACCGGGTCAGCGCGCGTCTTCAGGCGGGCCTGCTTTTCCTGGCGACGATCGCACTCTTGGTTCCTTCAGCGGTCTCTCAAGCCGATTCCGCAACGGGAGCCGCCTTCACCCAGAAGTTGAGCGTGGGGCTCTCGCTGCTGCTCATCGTTGGCTACGGATTGGGCATGTTGTTTTCACTCAAGACGCACCGCGAGCTGTTTGCCGGCTCGGATGGCGGGCACGACGACGAAGCGCCGTGGCCCATGGGTCTGGCTCTGGCGACGCTGGCCGGCGTCACCGTGCTGGTTGCCTTGGTGAGCGAGGTGTTCGTCGAGTCGGTGCAGAAGGCGGCTGAGTCGTTCGGGATGAGCCAAGCCTTCGTCGGCTTCATCGTGGTGGCCTTGGTCGGCGGCGCGGCCGAGATGGCTTCGGCGTTCTCCGGCGCGCGGAAGAATCGCTTGGACCTGAGCGTGGGCATCGCTCTCGGGAGCGCGGCTCAAATCGCGCTCTTCGTGGCACCGGTGCTGGTGCTCCTGAGCTACGTGCTCGGCCCCACGCCGATGGATCTGCAATTCTGGCCGGGCGCCGTGGTGATGATGCTCATCGCGACGATGACCGCGTCCCTCGTCACCAACAGCGGCCGCTCGGCATGGTTCGTCGGCGTGCTGGTGCTGATGGTCTATGCGATCTTCGCAATGACGCTTTATCTCCTGCCACCGCAGGCGGTTTGAACCCGGGAACTTCCGGCCGCGCATGCTCGTCAATCTCCTCATCGCCTTTTCCCTGCTCGCGCTGACCGTGCTTATCCATGCCACGGGGCTGGCGTTTGTGTTGCGGCAGCTGCGCTCGTCGCCATCGGCGGAAGACCCGCGCTTCCGAGTCCGCACTTGGCTGCTGATCCGCATCGCCTCGTGGGCCGTCGCGATTCACTGCGTCGAGATCACCGTCTGGGCGCTTTTTTACTGGTGGCAGGAGTGCCTGCCGGACCTCGAGTCCTCGCTTTATTTCTCCCTCGTCACTTACACCACCCTGGGCTACGGCGACCTCGTGCTCCCAAAGGGATGGCGCCTCCTCTCAGGAGTCGAAGCGCTGACCGGCATCCTCATGTGCGGTTGGACCACCGGAGGTTTCTTCGCCATCGTGAGCCGGATGTACGGGCAGCGTTCGGGCGACCAGGATTGAGTCCTCCAATGCTCCCCGCCCAGCGATGTTGCCCTGCTATTCTTCCCTCACTCAATGATCTCCCGTGAATCCTGATTCCCTCCCTGACTTCGATCTCATCGTCATCGGCGGCGGCCCCGCCGGTGCCAGCGGTGCCGCTGCCGCGGGCTTCTTCGGCAAGCGCGTCGCCCTTGTCGAAAAGGCCCGCGACCTCGGCGGCGCGGGCATCAACACCGGCACCATCCCGAGCAAGACCCTGCGCGAAACCGCCCTCGCGCTGAGCGGATGGCGCTCGCGGCGCTTGTTCGGCGTCGATCTTTCGCTGCGCCGTGCGGCCACCGTCGGCGAGTTCATGGGCCACGAGCAACATGTCATCGCCGCCGAACGCAAACGCACCGAGGATCGGCTGGCCTTGCGTGGCGTCGTGCGATTCGCCGGCACCGCCTCGTTTGTCGATCCGCACGTGATCCGCATCGGGGCGGCCGATGGCACGGAGACCCTCTTGCGCGGCGAGAACATCCTGATTGCCACCGGTTCCTCGCCACTGCGTCCGGCCGAGTTCTGCTTCGAAGACGACCGCGTCCACGACTCCGACGAGATCCTGCTACTCCAGGCGATGCCGAAGAAACTCGTTGTCATCGGTGGCGGCGTGATCGGCAGCGAGTATGCCGGCACCTTCGCCTCGCTCGGCATCGAAACCCATCTGGTCGATGGCCGCGACACGCTGATGCCTTTCCTCGATCCCGAGATCTCCCAAACCCTCGCTGCCGCGATGGCGGAAAACGGCGTGCAGTTCCACTGGAAGGAACGCGTGACTTCCTGTGACGCCTCCAGCCTCGACCAGGTGGTGCTCACCCTCTCCAGCGGCAAGACCCTTTCCTGTGACGGCGTCTTGGTCTGCGCCGGCCGCAAGAGCAACACCGCCGACCTGAACCTCGCCGCCGCGGGCATCACTCCCGGCAACCGCGGCCTCGTCCCGGTGAACGATCGATATCAAAGCGTCGTCCCGCACATCTACGCCGCCGGTGATGTCGTCGGCCCGCCGGCACTCGCTGCCACCGGTATCGAGCAAGCCCGGGTCGCCGTGTCGCATGCCTTCGGGTCCACGATGAAGTCCGATCTCGCAACCATCCTGCCCTCCGGCATCTACACGATTCCCGAGGCGAGCATGATCGGAGAAACAGAGGCCTCGCTCCGTGAAAAGGGTGTCGAGTTCGTCGTCGGGCGCTCCCACTACGCCGAGCTCCCGCGCGGTGAAATCATCGGCGACAAGACCGGTTTCCTGAAGCTGATCTTCCGCCGCGACGACATGCGACTGCTTGGCGTCCACATCATCGGCGAGCAGGCGACGGAACTGGTGCATATCGGACTCATCGCGATGCTGGCCGAAGCGGGTGCCGAGATTTTCAACCGCGCCTGCTTCAACTACCCGACTCTCGGCGACCTCTACAAGTATGCCACCTACGACGCGTTGGATCGGCGCGACGCCCGCTAAACCTGCTTCGCTGTCATGGCCGAGAATCCCGTCCCACCGCCCCGCAGAAAGTGGATCGAGCCGGTCGTCGCCTTGCTGATGGCGCTGACCACCATGTGCACGGCGTGGTGCTCGTATGAATCCGCCGCGTGGACCCGGAAAAGCAACCGGCTGATGAACGAGGCCAATGCGTTGGAGCGGCGCGCGGCACTGCACGAGGTGCAGGGCAGCCAGGCAATGGTCGTCCACACCGCGATGTTCATGCAGCTCATCGCCGCGCAGCATTCAGGCAACGAGAAGCTCGCGAATTTTTACACCCAACGATTCGCGCCCGACGTAAAGAAGGCCTACGAGGCATGGCTCGCGCAGAAGCCCTTTGAGAATCCCGCCGCCGACCCGCATCCGTTTGTCCCGAATCTCTATCAACTCCGCGGCACCGAGGAGGCGGCGGGAGCCCGGGCCACCGCGGTGCAGCGCGTCACGGAGGCCCGCGAAGTCGGCGGGATTTCCGGCCAGTATCTCGCCAACACCGTGCTCTTCGCCACCGTTCTTTTCTTCGCCGGCACCGCGGGAAAGTTCGAGCAGCCGCGCGTGCGTTTGCTCGCCGCGATCTTTGGCTTGGCGCTCTTTGCGTTCGCCGTGATCCGGATGTTTCTCCTGCCAACTGCTTGAGCAACGTGAGCGGGCAAGCTACGGAGCTTCGGCGAGCCGCGGCGCGGAGTGGCCCTCGTTCCGCGTTTTTTTCAGGAGCGCCTGAAGTTCCGCGACGGTGTCCGGGTGCTGCGCGGCGAGATTGTGGCGCTGGCCGGAGTCGTCCTTGAGGTTGAAGAGCTCGACCGGCTGATCGTCGTCCGCGGGGGTGTCGTGTTTCTTCAGCCAATCCTTCGGCACCGGGCGAGCATCGCCGGTCCTGGCGTCCACCAGCAACCAGTCGTGATGGCGGAT
>JAZKEV010000096.1:474-4733 GCA_040386765.1 Verrucomicrobiota bacterium | reverse complement strand
TGAAATATTCGTACCGGCGCTTACCGTCCGCCGCCAGCAACGCCTCGATTTCTTTGGGAATCCACGCCATGGTAGTTGAGTCTTTCGCCCAAACTCACCCACGAGTCGCGAGGGCGGCAAGGCGGAAGACGGAGGGGTGGCGAGGACGGATCTGGCGGGCCAGCGTTTGCTCTGATGCGGCCGGCAATTATGTTTGCCGCATGCTCGACACAGCACTTTCTCGCACCGCCTTGGGTCTACCTCCGGAAGATCGGCTCGAACTCGCGCGTCGACTGGTGGAGAGCGTGGTTGAGCCCGTGCCGCTTACCGCCGCTGTGACGGAGGGCATTCGACGGATTGAAGACGTGGCGATGGGGCGAGTAGCGGGCTTAACCGAAGAGCAGTATCGCACCGCGATGCGATGAAGGTCTTGTTTCACCCGGACTTTCCGGGCGATACCTTGCTTACTGGGACGTAGCAGGCGCCAGGCGGAGGAGGCCTTGGGTGAAAGAGGCGAGGAGGATCTCGCCCGTGCGGGGATCGAGGCCGAAGGAGGTGATCGTGGCGACCTGGGCAATCTGGCGTACCCGGTCGGCGGATACGCGGCGGTCGCCGTCGGGGCGCAGAGCCCAGAGCCGGCCCATGACGTAGTCCGCGAAAAGGTACTGCCCCTCCAGGTCGGGGTAGCGGGTGCCGTGGTAGACGAAGCCGCCGGTGACCGAGATGCCTTCGGTGCGCGGATAGTCCCAGATCGGTTCGACGAAGGTCAGGCCTTCCGGGGCTTTGCGCGGGCCGCGGCCGCTGGCTTCGCGGTAGTTCCAGCCGTAGTTGCCGCCGCGCACGATGAGGTCGATCTCTTCGCTGGAGTTCTGGCCGACGTCGGCGGCCCAGAGCTGGCCGGTCGCGGAGTCGAAGGACATGCGCCAGACATTCCGCAGGCCCACGGCCCAGAATTCGGTGCGGACGGCGGAGGGTTCCACGGGCTCGTTGTTGAAGTTCGTGGCGCCGACGAACGGGTTGTCGCGCGGGACCGAGTAGGTGCCGGGCTGGACGGCGGGGTGGGAATTGGGCGCGAGGTTGCCGGGGCGGCGATCGACATCGAGGCGGAGGATGCCGGCGAAGAAGTCCTTGGTGATGCGCTGGCTGTTCTCGAACTTATCGTTGCCGGCGCCTTCGTCGCCGATCGAGAGGTAGAGGTAGCCATCGGGGCCGAAGAGCAGTTCGCCGCCATTGTGGTTCGAGGCTTCGTCGGGCTGGACGATCAGCAGCTGCTCGGACGCGGGGTCCGCGGCGTTGGGGTTGGTCGCCGAAGCCTGGAAGCGGGCGAGGCGGCTGGTGCCGTGTGCGGTTTTGCCGCTGCCGGTGAATTGGGTGTACCACACGTAGAACTGGCGGTTGGTGCGGTACTGCGGGTGGAAGGCGAGGGCGAGCAGGCCGAGCTCGCCGTCGCTGTTGGTGCCGAGGCGGTCGGAGATATCGAGGAAGACTTCGCGGGTGGGCTTGGCGAGATCGGGCACAACGACGATGCGCCCTTTCTTTTCGATGATGAAGAGGCGGTTGGTCTCGCCGGGCGGGATGACCATCGCGAGCGGCTGCTCGAAGGCGAGGGGCTTGAGGAAGGGCGCGGCGACGTAGGGCAGCGGAACAGGCTCGGCGGCGAAACCATGGGGGATGGCGGCAGACGCTACGGCGAGGCAAAGGGTGGGGAAAAGGAGCAGGCGGTGGCGGACTGAAATGGCCATGCGCGCCACGGTGGGAAAATATCTTGGAGGCGCAAACCCCGAGCGAGAAGAAGCCTAATTATGACCCAATCGCTTTACCGATTTGAACTCTATAGAGTCCGCCGATAACACCGCATCGCATGGTGGAATCATTGCAGATCCGCGGTTACCGCTCGCTGGAGAACATTCGTTTCCCGCTGTCGCCGCTCACCGTCGTCACCGGGGCCAATGGCACGGGAAAATCCAATCTCTATCGCTCGCTGCAATTGCTCGCGCGCGCCGCGCGGGGTGAGCTGGCGCGGGCCGTGGTCGAGGAGGGTGGCATGCCGTCGGCCTTGTGGTCGGGCGCGCGGCGGTGGGTCGCCGGGGAACCCGACCGCGTGCAGTTTTTGATCACGGTGCAGGCGGATACGTTCGGCTATATGATGGAGTGCGGGTTGGACAGCACGGGCTTGTTTGCGCATGACCCACAGGTGAAGCGCGAGCGCGCCTGGCTCGGCCGCACGCAACGCCCCAGCATGCTAGTGCTCGAGCGTGATTGCGCATCAGCTTCGCTGCGCACCGCGGAAGGCGAGCGCCAGGACTACGCGGGCGATATGGAGTCCACCGAGACCGCGCTCGCCCAGATCCAGGATGTGCGCCGCTTCCCCGATGTGGCCGTCGTGCGCGGCCATTTTTTGCGCTGGCGGTTTTATCATCACTTCCGCGTCGATGCCGATTCGCCCGTGCGGCAACCGCGCCCCGGCACTTATACGCCGAGCCTGGCGAGCGATGGGGCCGATATCGCGGCGGCGCTCCAGACGATCTACGCAATCGGCGACCGCGATGCTCTCGATGCCGCGATCGACCGCATGCAGCCCGGCGCGCGGCTCGAGCTCGGCGGGGCCCAAGGCGATGGCTGGCTGGGGGTCGGCCTGCGCTCACGGGGACTCCTGCGCCCCTTGAGCATCCGGGAGCTGTCGGATGGCACCGTGCGCTACCTCGCGCTGATCGCGGCGCTGCTCAGCCCGCGACCGGCCCCGCTCCTCGCCTTTAACGAGCCCGAGTCCAGCCTGCATCCCGATCTGCTGGCGCCGCTTGCCTCGCTCTTCGTTGCCGCCTCTCAGCACAGCCAGATCTGGGTGACCACTCATTCTGGCGCCCTCGCGCAAGCGCTGGCCGAGGCCAGCGGCCACCGCCCGATCCGCCTCGAGTTGAAGAAAGGCGCGACGCGCATCGTGGGGCAGAATTTGCTGGGGGATATCGTGGATGAGGGCGCGTGATGCGGGGTGGGCGGAGTTTCGCCGAGCCGGTAACTCGCTGCCTGGCGGACTTTGGGTGCTTCCGACTATCAGGCAGGCGTCTGCCAATCCTCGACTACGAGGCGGGGGACGCGAGTGAACTCACGCAGGTTGTGGGTCACGAGCACGGCGCCGAGTGCGCGAGCGTGGCCGGCCAGTAGCACGTCGTGCGGTCCGATCGGTTGGGCGTTGGGCTTGAGCGTTTCCAGATAGGCGCGCACGGACGCAGCTTCGATGGCGTCTTCTTCGCTGAATGCCCGGACGAAGGGGAAGATCGACCGCAGTAGCGCCAGCCTCTGGCTCGACTTCGCGGGATCGGAATTGCGAGCCGCACCGTATTCCAATTCATACCACGCGATGGACGACACTACGCAGGCATCCAGGTGCCGGCTGACCTTTTCGGAAAGGGACTTGTCGATACCGCGCGCGAGCCGGGAGAGGACGTTGGTATCGAGGAGGTAGAGCGGCATCGGTTACGGACGTGCCCACTCCTCCTGCATCGGGGGCAGGGCGCGGAGCTTGCGGAGCGCCTTCAGGCGGCGAGCCTTCGCTGCCGGGTCGACGATCATGAAGCCATCGGGCATGGGCGTGACTTCGTAGGTCTTGGCCGTCACCGCGAGCGAGCGCGGCAGGCGTAGGGCCTTGGAGTTTCCCGCCTGGAAGACTTTTGCGGTGATAGCGCTCATGTGTCTACATTGTATCTACGCAGGCCGCGGTCAAGTCACGGGGGATGCGAGGGGCGGGCAAATTGTGACCTTTGATAAGGAGACCGAGGCCAATTGGGGGTTAGGTTCAAATTGGGCTAGTCAAGAGTCACGACATGACCGCCTTGCTGCCTCCGTTGGCTCTGGCGACTGGTTGGGCCTTTTCATTTCGAGATCAACCACCGTCCATTGATATTATCGAAGACCCAACCTCGCACGACGCCCGCGATCTGCCCGAGCGCTAACTGCACATTGGGCGAGTCGAGCTCGGCATTCGGAGTGCGGACCAAAATCCCGCCTTCCGGAAAATGATCGATGCGAGATTGTTCGCAACTGACGACATCCAGCCGACTCCGAGAGTATCGTGCCGCAGCCAAAGCTGTCTCATCGAGGAGGTCTCCATAATCGTCCAATAATTCCTGAATCTCGTCCGGCACTCTTTCCGGCTCTTCATCGAGCTGGAGCGCAATAGGAGGAATTGTGCCAATGCGAATTTGGGGAACCGCACTCGCGCCAAACTTCCATTCGTTCATTTCGCACTTCACGCCAAGTGTCTGCTGCAGGGGAACGAGGAG
>JAZKEV010000096.1:0-464 GCA_040386765.1 Verrucomicrobiota bacterium | reverse complement strand
GTGCTTCGCTATTGTCGAAGATGATGGATGCCGATGCCACAGGGATTTCTTTTGCCCAACGTCAAAGATGAGCCGCGGCGGGGCGCAGCCCCGACGTTGGCTCTGGCGTCTGGTTAGGCTTTTTTCGTCATCTCAGCCATCTCGCGCGCCATATCCTCGTTCGTGAACTGCCAACGCCGCGAATTCAGTTTTCTATCGATGAGCATCGCAGGCGTAAAAATGATCTCTGCAATCTTGCCGCCAACGCGGCAGTGCATCTCTCGCGGCCACGGGCCGACGCCTGACATAAACTGCAGGGGCGCGGCTTCGACCACGACGAAGTATGCGCCAGTGTAGGTGGCAAGAAGGACAAGCGTGGTGAGGCCGAACTTCTTTGCAGGAGATGGATCTGATGATAACACGTGTCTTCGCCTAGACATTATAGCTGCGTGCCGAGTGCAGCCGAAAAAATAGAAGGTGCTGGT
>JAZKEV010000095.1:2622-3918 GCA_040386765.1 Verrucomicrobiota bacterium | reverse complement strand
GAAAAAACTTATCCCGTTCCTCACCCTTGCCCTCGCCGCAGCCGTCTGCACTTCGCCCGCCTCTGCGCAGGCGGAGAAGAAGAAGGGCGGCGGTGGCGGCGCGCCCAAGCAGCAGCCCCTCGTCCCGAACCCGCGCCTCAGCCCGCACGAGACCGTCTTCAATCGTCTCGGCGAAGGCGCCAACCGCACGCTCGTCTCCATCACCTACGGCCGCCCCTACGCTGCCAAAGGTGGCAAAGGCGACGCCCGCAAGATCTACGGCGGTCTCGTGCCGTGGGACAAAGCCGATCGCCTCGGCTCCGACGAAGCCACGCTCCTCGTCACCCAGCGCGCCCTCGATTTCAATGGCACGGTGATTCCCGCCGGTGCCCACACCCTCTACTACGTCCCGTCCGAAACCGGCACGTCGAAGCTCGTCTTCAGCTCCATCGTCGGCAAGTGGGGCGTGCCCGTCGACGAGACCAAGGACACCGCTCGCGTCGACCTGAAGAAGGAAGCGCTCAGCGAGGCGGTCGACCAGCTCACGATCGTCATCGAGACACCGTCCGCCAATCAAGGTGTGCTCAAGATCAAGTGGGAAAAGACCCAGTTCTCGGTGCCCTTCACGGTTAAGGGCTAACTCAGCCCAGCCTGCTCCGGCTACGATTGCCAGACACCCTTTGCAAAGCGCGCTCTCCGAGCGCGCTTTTTGTTTCAGCGTCCCGCGGTAGAGTCGGCCACGCGTTCCCTCTGTTGCCCTGGCGCGGGGTGACGCCACAACCACCCCGTCACACCCGCTCGCACGCGCTTCGTGTGGCGCTCGAACAAGAAGTACAACACCACGGCCACGAGCACGCAGAGCGCGACCTTTGCCCCATAAGACAGGAGCGACCTCACATCGATCGTCGGCGATTTGGGCCAGGCCTGCATGAGCAGCAGGAGCGGAAAATGCGTCAAATACAGGGTGTACGAGATCGGTCCCAGCTTCCGCCCCATCCGCTCGACCATCGCCAACAATCCCGCGCGCGGCACGCTCGTGACGAGCCACGGCAGGGCAAGCGCGAACCCAAGGCCGACGAGCAGGTGCGTGGTCACAGGGTAACCGAGGGCTTCCCGGCCTTCGATAATCCGGAGGTACCGTCCGGCAGCACACCCCGCGAGCAGCATCGCGAGCCCGGCCGCGAAAACGACGCCCCGTTTCGCTTGGTCGAAGCGAAGGTTGATCAGCGCCCCGAAAACCCACGCCAACAAAAATACCCAGGGCAGCATCGCGAGGCAGGCCAGGGCGTGGCCGAGGTGATCCACACCGCTCTCTGG
>JAZKEV010000095.1:0-2612 GCA_040386765.1 Verrucomicrobiota bacterium | reverse complement strand
TCGTCCGAATAAGGCCGAACAGCCCGGCAAGGAAGGCCAGGGCGACGATGCCCACGATCCAGATTCCGCCGCCGCGCGCGCGACGACCGGCAGGTCCGCGAAAAATGAGCGGCAACACCGAGCCCGCCGCGACATAGAGCCAGAATTCACAGCTCAAGGACCACAAAACGGCATTGCTCCGATGCGGCTCGACCAGGATGCCCTGAAGGTTGAACAGATTCCCCAGTGTTTCTGCCCAGCGCCAGCCCGCCTCCTGCGGCCAGAGCCACTTGTCGCACAGCACCGTCAACGCCAGAGCCGGGATGAGCGGCACATAGAGGCGGACACCCCGATCCACCGCAAAGCGAGCCGCATCAAAAGTCCCCTGCCTCGACTCGCGGATGACTTTACCGCCGATCAAGAATCCGCTCAGTACGAAAAAAATCGCCACCGCTTCCGTCCCCATGCCGATGGAGAAGAAGAACGCAGCCGCCCCCGGAGTCCGCTCGGCTGCTGGCAGCGTACTCCACGCCGGCCAGTGCTCCGGCCGCGCATGATAGCATACGACCATCAACGCGGAGAGGAAACGCACGGCATCCAGCCATGCGTAATATACCGGCGGGCTCGCCGCTGGCGTGGCGCCGGCAACCGATCCGTGGGCGACCTTGGCACCCGGCGTCATCGGAGGCAGGGGACGCGAGCGTCTACCTCACATCGCGACTTTACCGTACGCCGCCGCGTCGAGCAGCGCGTTGACGGCGCCGGCATCGGTGGGCTTCACCTTGAGCATCCAGCCTTCGCCGTAGGGCGCGCGGTTCACCGTCTCGGGCGCAGAATCGAGGGCACCATTCACCGCCACCACCGTGCCGCTGATGGGTGCGTAGAGATCGCTCGCCGCCTTCACCGATTCGACGACCCCGAAGGTCTCGCCGGCCTTCACCGTGGCGCCGACCTTCGGCACCTGCACGTAGGTGATGTCACCGAGCGAATTCTGCGCGTAGTCGGTGATGCCGATCGTCACGGTGCCATCGCTTTCCGTTTTGGCCCATTCGTGGCTTTTCGCGTAGCGGAGATCGGCGGGGATGTTGCTCATGCGGATGTTTTCTTTAGCTCCACGAACGGCGGTTTGACCAGTTGCAAATTGAGTTTCGTGCCCCGGATGTCCACCGCGAGCGGCTGGCCTGCCGCCGCCGCCGAGACGAGCGCGGAGCCGATCGCCTCATTCAGGAGCGGCGAAAGCGTCCCCGAAACCACCCGGCCCACGCTGGCGCCCGAGGCATCGAGCACCGGCGTCTCGGCCCGGACGATCCGGCGGTCGCCCGTCTTGAAGAAGACCACCTTGCCGGAGCCTCCCCTCTGCTTCTCCGTAAGCAAGGCGTCGCGGCCGATGAAGTCGGCGCCCTTGTCGAGCTTCACCGTCCAGCCGAGGCCGGCCGTGAGCGGAGAAACGTCGGCGGTGATTTCGTGGCCGTAGAGCGGATAGCCCGCCTCGAGCCGCAGGCTGTCGCGCGCGCCGAGGCCTGCGAGTTCCAAGCCGTAAGGCTTGCCCGCCTCGAGCAGCGCCGTCGCCAGCGCCACGGCATCACCCGCTGCGTGATAAAGTTCAAAACCATCCTCGCCCGTATAGCCGGTGCGGCTCGCGATGCAGTGCACGCCCGCGACCGTGGCCTCGGTGAAGTGGTAGTATTTCACGAGCCCGAGCTTCGCGCCGGTGAGCGATTGCACGACCTCGGCCGCGCGCGGCCCCTGCACGGCGAGCAGCGCGTAATCGTCGCAGCGATCCGTGATCGTCACGTTGAACTTCGCCGCCTGCTCGCGGATCCACGCGAGGTCTTTGTCGACGTTACCCGCGTTGATGCAGAGGAAGTAATCCTCGGCACCGCGCATGTAGACGAGCAGGTCGTCGACCACGCCGCCGCTCGGGTAGCACATCGGCGAGTAGAGCACGCGGCCGGGAAAGAGCTTCGCGACATCGTTGGTCACGAGGTAGTTCAGGAACTTGCCTGCCTCAGGCCCCTTCACATCGACCTCGCCCATGTGGCTCACGTCGAAAAGCCCCGCCGTGCGCCGCACCGCCTTGTGCTCCTCGAGGATGCTGCGGTACTGCACGGGCATCTCCCAGCCGGCGAAATCCACCAGCCGGGCGCCATGGGCGGCGTGGAAATCGCGCAACGGGGTGCGTTTGAGTTCGCTCATGCGCCGAGCATAGCGCCCTGCGCGTCACCGGCGGCAAGGCTCTTTTCCGGTTGCGAGTCCGATAACGCCGCGCCCAATAGCGCCCATGCCGACCTCGCACTGGGTCCACGATCTCAGCCCATTCCTCATCCGCTTTTCCGAAAACTTCGGCATTCGTTACTACGGGCTCGCTTTCGTGCTCGGCTTCGTCGCCGCCGCCTGGCTCATGCACCGCTACGCGCGCGCTGGTCGCTCGCAGATCAAGGGCGAGCAGATCACCGACCTCATGACGTACATCGTCGTCGGCGTGCTCGTGGGCGGCCGCCTCGGCTATTTCCTCCTCTACGAGCCCGGCTGGCTGCTGCGCGAACCGCTCGCGTTCTTCCAGGTGTGGAAGGGTGGCATGGCGAGCCACGGTGGCTTCATCGGCGTCGTCGTCGCGACGTGGTGGTGGGCCC
>JAZKEV010000094.1:3219-8782 GCA_040386765.1 Verrucomicrobiota bacterium | reverse complement strand
CGTGGTCCTACCGGATCGCCAGCAATCACCCGGGGCTCGAGGGCCAGACCGGCGGTTTTACGTCGGTGTTGCCGGCGCCCGCGAGCGTTGGTTCGCCCTCGGCGAATTATCCCAACTGGTGGACTGACGACCCCGATCCACGCTGGCGCGAGGGTCAGGAGAACGGCGCCAAGACGGTTAGCTGCTGGCGCGAGGAATTTCTGCGGGATTTCGCCGCGCGGATGGAGTGGTGCCGGACTCCGGCGAAGCCGAGTTCAAACCGTTGAGGGACCCGTTTATTGGAGGCGAGCGCCGAAGCGCAGGATTTCTGTAGCGGCGGTCTTGACCGGCGACGAATCGGATAACGTCCACGTACGTAATCAGCGGTCATAAACCGCCGCTACAGCACAATCCCCGCTCCGCGATTCCAAATCTTAAACGACGGGAATTTTACAGGAGGAAACGAAGGTAACGAAGAGCCCTGAGTATTCGTGGGCGCGGGATCTGTAGCCACAGATTTCACAGAGGGGCACAGATGGATTTATCTGTGTAAACCTGTGCGATCTTTAGCCGAGATCAGCGCCGGCGGTTGCGGTATTCCTGGCTGCGGCGGAGGTCGTCGCGGATCTGGCCCTGGGTCCAGCCGTCGCGCCATTTGGCGCGGTAGTGGGCCAGGCCTGCCGGGTCGGGGTCGCGGCCGAGTACTTCGCGGTAGGCTTGGGTGATCGCGGCGGTGGGATCGACGTTCCGCGCTTCGGAGCTGCGCTGGAGCTGGGCGATCACCTGCTCGATGGTCCAGCCTTCGTTAATGATGCGGTGGCGATAGGTACGGAGACCCTCGGGATCGGGATTGCGGCGAAGGACTTCGCGATAGGCCTGGTAGATCGCGTTGTCGACGGCGCGCACATCGACGCGCCGGACGGGTGGCGGAGGCGGCGGCACCACGATGACACGGGAGGGCGGGGGTGGCTCACGGCGCACGATGACGGGCGGTGGTTGGGGTGCGGCATAGACCTGCGAGCCACTGACGGAGACGGAGGCGATGGCGCGATCCCACGTGGCACCGCCGCGCGCTTCGCCGTAGAGGTCGGGGATGCTGGCGCGGACCTCGAGTCGCTCGCCTTGAAAACCGCGCGCGGAGTAAACCGTGGCGCGGGCGTCGCCCTCAACCTTGATCGAGGAGATCGCGAAGATCCATTGTTGCTGGCTCGGTCGCGTCATCTGGGCGAGGTCGGCGACATTGGCTCCGGCTTCGACCGTAAGCGCTTCGCCTCGGAAATTGGGCTCGGTATAGAACGTCACCCGGTTGGGGCTTACCGTCTGCGCGACGGCGCCAGAGGCCAGCCCTGCGGCGCAGAGCAACCACGCCAGCAGGCGAAGCGGAGAGGAGGAGAGCATGGAGCGCATCGGAGTGATGGGGGATGAGACGATGCCGGGCAGGAGTTTATTCAGCAGATGGGCAGACCCGCCCGGGTGAGCCAGGCGCTTGCCGCTCAGCGGGCGAAGAACGGGTTGTGCTGCTTCTCCTGGGAGAGCGTGGTGAGGGGACCATGGCCGCAGGCGAGGACGGTGTCGCGGGGGAGGGTGAAGATCTTTTCCCGGTTGTTGCGCAGCTGATCGGCGAAGTGGGTGGGACTGCCACCCATCGAACTGGAGAACACGGAATCGCCCACGACCGCCACGGGCCAGCTGAGGCCAGTGATGAAGAAGGTTGTCTGGCCGGGCGAGTGGCCGAAGGTGTAGAGGGTTTTGATGGCGAGGATGCCGACGTGGAAGTGGACATTCTCCTTGAAGGTCTTGGCGCCGGGAAAATCGACAGGCTCCAATTCGCTGGCCCACACCTCGGCCTTGGTCTCACCCGCGAGGCGGGCGAGGTCGGCGATGTGATCGGGATGCGTGTGGGTGATGAAAATATAACGGAGGGTGAGCCCCTCGGCCTTGATGAGATCCAGCATTTCCTCGGAGGATGCGCCGGTATCGAAGGCGGCGGCGACCTTGGCCCGCGGATCCCACGTGAGGTAGCTATTTACCCGCATGTCCTCGTAAGGCGTGTTGAAGATAGCGAAGCCCTTGGGGAAATCGGGGAGGTTGGGGTACCAGCGCTTGTAGGCGAGGTCTTCGAGGGCGGCGGGCGAGAGCTTCAGGTGGCGGGCAACGCGGCGGAGGACGGCATCCAAGGGCTTGCCTTCCTTGACGGCGGCGAGGTCCTCGGGCGTGACCTCGGCGCGCTGGGCAAGCTCGGCGTCTGAAATTTTCAGACCGCGCGGGGTCTTATTGATTACGTCGTTGAAATTGTCTTCGAGGGGGATGCGAGCCATGCGAACCAATAAAGCCCTCGTGGGCGGGCGGGCAAGTCGGATGGGCAGTCCGGAGATGGGTAGCAGGCGGCGCGATAGGGTCTTGCGACGAGGGCGGGGACCGGACGGAATACGCCAGCATGCTGAAAACAGGCATTCTGAATCCCCATGTGCTCTCGCTGCTGGCGCGGGTGCGGCACACCAATATGCTGGTGATCGCGGACCGCGGTTTCCCCTTCTGGCCGGGGATCGAGACGGTCGACCTGTCGCTGGTGGATAATGTGCCCACGGTGCTGCAGGTGCTGGCGGCGATCCGGAACCAGCATGGGGTCACGGAGGCCTACATGGCCGAGGAATTTTTGCGTGAAAATACAGCGGCAACGAAGCGGGCGTTTTCCGCGGGCTTGAAGGGGATTCGGGTGACGCATGAGCCGCATATCGACTTCAAGCGGCGTATACCAGGTGCGATTGGACTTATCCGCACGGGCGATATCGTGCAGTATGCGAATATGATTTTGGTGTCAGGATAAACAGAAGTCGGAGGAGGGGAGAATGCGTCCGAAAGCCGGGCGTATGATTTCGAATGAAGAGGAAACTGAAGGTGAAACACAGGCCAAGGGTGGCTGGGCGGACATGGTTGAGGGGCGTGAGCTGAGGGAGCCGGAAACGGCTCTGGATTGCGGGCGAAGCGGGAGACTTTTCGAGGCCGTTATTTCCCGTTGCCACCGACTGGGGGAAGGGGTTTATATCCCGCCTCTTTTTCCCATGAGTACTCCCTCCGAATATCTCGCGTCTCTCTATTCTCTCAGCGGCAAAGTCGCTGTGGTTATTGGCGGCACTGGTGAATTGTGCGGCGCGATGGCGGAGGGAATGGCCGCCGCCGGCGCCGAGGTGGTGCTTGTCGGACGCAACGAGGAAAAGGCCAGGCCGCGCCTCGATCGCATCGCGGCGGCGGGCGGCAAAGCTTATTTCGTATCGGCCGAGGCCAGCGAAAAAGGGCCGATCCAGCAGCTCTTGGAAACCGTCCTGAAGCGCTCTGGCAAGGTGGATATCGTGGTCAACGGCGCGGGCGTGAACTCCGCGACACCCTACCTCGATATCGCCGAAGACGAATTCGATCGGATTGTGAAAATCAATCTCAAGGGCGTCTTCCTGGGGTGCCAGATTTTCGGCAAATATCTCGTCGAGCGCGGCGAGGGCGGATCGATCATTAATCTCGGGTCGATGTCGGGTATCGTGCCGCTGTCACGGGTATTTACATATTCCGCGACCAAGGCCGCGGTCCACAATCTTTCGAAGAATCTGGCCCGCGAATGGGCGCCGAAGCGGGTGCGCGTGAACACCCTGGTCCCGGGCTTCTTCCCGGCGGAGCAGAACCGCAAGATTCTATCCCCGGAGCGCGTGACCTCCATCATGGGACATACCCCCATGAAGCGCTTTGGCGAATCGAAGGAATTGGTCGGCGCGACCCTCCTCCTGGCGAGCGATGGCGCGGGTGGATTTATTACCGGAGCGGAAATTGTCGTTGACGGCGGATATCATGCAATGACCATATAATTCTAGGCTATGGCGGTTGCTAATGTAGTTATTTAGCACCTTGCTGTAGTTGGTGTATTAGCTTCATTCAATACTCCCATGGTAACTGATAAACTGAAAGAACTGGAGGCCACGCGGGCCAAACTCGCGAGCCTCGAACAATCGATCCAGAGCGAACTGGGTAAGGAGCTGGCTTCTCTGCCGGCTAAGTACGGGTTCGCTTCTGCGGAAGATTTCCTCGATGCGGCGCGCGCCGCATTGGGGAGTGGCAAGGGCCGTCGCGGCGGTGCTCGCCGTGGCCGTCCCCCTGGCACCGGCAAGGGTGGTCCGGGCAAGAAGCGCCGTTCGCGCGCCGTCATCACTGACGAGACGCGGGCGCAGGTGAAGAAGATGGTCGAAGGCGGCAAGACTGGCAGCGAGATCTCGAAGAGCCTCGGCATCTCTCTTCCCAGCGTGCAGAATATCAAGAAGGCCCTCGGCCTGGTGAAGAAGCGCTAAACCCCGCGCGACAACATCAGCTTAGAGCTGGAGCCTCCGCGATTCGCGGAGGCTTTTTTGTTTTGGCGAAAGGCCGCGCATCGTAGAAGGTGATGGGGCATGTCCGCACCTTTCATCCAGGCCAACACCAACGGCCGCCTGCACTCCGCCGACGAACCTTCGATCTCGCCGCTCAACCGCGGGTTCCTTTACGGCGACGCCATCTATGAAGTGTGGCGCACGTACCACGATACGATCTTCGCGTGGGACGAGCATTTTGCACGACTCGAGTCCTCGGCGCGCGCCCTGCACATGCCGCTGTGGTTTTCGCGCGAGCACATGCTCGGCGAGATCAAGACGACCGTCGCGG
The DNA here is from genome assembly GCA_040386765.1 of Verrucomicrobiota bacterium. Lineage (GTDB taxonomy): Bacteria > Verrucomicrobiota > Verrucomicrobiia > Opitutales > Opitutaceae > ER46. The sequence goes on along the minus strand of JAZKEV010000094.1, from coordinate 4,123 downwards.
CCTACCGGAAGGCGACGTCTTTTGCCGGCGAGCTGTATATCCGGCTGCAGGTTTCGCGCGGCGCGGGCCTGATCGGCTTGGATCCAGCGCTGGCGGAGCGCGCGGAGTTTGTGCTGCTGGTGCAGCCATGCCCGACAAATTCCGCAGCGGTGATGGAGAAGGGAATGCGCCTCTCCATCGCGACGGCGCTGCGCCGCAACCCGATCGAGACGCTGAGCCCGGCGTGGAAGACGGGAAACTACCTGAACAATATATTGTGCCTGCGCGAGGCGCGGGCCCGGGGCGCGGACGATGTGTTGATGCTGAATCTGCGCGGCGAGATCACGGAAGCGGCGACTTCGAACATCGCGTTTGTGCGCGACGGCGAAGTCTTCACGCCGAAAATCGAGGCGGGTATCCTCGAAGGCATTACACGCGGGCTGTTGTTGCGGAAGATCGCTCCGGCGGCGGGGGTGAAGGCGACCGAGGCGACACTTTTCCCCAAGGATATGGCGGCGATGAGCGAGTGCTTCATCCTCTCCTCGACCAAGGATGTGACGCCCATCGGCGCGATCGACGACCTGCGGTTCAAGGTCGGCCCGGATACCGTAAGCATGAAATTGAAAGCGGCGTTTACGAAGTACGTGAAGGACTCGGCGGAGGCGCATCCGGAGCTGAAGGTGTAAGGGCAGGTGCCGCCTCGGCTTGGAAAAAGCAGACGACGCGCACGCACGCTACGAAACGGAAATCCCGTTGAGTTCGGGGATGCGAGAGGGCGGGTCAGAGACCCGCCCTCCTTTAATACCGCCGCATGCCGGGCTCGATCTGGTCGGCCCAGGCGTCGATGCCGCCGGCGATGTTGGTGACGGCAGCCATGCCGCGGGCGCGGAGGAATTCCGTCACGCGGCGGCTGCGCCCGCCGGCG
>JAZKEV010000094.1:0-3209 GCA_040386765.1 Verrucomicrobiota bacterium | reverse complement strand
GCATACTGGCGCTGGTGAAAACGCCGCAGATCGCACCGCCCGCAGCGCTGGAGTTCGTGCTGCTGCTGGAGGACATCCAGGATCCGGGTAACCTGGGCAGCATGTTGCGCACGGCTGCGGCCGCCGGCGTGGCAGAGGACGAGGATGTGTTTATCCGCGGGGAGATCGGCGAGGCGCTCCGGGACCTGGCGCATCGGGATGTGCTCGGAGCCGGCGACCTGGCAGATGTCGATCTCGAAGGGCTCGCGCACATCGAGGATCATCGTGCGCTCGGGCGCGGTATCGCAGAGCTGCTTCGCTTCGGTGACGGAGATTTCGAGGGGATAATCGGCTTCGGGCATGGCGGAAGGAAAGGTGGGGGAGAGTGTGACGGAGGCGGGCGGAGTTTCGCACGCGGCGGCTTGGTACGTTTCGAGGATGAGGGAGCGGATTTTAGGATGTGTGCCGCAGAGCGGACAGGCGGGCTGGCGAGGGAGCGCGAGCGTGGCGAAACTTTGCGAGAGGGCGTCGTACGTGAGCAGTTTGCCGCGCAGCGGCTCGCCGAGGCCGGCGATGAGCTTGATGGCTTCGAGCGCCTGCAGGCTGCCGATCACCCCGCAGAGCGCGCCGAGCACGCCAGCCTCGCCGCAGCCGGGGACGCTGCCGGCGGGTGGTGGTTCGGGGAAAAGGCAGCGGTAGCAGGCCGCGCCCGCATGGGCATCGAAAACCGCCACCTGGCCCTCGAACTTGAATACGCTTCCGTACACGAGCGGTCGCTGCGCGAAGAACGCGGCGTCGTTATTAAGGTAGCGGGCGGAAAAATTATCGGTGCCGTCGACGATAACGTCGTAGCGCGCGAAGAGATCGCGGGCATTGGCGACGGTGACGCCCTCGGGGTGCGTGACGACTTCGATGAAGGGATTGGTCGCGCGCAGGCGGCGCGCGGCGGAGTCGACCTTGGGCTCGCCGACGGAGGCGGTGTCGTGGAGGAGCTGGCGCTGGAGATTGTGCTCCTCCACGCGATCGAAGTCGGCGATGCCGATCGTGCCCACGCCGGCCGCGGCGAGGTAGAGGGCGGCGGGGCTGCCGAGGCCGCCGGCGCCGATCACCAATACGCGGGCGGCGGCGAGCTTCTGCTGACCCGCGACGCCGATTTGCTCGAGCAGGATGTGCCGGCTATACCGCGCGAGCTGCGCGGGCGAGAGAGCGGGCTTCGAGGCGGACATCGGCGAGAAAGAGAGCCCGAACGGGCGGTCTCGCAATTGAAATTGCGCCATCGCGCCCGCGCAGGCGGAATGCGCGCGTGCGTTTTCTTGGTATCGACTATGGCTCCCGGCGGATCGGGCTGAGCTTCGGCGACGAGCTTGGCGTTGCCACGCCCCTGCCCGCCTTGATCGAGGCGGAGGAAGGCAAGCGCTGGACGGGGTTGCTCGGCGTGATTGCGCAGCGGCGCATCCAGGAGATCGTCGTGGGTCATCCGCTCAACATGGACGACACCCCCGGCTTCAAGGCGAAGGAAGTGGAGGCCTTTGCCGCGCGGCTGCGGACGGAGAGCAAGCTCCCGGTACACCTCGTCGACGAGCGGCTGACGAGCTACGAAGCAGAGTCGACCATCGCGAAATCGAAGCGGCGCGACGTGCGGGCGAGCGGGATCATCGATTCGCGGGCGGCGACGCTCATCCTGCAGGATTATCTGAATCTGCGGTTTCCTCCGGAAACGGAAGGGGAGCCAGAAGAGGAGCCGTGAGTATGAGCGAGGGTGCGGACCATCCCGCCGCTCGCGCGGCTGGCCACGAAGGCAGGAAACCGCAGCGCTGGAAATGCACCTGCGCGTATGACGGCACCTCCTTTGCCGGCTGGCAGAGCCAGGCGGGCGGGATGGCGCTCCAGGATGTGATCGAGGCGCGGCTCGCGCAGATCTTCAAGATGCAGGTACGTGTGCACGGCAGTGGGCGGACGGATGCGGGCGTGCATGCGCGCGAACAGGTCTTTCACTTCGATGCCGAATGGCGACATGAGCCGGCGAAACTGCTGCTGGCTTTTCGCACCGGGCTGCCGCCGGGCATCCAGATCCGCACGGTGCGCGCGGTGAGCGGGGAGTTTCACGCGCGCTTCAGTGCGACGGGGAAGCGTTACGATTATTTCGTCCATCTTGGGGACGCAGACCCTTTTACGCGTCCGTATTGCTGGCCGGTCTTTCGTCCACTCGATATTGGCGCGATGCAGCAGGCGGCGGCGGTGCTGTGCGGCACGCACGATTTCCGGGCCTTCACGGCGCTCAATGGCCCGGAGCGTGAAGACACGGTGCGCGAGTTGCGGCGGCTCGATGTGGTCCGCAAGGGCAAGCGCGTGGTCATCACGGCGGAGGCCAATGGCTTCATGTATAAAATGGTGCGCAGCCTCGCGGGCGTGCTCGTTTCGGTGGGCGAGGGGAAGCTGTCTGTCGCGCAGGTAAAATCTATTTTGGCATCGAAGACCCGCACGGCACTGGTGCAGACGGCGCCGCCGCAAGGGTTGTTCATGACGAAGGTGTTTTACGGCTCCGGAAAGCTGCCCGCGACTCATGCGAATGAACGCGAGTGATCAAATCCGGGAAAATGCATTGTTGGGTTTATTCGCGTCTATTAGCGTGATTCGCGGGCGTTGCCTTGCATGAAACCAACCGAGACCACGTTGGGTCGGCTATTGCGCGGGGTGAGTGACGTGGTGTTTCCTCCGTCGTGCGTGCATTGCCGCGAGTTGGTGGAGAACGAGGCGGCGGAGGGTTTTCGGCACCTGTGCGCGAAGTGCGTTGCTCAAGTGGAGTGGGTGAAGGCGCCGCATTGTTCGACCTGCGGGCATCCCTTCTACGGTATCGTGGAGGGGGATCGGATGTGCGTGAAGTGCGAGGGACTCGAGCCGGCCTTCCGTGAAGGGCGGACAGCGGTGCTCTTCAAGGGGCCGGCGCGCACGCTCGTGCTCGAGCTCAAATACCACCGCGGCCTGCACGTGCTGACCGACATGGCCGAGGTCTTCCGACGCGCGCCGCATGTGCTGGAGCTGGCGCGGGGCGCGATTCTCGTGCCGGTGCCGATGCATCCGCGGAAGAAACGCGAGCGCGGCTACAACCAGGCGGTGCTGCTGGCCGAGACGCTCGCGGAGGCGGCGGGCGGAGGAGCGCGGGTGGAGGCAGTTTTAGCCCGCGTTGTCCACACCCAAACGCAGACCGCCTTCGATCGCAGGACACGCAT
>JAZKEV010000093.1:0-2316 GCA_040386765.1 Verrucomicrobiota bacterium | reverse complement strand
CTTGTCGCCGCGCAGGAGAGAGATGCCGCGGAGGGTGGTGAGGACGAGGCCGGAAGGGTGAGAGATCGCGCCGCTGACGGGGAAATTGGAGGGCAGGCGATCGTCGCGCACGAAGCGCGCGGGCGCACCGGGTTTCTCGGACGGCGTGAGCCGGATCAGGGTGCTGTTGTACACCATGAAGAGCTGGCCTTCGTGGCGGACCATGGTGCCGATGACGCCGGTGCCGAGGCCATTGCGCTGGTCGAAGACCGTGGCGGGCGTATCGGGATCGAGGCGCACGATGCCGTTGTACGTCGTCATCCAGATGCCACCTTCGCGGTCCTCAAACATGCTGGAGATGGTCGGGCTGGGCAGAACGGTGCTCGGCGGAAAGTGGCGAAAGCGCTGGCGATCGCTGGAGATCCAGAACGCACCGGCATCGGTGGTGCCGATCATGATCGAGCCATCGCGGCGGACGCAGGCGCTGAGGAATTGGCGGCCCTTGAGGGCTTCGTCGGCGGCTGTGACGAGCGGGATGGCTTCGCCTTGGGCAGTGATGCGATAGAGGCCGGAGCCCGTCATGCCGAAGAAGGCGATGTCGCCCTGGACGAGCGGTTCGGCGAGAAAGTGCAGGCCCTCCACTTTTAGCGGTGCGGCAGAGCTGAGGGGCGTCCACTGGCCGTTGGCGAAGCTGTGCAGGCCCTCGGCCACGCTGTAGTTGATGATCTTGTCGCCGAGGCGGAAGACGCGATTGCGGCCGGAGGTGGAGAGCGGGTAGCGCTTCAGCGTGCCGTCGGGCAGGCGCTGCAGCACACCGAGGGCGGTGCCGGCGAAGACGCCTTCGGCGCTGCTGGCGAGTGTGCGGGTGCCGGGGACTTTAACCGGCTGGCCCTCAAGCTCCGTGAGCAGCGAGCGGTACTGCAGGGCGCCGGTGGCGGCGGCTTCGAGCCGGCCGAAGAAATCGTCGCCCGCGACGTAGACGAGGCCATCGGGACCGATCGTGAGGCCGCGGATGGCGGAGCCGTCGACGGTGATGCTGGTCCAGGCGTTGCCATCGAAGCGCACGACGCCGGCGTAACCGCCGAAATTTACGATGCCATCCGGCGACTGCACGCCGGAGAACATCTGGTAGATGTTCTGGTAATCGGTCGGGCTGAAGGCGCGAAGAATCGGCAGGCCTTCGTCGCTCGCGCGCGCCAGCAGGGTGAGCGCGGCGCCGAGCAGACAGGCAAGCATCCCGCGCAGACGACGCGGGAAACGAGATGCCCGAAACTGGGAGATCGGCATGGAGCGAAAACGCCAGAGAGCGCACGGGGCGTCAACGGCCCGACCAGTGAGATACGCAAGTTTGCGTAGGGGGGCTCCTGTTCAAAAGAGGGAACGCTTATCTGCGCTAATTTTCCAGAAGGGATGGGAGCGGAGGGGCATGTGCGGGCTTCGCCTGATCGGCGAAGCGCGGGGGTCTTGTCGGCAAAAGGAGGCCTTTGGCATCACGAGAATTGAAGGCGCAGCTTCGACTCGGTGGTGCTCGTGGCGTCGTATGCGGACGCGATGCGGCTAGCTGTTCTATCTCGCGGTCGCTAGCAGCTGTTCGAGGTGCTCGCGGAGGCGCTCCATCTGGTATTGGGCGAGGAGGGCTTCGGCTTGGCGGGCGAAGGTCGGGTGAGCGGGGCGGAGGTCGCGGAGGAGGGTGCGGAGCTTTACGACGTCGCCGCGCTGGGCGGTTTGCAGGAGAGTTTCGAGGGCGGGACGCGCGGGGGCGATATCGTCCGCGGCGGAGACGGGCGAGGCGGAGAGGGCAGAGGCGTCCGCTTCGATCCACGCTAATTGGAGGTGGAGCTGGAGCTTCGCGAGCAAGTCGGGTTCGCGGAAGGGCTTGGCGAGGAAATCGTCGCAGCCGGCGGCGAAGGCATCGTCGCGGTTGAAGGAGAGGACGCTCGCCGACATGGCGATGAGTTTGAGCTTCGCGCCGCCGGGCTGGGCGCGCAGGGCGCGGGCGACGGCGAAGCCATCCATGCCGGGCATGCGGAGATCGAGGAAGACGAGCTCGGAGGCGAACTCGGTGGCGAGGCGCAGGGCGGTGGGGCCGTCGCTGGCCTCACGCACCTCGAAGCCGAGAGGTTGGAGGAGGTCGATGAGGACGGAGCGGTTGACACCGATGTCGTCGACCACGAGCAAGCGGTGGCGGGGACCGGAGTAGCCGGTGACCTGTCGGGCTGGCGGAGTGGGAGCGGCCGACTCGGGCGCGACGATCTCGAGCGGAATGGAGAAGCGGAAGGTGCTGCCCGTGCCGCGCGTGCTCTCGCTCGCTTCGGCCTGCAGCTGAGCCACGGAGGC
>JAZKEV010000092.1:2344-5928 GCA_040386765.1 Verrucomicrobiota bacterium | reverse complement strand
TAGGGCTGGCTCCCTTGCCATCTTTCGCATCCTTGGCGGCAGCGGCTTTCTGCTCCGCCTCGATCTTCACCGCCTCTTCGTCGCTCACCAGCAGGTAGATGTGCGCCGTCTCGATCTCCATGATGTAGTTGCGCGCCAGGGAGAAGCCATAGGCCTTGGTCATCGCATCGTTGTTCTCGTTCAGGCGGGCGAGGATCTGGTCGAACTGCTTCTTGAGGTCAGCCTTCTTCTTCGGGTCCGTCTCCTTGTCCATCGATCCCTGGATCTCGATGGCGGCCTGCCGCTGCGCCTGCACGAGTTGCATGTTCTGCTGGAACTGGCGGTTCTCCTCCACTCCCGTGAGCGTCTTTACCCGCACGAGCTTCTGCTGCTTGGCCGCAGGCTGCGTCGGCGCCGTGGTGATGTCGCCAGCTTTGTTTTGGCCGAGCAGGTAGCCGGCGCTGAGGAGCGAGGCGCCGAGCGCCAAGAGGACGAGGAGGTGTCGCTTCATGTAGATAGGAAAAGGGATGACGTCTGGGAAAACTAGCAAGGCAGACTGGTTCCCTGCCCTTTGGCTAGCCTTTTGAACTACGTAGCGCAGGCGGGCAAGTACCGGCTGTTGGGCTCCTTTACACTTATGGATGGGGCTCACTTCCCCTCCGCGACCACCAGCGTGGCCGCTCGGACCGAGAAGGAATCGTCGCCCGCGAAGACCAGATGCACCGTCCTCCCATCCGCACTCATCCACTTGGTAGGCAACACGCTCATATCGCCCGGACCCACGTCCCACGCCGGGGTGTAGAAGGCTGTCGTCCACGGTCCCCACGGCTCCGGTGCGTCGAAGATGCCAAACCCGCCCTGAAACCGCGGACCCTGCGGATGCTCGCTGCCGGGGAAAATCTGACACCAGAGGTAGCGTTTCAAAGCCGCATTATACGAGATGCCGGTCCGGTAACACTGGCCCGGCGAAGTGAAGACTGGCTTCCGCTGCGCGATGTCACGCGACCACTTCGGCGAGCCCGAGCCACCCTCCGCGCCTGCGCTCGTGCCCGCGAAGAACTCATACGCCGTGCGGTCCGCGATCTTGGTCTTCGGCACGCGTGCCAGCACCATGTGATCGACGCCGACGTAGGCGCTGTCGCCATCCTGCGAATACACGTACACGTAATCGTCCCGCGCGCCCGCGTAGTTCTTCCCGAAATTGAGGAAGGTCGGCACCGCAAAGCTGGTCGTGAATTTCCAGTCCGCCCACGTCCACGTGGCGCCATGGTCGCGCGACCAGCCGACTTGGGAATTGTCGACATTGCGCGCGAGCAGATAGAGGACGCCATCGACCATCAGCATGCCGCTCGATTTCGGGGCGGACCGGCCATCGCCGATGAACTCGGCCCCCTTCGCGGAGACGTTCACGCCTTGGATCGCGGGCGGATTGCCGGTGACCTTTGCCACGCCCATGCTCAGTTTTTTCGGCACGAAGGGCTTGAAGCCCTGCCCGTCGCCATAGGCCCCGTAGAGCGCATCGTCGTCGGCCCACGTCATCGGCCAGTTGTCGCTGCCGGGCGCGAGCCGGAGAATGGTTTCCTTCGGTGCCCAGCGGACCTCCTTGATGACCGCGCTCGGCGGATAGGGCGACTTCGCGGGGGCGAGCTTCGAGCTTCGCACCGGATCCTTCACCGAGGCCACGATCGCCGTGAGAAAAGGCTTCAACACGTCGTAGTGCTCGTCGGAGGTGCGCTTCCACGATTCGCCCGCGCGCGCCGCCACGATGTCCAGACTCGGGATCACGACGATCAGGCTGTCGAAGAGCCCCCACGACCAGTAGGTGTCGCGCGGCACCCCGGGCAGCGTACCGTCGCCATTGTTCCACCACAGGAGGCCGTAGTGCCTAGGCGCGCTGCCATGATTCGCATCCTTCGTCGGCAACGCCGCCACCTCCTTGGCGGGTGCGCGCGCGGCGCGGATGAAGTCCGCCGGAAGGAGCGTCTGCGCCTTCCACTTGCCTTCGCGCAGGTAAAGATAACCCAGCCGCGCCATCGCGTTCACGTTGGAGTTGAAGCCCGAGCCAAATTCCCGTCGGCCCACGCCGTCGATCGTGTGCGGGCGGTAGGCGTTCGCACGCCACTTGATGTCCGATGGCTTGATCCCGATCGGCGCGAAGACGCGCTCGAACATCACGTCGTTCAGGTCCCGTTTGTACGCGAGCGTGATGCACTCCGCGAGCCAGTTGGGTCCGCTGTCGCTGTAGAACCATTCCGTGCCGGGCTCGAACCGCAGGCCGGTGTAGCCGCCGGGCTTGTCGAAGCCGGCCGTTTGCGCGGCGAGCTGCCGGAGCGTGATCTTGTCGAGCCACGCCTTCTGCTCCTGCGGATTGGGTGCGAGCGCGGGGGCATTGCTCTTCGCGGCGCCTTCCGGCGGCACGCCAAAGGTCGGGTGGTGCTTCGTAGCGAGATCGTCGAGTTTCACCTTACCGTCGAGCAGTGCGACGCCGAGGAGCGTGACGCCGATGGCTTTCGAGGACGATTTTACATCGTAGAGTTTCGCCTGATCGCCCCACGTCATCACGACTTTGCCATGCCGGGTGATCATGCCCGAGCCACCGCCGGTGAGCGCGTAGTCGCGCGCCTCATTCAGCCGCGCCTCCGCCATGCCGACCTCGGCGGGCTTTGCTGTCGCCCATTCAGCCTCGGGGAACACAGCCGCCGGCGCAGCTGCTGCCAGCGCGACTCGCGCTGCGGCTAATACAAGCACCGGGAGAGCGAAATGAAGGAGGCGAAGCGAAACGTACATGAGGAAAAGGAATCTAAGGTCGGACGGCGAACAACGAAGACAAGACGGTCAAATCCATCACGTATGTGAATCGGAAACGAGAAAAAGCTCCACGGTTCTTCGAAACACGCCGACTCGGGGCTGAAGAAAAACGAGTTGAACAGGAAGATCGGGAAGGACGGGAAGAAGAGCCCCTCCGGAGTTTCGACACGGCGGCCAGATGTTGAGAGGGAGGACGCAGAGCCAATCACTTTGAAGTTCTTCGTGACCTCTGTGTCTCCTCTGCGCGCCCTGTATCGAAAGGCTCGAGGCGCAACGGCGGGAAAGTCTCCCCTTCCTCCCGCCTCACTCGCCCTTCTTCGCGGGGTTCGGATTACTCGGGTCGTCGATCTGATTCACGCCCGGCTTCATGCCGGCCGAATGCTCGGCGACGACGGCCTTGATGCGCTCGAGCACCTCGGGGTGCTGCTTTGCGATGTCGAAGCGCTCGCTCGGATCGTGCGCGAGATTGTAAAGCAGCGGGATCTCGGGCTTGTCCGACTTGGGCTGACCGTAACCAGCCTGCGTCTGGAAGTGGGCTTTGTAGGCGCCAAGGCGGCACGCGAAGAGTTGCAGTCCACGGTAATAGAAGAAGGGCCGCTCCGGCAGCGCAGCGCCTTTCGTGAGCAGATCGCCGAGGTTCGTGCCATCGATCGGGCGGTCGCTGGGCGGCGTGACGCCCGCGAGCGCGAGCACGGTAGGGAAAATATCCATCGCGTTGGCCGGCGTGGAGGTCACGCCCGGCTTGATCTTGCCCGGCCACCAGGCGATCGCCGGCACGCGCATCCCGCCTTCCCATG
>JAZKEV010000092.1:0-2334 GCA_040386765.1 Verrucomicrobiota bacterium | reverse complement strand
GGCGCTGCCGCCCTGCGCGCCTTGGGTGAGCCACGGGCCGTTGTCGCTCGTGAAAATGACGAGCGTGTTCTCCGCCACGCCGTTGCTGCGCAGCGCCTCAAGCACCTGCCCCACGCTCCAGTCGACCTCCTCCACCGTGTCGCCGTAAATGCCGCGCAGACTCTTTCCCTTGAATTCCTTCGAGGCAAACAGCGGCACATGCGGCATCGTGTGCGCGAAGTAGATGAAGAAGGGCTGCGCGCGCTTCTCCTTGATGAAGGCCACCGCCGCCTCCGTGTAGCGCTTGGTGATCGTGGTCTGATCGACGGGCTTCTCGATGATCTCGCCGTTTTTTACCAACGGCACATTCCAGCCATCCTGCGGCGGTGTTGCCGAGCCCGAGGAGCCCCGCGGCAAGCCCGGTCGACTGTCCATGTCGTTCGAGTACGGAATCCCCAGCGTAAAATCGAAGCCCTGGTCCTGCGGCCGGCTGCCCGCGTGGATGCCAAGATGCCACTTGCCGATGTGCGCCGTCGCGTAGCCCTTCGTCTTCAGCGCCTCCGCGATCGTGATCTCGTCCTTCGGCAGGCCGCCCTTCGAATCGGGAAACAGCACACGGCGATTTCCCGCCATGCCGCTGCGCGGCGGATAGCGGCCCGTGAGCAGCGCCGCGCGACTCGGCGTGCATACCTCCGCCGCCGAGTAGAAATCGGTGAAGCGCAGCCCCGCGGTGGCCATCGCATCGAGGTGCGGGGTGCGAATGCTCGGATGCCCGAAGCAACCAAGGTCACCGTAGCCCAGGTCGTCAGTGAAAATGACCACGACATTCGGCGGACGCGACGCGCCGGCCGCAGCCAGCGCGGTGCAGACGTGCAGGAGAAACAACGAGGCGAGAAGGGCGAGACGGTGGGGTTTCAACATGGGGAGAGAGTCGCTGCCGCCACTCCAGCGGAAAGCCGTGGTTGGCGCACGTTCATTCCGCACACCTTGCGGTGAGATTAGCCCGCCCCATTCGCAGACTCTGTCCGCCTAAATCAAACCGCCCGCTCTAGTTCGCGAGGCGCGGGTTCGCCGTTTGTAGTTCCGCCTTTAGGCGGGGGTTGTCGGATTCCGCCTGAAGGCGGAACTACCAACCAAGGCACCGGAGGTCACAGGCGCTATCGCCGAGCACATCGCCCATGGCTATCGCACGCCGAGGGCGCAGCGGCTTCAGGATCAGCCGCCCTCCTTCAGCCTAGCGTATCACTTCGACCGATACGGCGACAAATCCATGCCTTCCGCCCGCACCGTCTGCGGCTCCGGGGGCTTCGGGCCGTCGACGAAGAGCATCGGCCGCTTGTCGCGTTGCAGCGCCACGTCGAATTCCCGCGCGCGTGCCGTGAGCCGCGCGACGATTTCCGGGTGCTGCTTGGCGACATCTTTCGTTTCGCCGATATCGGTGCTGAGGTCGTAGAGTTGCGGCTCGGCCAGAAGCCGGTGCTGGTTTTCGAACACGCGCGGTTGGTGTTCGAACCACATGCTCCGTGGGACCGGCTCCGGTCGCTTGTCGACCATGAGGAAGAGCTTCCACTTCCCCTCGCGCACCGCCTGCGCCTGGTAACCGAAGTAGTGGTAGAAGGTCCGCGCCTCCTCCTTTGTCTCCGGCTTGAAGTACGGCGCGAGGTCGCGCCCATCGTACACCCGGTCTTTCGGGAGCGCTGCGCCCGCGAGTTGGGCAAACGTGGGAAATAAATCCATCAGCGACACCGGCGCCGCGATATCGCGTCCGCCCGCGATCTGCCCGGGCCAGCGGATTGCGAGCGGGATGCGGATGCCGCCTTCGAAGGTTCCTCCCTTGCCGCCGCGCAGGGGTTTGTTGCTGCCGCCGAAAGCGCGGCCCGCGAAACGTCCTCCGCCTTCCGCTCCCGCGGCTTTTTTCGGAGCCGCTTTCGCGGCGGCCGCAGCCGGTGCGCGCGGCGAGGCGCCATTGTCGCTGGTGAAGACGACGAGGGTCTGCTCGTCGAGTTTCAGCTCGCGCAGGGTGTCGAGGATCACGCCCGTGCTCCAGTCGAGCTCTTCGATCGTATCGCCCCAGAGGCCGCCCTTCGACTTGCCGGCAAACTGCGGCGAGGCGTATTGCGGGATGTGCGGCATCGTGTGCGGCAGGTAGAGGAAGAAAGGCTTGGCGCGATGCTCACGGATGAAGGCCACCGCCCGCTCCGTGTAGCGCCGCGTGAGCAGGGCCTGGTCGGCCGGGGCTTCCACGATCTTGTCGCCGTCGATGAGCGGGAGCGGCTCGAGCCCCATCACCTGCATGAAGGGCTGGCCGACCGGCCACTCGTTGGAGTCGTTGCTGTAGGGCAGGCCGTAGTAAAC
>JAZKEV010000091.1:0-16965 GCA_040386765.1 Verrucomicrobiota bacterium | reverse complement strand
GCCGCCGACCAGGTCCACGCCTCCGGGGTCATCGCCGTCGTCGTGGATTTTGCCGAGGGTGGAGAGATTGGTGAGGCGCGTGGCGTTGCGGCTCACGTCGTAGACCTCGAGGAGGAGGTCGCCGATGGTGCCATTGACGCCTCCCAGCGACGCTACGCAGGCGCCGGGCTGGAGCGTGAGCAGGAGGGCGGTATCGAGATCGCCGGGAACAAGCGGGAAGGCGCCGACGCTGGTGGCTGCGGCAGCGAGGCGGGCGACGTCTGCGCCGGTTTCCCAGCCCTCATTGGTGGCGAGAAGGGTGGTGCCGCGGCGGACCTCGAGGCGCGGGGCAGCGAGCGGGGTTTGGATGCCGAAGCGCGTGAGGCCGGGACCGATGCCGCGGATGAGCAGCGTGGCCGGCTCGGGGCCGGTGAGGGTGAAGCCGAGGTGAAACGTATCGCCGACATAGGCGATACGCGTGCGGGTGGAGAGATTGGCGACCCGGCCAGGGGCGGGCGCACGGGCGCCGGCGAGCTGCGCCTCGAGGAAGGCGCGCACGCGCGAGCTCGCCGCGCTGGAAAGCTCGGGGCCGGCGTTGGCGACCTTGAGCTGCGCGGCGACATCGGCGGCCCGGCTGCGGTGCGCGGCGGGTAGGAGCGGAGTGACCTCGGCGGAGGTGAGCTCATCGCTCACGTAGGAGTTGGGATCGAGCGTACCGCTGGTTTTAAGCGCGGTCCAGATCGCCTGGGCGTCGGCTACGGTGAAGGCGGGCGTAGTGGCGGCAAGGATACGGAAGCGGTCGGCGAGCACGGGAGCGCGGACCCGGGAGAAGGACTCGGCGGAGATCCCGCGGCCGGCGAGAAGCTGGATGTTGCCGCGCGCCTCGGTGTTGACGAGGAGGGTGGGGCTGTCGGTGGAGCCGGCCAGCACGTAGAGGTGCGGGACGCGCGAGGTGGCGGCGAGGAGCTCCGTGCTGGCGGCGTGGAAGAGCACGACGCCCTTGATGCGCCCGCCGCCGGGAGCGGAGGCGAGGAGGTGAGCGAAGAGCGCCGCGGCGTTACCGCCCGCGCCGACACCGAGGAAGAAGACGGGCTGGCTCGCAGGGAGCGCGTTGTCCTGGGCGAATTTTTCGAGGGCGCTGGCGTGGTTGCGCACGTCGGCGTTGGTGGCGACCGTGGCTGCGGTCGACCAGGTGGCGGAGGCGCCGCGGGCGGCGCTGTCGAGCGCGGCGATCCCGAAACCGGCCGCGACGAGATCGCGGGCGAGCACAGCGGACTCGGGCCGATTGAACCAGCCCGCAGCATCTCCAGCGGTGTCATGCACAAAGAAGACGAGGCCGCGCGCGCCAGCGGGGATGTGGTGCATAAGGTGCACCTCGCTGCCCCCGAAATTGCTCACCTTGGTGGGTGTCCACGCCGGCGCTGCCTTGTAGGTCGCCGTGAGCGAGACGGGGCGGGTGGGCACGGTGATGACGACGTGGGGTTGCGCGGCAGCGGTGGAATTGCCGAGGACCTCGGTGTCGCCGGTCCAGCGGTCGAAGACTTCTCCGGCGGAAGGAGCGTGGGCGAAGAGATGCGCGATCGAGCCGCCGTTGTAGGTGCCGCCGCCGGAGCCGTTGGCGACCGTCACCACGACGGGCGCACCGTCGCCGTGGACGACGACGGTCGCGCGGAGCGGGACGGAGACGAGATTCTGCAGATTAACGAAGCACGTCAGCTCCTTGAGTCCGGGCGAGCCCGGCTGGAAGGAGACCGTCGCGGCATCGCGCGCACCGGCGATGATGGCATCACCGGAGATCGTCCACCGGAACGTGCGATCGCCGCCCGTGGCCGGCGGCACGGAGGCAGTGAGCGGCGGACCGCCGCGCGTGGCCGTCGCAGGGACGGTGATCGTGCCCGCGGTCGCGGCGGAGATGATGGTGACATCGGCATGGGCATTGTAACTCGTGCCATTGGCCGTGATCATGACTGCGAGGGACACGGTGCCCACCCGGTCGGCGACGAATTCGAACTGAGGGCTGCGCAGCGAGGTGAGCGCGCGCCCGCCGGAGATCGACCATTGATACGAAGCGGTGGACGCGACGACACCGGGCGCGAAGGCATTGGCGATGACGGGCTCGCCGGCGACCGCGCCACGCGGGACCACGATGGTCGGCTGGTCGAAGCTGCCGCCGCCGCCATTGTTGCCACCGGGTTCAAACGTGCCGCCGGGGGTTACGACGATGCCGCCATCGCCCGGACTGATCGGACCACCGCCCGGATCGACCGGCAAGCTACTGCCGTCACCGGGGATGACGATCACCGAACCGTCGCCCGGTACGCCGCCGATCACGCCGGGTGGGAGCGAGCCACCGTCGCCGGGAGCGGGAAGCGAGGTTTGCGCGACGGCCGCGACCGAGGCGATCAGCGGCAGGCTGCGCAACAGGAACCGACGCAGCCATGGACGGGAGAGAAACGCGGCGGCGAGGAAGGGCCGGGAGAGGCGGAGAGGAAGAGCGGAGTGTTTGCGACGAGCCATGGCGAGTGAAGTTCGGTCGCGAACATACGGGGCCGCGCGCGCATACGGTTGGGGTTTGGGATGAAGCGCCGGGTCAGGGTAGTGAGTGCGGGGGAAAGCGGGGTGAGTGGACGGGGCGCGGATTGAGGACGAGGGGCGAGCGGGCATTCCGGGAGTTGTAGGAGCGGCTTTACGCCGCGACGGAGAGAGGACTCGGCTGCGCAAGCAAGGTAGGCAGCCAGCTTGCTGGCGCTTTGTGGTAGTTCGGACGAATGCCGCGCAGCGGGCGGCCCACCCGGCTGGCCGGACCACTGTGATCCCCTATTTTGAACAGGAAGAGCGGAAAGAGCGGGAAGGGTTATCTGCGATCTTCCCGCCCTTTCCGCTCTTCCTGTTCAAATAGGTCTGGGTCGCTCCCGATCCAAGGCGCGTTTAAACTCCGCCCTACTTTACTTCACGCGTAGCGGAGACGTTCCTGGAGTTCGCGGACGCTGCGGGTGAGAGGGAGGCGCAGGTTGTTCGTGAGGATGACGACGTGGTCTTCGTTGAACATCGGCTCGATCTCGCGCACGCGGTCGAGGCGCACGAGCGCGGAGCGGTTCAGCCGGAAAAATTCCTGCGGAGAGAGCTGCACCTCGATCGCGGCGAGGGTTTCGCGGACGATGTATTTCTCCGTGCCGGCGTGGATGACGATGTAGTTGCCGGAGGCCTCGATCCAATCGACGTCGGAGACCTTCACAAAACGGGTGCGGTCGCGGTCGCGGACGGCGAGGCGCGAGAGATACGGCGTGTCGGACTTGCGCGATTCGAGGAGGGCGAGGAGGCGGCGGGCGCGGCCCTCGCCATTCTGCTCGGCGAGCTGGGCGCGGGCGCGCTGGAGCGCCTCCGCGAGGCGCGCGGGCTTGATGGGCTTCAGCAGGTAGTCGAGCGCGTGAACCTCGAAGGCCGCCACGGCATGCTCATCGAAGGCGGTGACAAAAATCACCAGCGGCAGCGGCGAACCGAGACGGCGCAGCAGCTCGAAGCCGTCGATCTCGGGCATCTGCACGTCGAGAAAAAGCACGTCGGGCAGCCGCTCGCGCATCGCGGCGAGCGCGGCGGCGGCGCTGGCGAACTCGGCGAGGATCTCGATATCGGGCTCCTCGCCGAGCAGCGTGCGGACGCGTTCGCGGCCCAGCGGCTCGTCGTCGACGATGATCGCGGTCAATTTCATGTCGCGACGGTGGCGGGAGCGGCGTCCGCGGTGTCCGCGGCGGCGGAGGGGTGCTGCGGCGCGGTGCGAAACGGCAGCGTGATCTCGGCGCGCACGCCACCCTCGGGCGGCGCGGTGAAATCGAGCCGGGCTTCGTCGCCATGCAGCGTGCGCAGGCGCTCGCGGGTATTGGCGAGGCCGATACCGCGGCGGCTGGAGCGCGGCATATTTGCATGCAGGCCCACGCCGTCGTCGGTGACGGTGAGCCGCAGCAGGTCACCCTCGCGGCGCGCCTCGATGGTGAGCGTGCCGGGGGCGAGTCGAGGCTCGAAGCCGTGGCGCACGGCATTTTCGGCGAGCGGTTGCAGGATGAGCGGGGGCACGCAGGCCGCGAGCGCGTGGTGATCGATGTCGCGCACGATGCGGAGGCGGTCGCCGAGGCGGGCCTGCTCGATGGCGAGGTAGTGCTCGAGCAGCTCGAGCTCGCTCGCGAGCGTGACCTCGTGCTGCGTGGTTTGCAGCGAGACGCGAAGCAGGTCGCTCAAGTCACCGATGAGCCGGTCGGCCGCGCGCGGATCGCGATGCACGAGCGTGGCGATGGCGTTGAGCGTGTTGAACAGGAAGTGCGGCTGGAGTTGGAGTCGGAGCGCGTCGAGCTTGGCCTGGTTGCGGCTGGCGACGAGCGCGAGGGCCTGACGCTCACGCTCCTTGGCCTGACGGTAGAAGCCCATCGCATGCGCGGCGGCGGCGACGATGAAATAGACGGCGAAGCCGACGTTGGCCCAGAGTGCCAGCGGCACGAGCATCATCTGCCAGCGTGGGCGCGTGGGCGTGGCGAGACTGAAGACCGAGCCGCCTTTAAGCTTGGAGGAGTCGATGCTCCGCACGTGCACCGCGGACCCGGCCTGGACGATAGTAGGAGCCACCATTGTCCCCGACATGGCAGTGAAGGGCAAAGTGCCAATATTCCGTCCGCTGATCACGAATTGCATCGGCGGGCCGGGCGGAGGACCGCCGAGCGGGGGCGAAACGGTTTCGTTGGCGAGGATCTCGATGCGGTGGGAGTCGAAGGTCGGGGTGAAGGGCACGCCAGGCGTGCTGGCGCGCAGCGGGAAGCGTTGCGAGATCGAGAGGACGATCAGGGTGCAGGCGATGCAGGCGACGAGGTGGATGAGGACGTTGCGCGGGAGGTGGCCGCGCACGAGGGGGAAGCGGCCCGAGACCCAGAAAACGAGCGGCGTGAGGACGGCCCACGGCAGCCAGTTGCTGCAGGAAAAGGTGAGCGCATCGCTCCAGGCGAAAGGGCCGCCGACGACCAGCATCGCGGCAATCGCAAACGAAAGCGCGAGCCAGATGCCGGCCTGCAGGATGAGCCGTCCGCTCAGACGGCGCACCGGGCCGGGTCCGGCGGCGTCGATCGGTTCGGTTTCTGGAGTGAGGGAGACCACGCCCGAAGCGAATAGAGAGAGAGGGCGGCAGTCGATGCCGCAGGGATGAAGCGGGGGGAAATTGGAGCCGAAATGCGGAAGGGCTGCGCCTTGGGCCAAAATGTTTACTCCAACTTCCCGCGGCTTCATCCCTAAGCAGTTGGAAAACGGGCCGGCCCGCGGCTTGGTCGCAGCATGAGCTACCGGCTTGCGACGATCGAAACTGCGCCGACCTCCGGCGGAACCGAAACGACCGAAACGGCGATCATGGCGCGTGGGGAGCGTCCCGCGCCGCCTGCTCCGCCCTCTCCCTCGCCGCATGCCGTGCTCGCGGCGACCGTGCGCCGCGCGCAGAGCGGCGACCTCGAGGCGCAGGCGGACCTCGTCCGACGTTATCACCGGCGGATCATGGGGCTGGTGCGCGGCATCGTATCGCCGCGCTGCGTGGTGGAGGATCTCGTGCAGACGACGATGATCAAGATGCTGCGCCGGCTGCCGCAGCTACGGAACCCCGAGGTCTTCGAGAGCTGGATGCTCTCGCTCGCGCGAAACGGCGCGCTCGACTATCTCCGCCGTCGAAAATGCCAGCCGGTGATGGTCTTCGACGAGGTTGCGTTGAACACCGCTCCGGAAGCCCCCGCGGCGCGCACGGAGGCGGAGATCATGGCCGCGCTGGAGCGGGCGTTGATGTATTTGAATTCGATGGACCGCCGGCTCGTGCAGTTGGTGGTGCAGGGAAACAGTTACCAGGCGATCGCGAATCGCGTGGGCGTGACGGTGGCGACGGTGAAGATACGATTGCACCGCGTGCGACCGTTTCTACGGGCGCGAGTCGGGGCGGAAATCGGCGTAGAAGCGAGTGCGGCGAAGTCGCTGCACCCGCCGGAGTGAGGGGACGGTTCGCTCTACCTTTTCGGCTGCGTCCTCTGGTACGCCGCGACGGCGTCGAGCACGTCGTCGCCAGCCGCGCCTTCCGGGTCTTCTTCGATGGGGGAGCCGGCGGCGAGGAGCGCGCAGGCGACGCCGGGGAAGTCCGAGCGGGGCGGGCGCGTCTGGTTCGAGGCGTGGAAACACCAGCCGAGCGGTGGGGCGCGGTAGGTTTTGTCGCGGGCGTCGACGGAGGCTCCGTGGGCGAGCAGCACGCGGGTGGCGGCAAGATTGCCGGTGAAGGCGGACCAGTGGAGCGCGGTTTCGCCCATGCCGCCGGTGGCGCCGACATCGAAACCGCACGCGAGCATCGTCTCCAGCGCAGCAGTCGTTTCGTGGCTCGCGGTCTCGAGAAGGAGCGCGGCGTGGGCGGCGACGAGTGAGGGCTCGCGCAGTCGCAGCGCCGTCTCGCGATCACCCCGCATGCAGGCGGCGGCGAATTGCTCGGAGGGCGTCAGCTCGTCACGCGCGCCGTGCGCGCGAAGGGCGGCCGCGGCGGAGGTGCGGCCATTGAGCTCGGCGAGCGTGAGTGCGGTCCGGCCATCGCCCCGCCGGGCATGCACGTCGGCGCCGTGGGCGACGAGGAGGTCGATCATCGCGCCATCCCAATGCCGTGCGGCGAGGTGCAGCGAAGTCTCGGCGGACTTGTCGGGATAGCACACGCGATTGGGATTCGCGCCGTGCGCGAGGAGCCAGGCGGCACCGCGACGGACCTCGGCGTCGTGCGCGAGGCCGGCATAGTGGCCGAGGATGAAGTAGAGCGGAGTATTGCCCCACGGAATTGCGCCGGCGCCGCCGTCTGCCTGAGCTCCGTGCTTAGCGAGCAGCTCCAGCATGGGGATATTGCCATGCTCGGCGGAATGGCAAACGGACTCCCCGTCGTCGGGGTTGGCGCCCGCTTCGAGCAGTACGCGGGCGAGCTCGATATGTCGTGCCTCGCACGCGGCGGCCCAGAGCGCGGGCAGCTGCTGCTTCGGATCGCCCTGCCATGGGTAGGACGCATTCGGGTTGGCGCCGTGCTCGAGGAGGAGGCGGGCGGTGGCGACCAGGCCGGCGGAGTTCTTCCGCGCCCAGTGCGAGTGCGCGACGTAGAGGATCGGCTCCCAGTTGAGCGGGCCGCCGCGCTCGGTGGCGAGGGCGGGATTTGCCGCCAGCCTGGCGCGGACGGCTTCCACCGCACCGAGGCTCAACGCGGCATGGAAATTTTCCTCCACGAAACGCGGATGACGCGCGAGCAGCCGCTCGACGCGGTCGAAACGCTGCTCGGCGATCGCACGGGCAAACGCGGCGAGATCGGCCTGGGCGGAAAACTCCTCGGCCTCGTCGCGCAGCGCCGACCACGAAGCAAAACCGCGCTCGCGCGCGATGACCGTGCGGGCGTCGTGGGGTGTGATCGTGAGTGAAGCCAGAGCGGTGTCGTCGTAAGCCTCGAGACCGGGCACCGTGCGGAAGCGCGCGAGTGCAGCGGGTTGCTTTTCGCGCGCGGTGCGCAGCAGTTCGACGGACTGCGCTTTCAGTTGCGCGAGCGTGGGACGATCGGGGGATTGCGGAGCAGACATCGCGATGGTGACGTGCCCGAGGGATATACTCTTTTCTAGCCCGGGAAAAGCTTGGTGATGGCCTGTGCGCGGAAATCAAAAATCGTGGCGAGCTGCCGCCGAATCCAGAGCGCGTGCAGAGCCGAGCCGAGCGGTCCCCAGCCGACGTCGTACGTGATATGGTCGGTCATCCGCGTGCCGCGTCCATCCGAGGTGGGGGCAAAGTGGTGCTCGTGGTGCCAGAGTTTATAGGGCCCGAAGCGCTGCTCATCGACAAAGAAGCTGCCCTCGCGCACGTGCGTGATCTCGGTGAGCCAGCGTGTCGTGATGCAGGGGAAGACACCGATGCGGTATTCGATCAACTGGCCCGGGTACATGTGCGGAGCGACTTCGCCCACGGTCTCGAACCGCATGTGTGCCGGCGTGATGGCCGCGAGATTCTGCGGCGTGGCGAAGAACTCCCAGATCCGCGCCGGATCGCCGGCGACGAGTTGCTCGCGGTGGAGATGGTGAATCACGGCGAGGGCCGCAGCCCGGCGACCGCGGTGCGGGCCCGGGCCTTGGCGGGCTCGTCGATCCGGGCGCGGGAGGGCAGGGCGAGCCCGCGCTCGAGCGAGGCGCGGGCGCGATCGGTTTCACCCTTTTTCAAATACACGAAGCCCAGCTCGAGGTGATGCTGCAGCTCGTCGGGCTCGAGGGCGACGGCCCGTTCGAGGTGGCGCATCGCGTCGGCGAGGGTGGCGGACGGGAGCCCGCCGTAGAATAACCTCACGGCCGTGCGCGAGACGCCGCCGAGCTCCGCGACTTCCGCGTGCCAGCGGCCCAGCACGTGATGCGCCCACGCATAATTGGCATCGAGCGCGAGGGCTCGCTCGGCCTCCTCGCGGACAAGGCGGGAGTAGCGGACCTTGTCGCGCGTGTCGCTGGCGAGCGCGAGTTTGCCGTAGGAGATCGCGACGGAGAGCACATTGACGGCATTGCGCGGCTCGAGAGCCACGGCGCGTTTCGAGTAGTCGAGGGCGTGCTGGGCGAAGGCGCGCTGCTCCTCGCGGGTGGGCAAATCCATGACGAGATCGGAATATTGGCGCGCGATCTTCTGGAGGAGAAACGCCTCGGGGGTGCCCGCCTTTTCGGCGGCAAGGAAAAGATCGAGCGCGCGCCGCACATCCTGGCTGGCCTCGGCCGCGAGGCCCTGGCGGACGAGGTCGGCCGCAGGGCCAGTGGGGAGAGAGGGCGGAGCGGCGCCGACCAGGGTAGCGGCGCACGCGAGGAGGATGGAGTATGCCAGACGCAGCATTTGCCTGTCCTACGTACGAAAGGAGCCCGTGGGCGCGGCAATTTTCTTTGTTCGGTTTTTCATGCGTCGGTTGCCATAGAGCAAACCATGTCCGATGACGTCGAATTATTGCGCCGTTATGCCGTTTCGCACGACGAAGCGGCGTTTGCGGAGCTTGTGCGGCGGCATCTGGACGGGGTGTATGCCTCGGCTTTGCGGCGGGTCGGCGGCGATGTGCAGTTGGCTGAAGATGTCGCGCAGCAGGTGTTTGCGGCGCTCGCTCGCAAGGCGGACGGACTTGCTGGGCATCCCTACATCGGCGCGTGGCTTTATAAGACCACCCGGCACGAGGCCGCCAACATCGTCCGGCGCGAGCGTCGCCGCAAAGCGCGAGAGCGGCAGGCGTGGGAGATCGATGCGATGAACCATGAAAGAGACCTGGCGGTGGAATGGAACCGGCTCTCGCCCATGCTCGACGAGGCTATCGATCGCCTCGGCGCCCGCGATCGCGCGGCGATCCTCCTGCGCTTTGTCGAGCGCCGGGGTTTTGCGGAGATCGGGGCGACGCTGGCGATATCCACCGATGCCGCGCGAATGCGGGTGGACCGGGCTTTGGAAAAGTTACGCGGGCGGCTTGCCCGGCGCGGCCTCACCTCGACCGCGATGGCACTGGGGCTGGCGTTGAGTGCGCACGCGACGGCGCCCGCGCCGCTGGCGCTGGCGGCAAGCGTGACGGGTGTGGCACTGGCGGGCCCGGCTGCGGCTACGGCGAGCGCAGCGGGGGCGTGGGTGACTTTTATGAGCCTGACAAAACTACAGGTCGGCGCCGCCACGGTCGCGCTGCTGGCCGTCGGCGCGGCGCTCTACGAACATCGCACCGCGGAAGAGATGCGCGCCTGGCAGCGTGCGGCCCACCTGACACTGACGGCGGCGGACGGGCGCCTCGCTGCGATGGAAAGAGCGCGGCGCGAAGCGGAGGCACGCAGGGCGGAGATCGCGCGTGAGACAGAACGCGCGAGGACAACCTCCGCGGCCGCAGGCACCACGCCGCCGGAAACGCGCAGCACTTCGCAACTGGAGATAATTCGGCAGCAAGCTCGAGCCCGGCGGACGCTGGAGCGCACGCATCCCGACTATCAGCGACTCACCCTCGAGGCGGGCCGGCGCGATATCGTGCGGCAATACGGCGCGCTCTACCACGAGCTGCGCTTCACGCCCGAGCGCATCGCGGCCTTCGAGCGGCTCATGGTGGATCACGATTGGCTGCGCACGGATGCAGAATCGGCGGCGCGGGCGGAAGGGTTGCCGGATACGGGCGGGGCGCTCGATGCGCTGCTGGCAGAGATCGAACGAAAGCGCGCGACGGCCTTGCGCGAGCTGCTCGGGCCGGAGCAGTACGGGCGGTATGAACAATTCCGTTTCGACGAAGGCGTGCGCTGCGAGATCACGAACTGGATGGCCGGGGCGCTCTACCCGACGGGCACGCCTCTTACGGGCGCGCAGGCAGGCGCGCTGACCGCTATCCTCACCCGGCATACGGTGGCCAACGCTGAGAATCGCGCCGATGCATCGGCGATCGCCTGGGAGGCCGCGCTGGTCGATGCGCGCGCGGTGCTTGCGCCCGCGCAGCTGCCGTTTCTGGAATCGATGCGCGCGCAGATGGCGTGGCGAAAAGTTTTTTATCAAGCCATCGGTTCGATCGACGAAGCGGCACCGGCGACGCCGGCCGGGAAGCGATGAACAACCACCGAATGACAATGACGAAAGCAGCACTCTGCACGGCGGCTTTTCTGCTGATCGCAATCGGCGCGGGCGGCTTCGCTGGATTCCATGCCCGGGCAGCGAACCGACTGCGTGCGGACGCGCTGGAGGCTGAACGCCGTGCGGCTGTGCGGGAGGACGCGATCGTGAAGGTCCGACGTGGGCGTGAGGACGCCATCGCAGCGGAGCGGGCCTTGCGCGAGGAATTGGCGGCGCTCGATAAAAACCAGCCCGCCCAGACAGCCGCGAAGGGGAACACGGCGTCCCCTCGCCAAGGCTTCGATATCAACCTGTTTCTGCTCGAACGTCCGGAGTTGAGGGCGCTTTACGAGGCGTCGGTGAAGGCAGCCGAGATGGAGCAATACGGGTGGCTGATGGCGGCGCTCACGCCGGAGCAAGCGGATCGGTTTGTGAGCGAGCGGCTGCGCCACGATCGACGGCTGAGCGAAATTGCCGCGCAGGCTCGGGGGGAAGGCTGGCCGCGCGAGGACCCGCGGCGGGTGGCGTTGCGCCGCACCGAGGCCGAGGTGCACGCGCGTGAGTTGGGCGGAGTACTGGGCGAGGCACGGTTGCGCGAGTATCAAGAACACGAAGCGCTGCTGCGTCCGCGGAACTTCGTGGCGGGTGAGCTCGCGACGCAGCTTTTCTACACCGATGCCCCTTTGACGCCGGCGCAGGCGCAAGCGGTGACGCTCAGCGTGGCGCGCCATGGAGCGGACGCGCGGGGCCGCTTCGATTTCGACGCGGTGAAGTGGGAGGCTGTGATCGCCGACGCACGCGGCGTGCTCGCGCCGGTGCAGCTGGAGCGGCTGGTAAACCTGGCCGAAGCGCGGCGGCTGCAATCGGAGATTCTTGCGCTCCAGCGAACGGCGGGCGCGCGAGCGGACGGGAGGTGAGGCGGGAAGGCGCGTTCTATTCTTTCGCGCTCACTGCCGGGTACCACGGCTTGTTGTCGACCGTGAGGTAGTGGGCGGCGCGGGGGTCGGTGAGCTTGGGAAATTCGAAGTTGGGGCGAGGATTCATCACGTCGACGATGAGTTTCTCGCCTTCGGGGGTGATGAGCTCGTTCCAGGCGTGGTTGCCGTCGGAGTTGTTCGAACTGTAGACGCCGCGCACAAGCGCCACGGAGAGGCCGCATTCGTCGGCGAGCAGTTTGAACAGCAGCGAACGGTGCCGGCATACGCCCGCGCGGATGACCTGGCCGAGCAGGATGTCGCGTCCGCGGTAGGGCTCGAGCGTGACGGTGCAGACCGCCTCCGCATGGCGCCGACTGCCATCGGGGGAGTATTGCTTGTCCACGTACGTGGCGAGCAGCGCGGCGCGCGTGAGGGGAGGTGCCGCGGTCACCTCGGGGGAGCGGGCGTAGGCCAGGTGTTGCCGCAATTCGGGATCGCGGGGGCGGTCGACGACCAGGATCTCGCGGCCGGAACGCGCCGTGCTGTCTGCGGCGATTTTCATGCCGCGGCCGCCGTCCATATAGCCATCGGGGATGGGCGTGCCGGCGGGAATGTAGTGCTTTTTTAGATACAGGAGCGAAACGTCGCGGGCTGCGTCCGGCAGGCGCGGAGCCGGCGGCTTGGCCTCCGCCACGTCCAGCTGAAGCGACAGGTCGAGGAAGAGATCGCTGCTCGCGGCGTTGACCTGATGCACCTCGACCGCAAGCACGTTGCGGCCGGGGACGAGGAGCGTGGCGGGAACGCTATGCCGGCGGTAGAGGGCCTCCTCGGGGCCGTCGATCCGGCGCTGGGCCGGGGTGGTGCGGGTGAGCGGGCCTTTGGGAAGATTGGAGCGCACAAGCTCCTGCCCGTTGAGGTAGAGGACGGCGCCGTCGTCGACGCGGAGCGAGACGGCCAGCTTGGCGGCGCCCGCCGGGTCTTTCACGTCAAAGGTGTGGCGGAAGTAGGCGGTGAGGTGCTTGGCCTCGCGCTTTCCGCCGAAGCCAATCTCCGTTGCGACGCCCGGCTGGCCATAGCCGAGGGGTGCAGGGCCCTTTTTCCAACCTGCGGCTTCGAATGTCGCCGCGTGCCATGCCGGGCCCGGATCGGAGCCGTCGTCGAGATACTGCCAGACGGTGGGGGACCCGGCCTCGATGAGCGCGGGCGGGGTGGCGGCGTGCAGCGAGGCGCAGAGCGCGAGCGCAGCTAGCACGAGCCATTTTACTCTGCAGGGGAGGGTCATCACGGGGGTGAGAGACGGGCGGAGGCTGGAGGGCCGGAGGCGGCAAAACTTGGCCGCTACGCGCGGTTTGTCGCTAACAAATCGTCGGCAATAACCCGCGAAGCGTGGTATGATAAGGCCATGACCAAAGCACCTGTTCCCGCCGGTCCGGCGATCAATGGCGTGGTGGAGACGATCCTTTATACGGAGGACCTCGCGCGAGCGACGGCGTTTTATTGCGAGGTGCTGGGGTTGACGACGATGAAGGGCGATCCGGCGCGGTTTCAGGCGCTCGATAGCGGCGCGGGTAGGGTGCTGCTGCTCTTCAAACAAGGCGCCACGCTCACGCCGCAGCCGGTGCCGAGCGGCGGGGTGATCCCGCCTCACGATGGCTCGGGGCCGCTGCATATCGCGCTGGCGATCTCGGCGGCGGATTACGATGCGTGGTGCGCGCGGCTGCTCGATCAGGGCGTGAAGATCGAGAGCGAGGTCCAGTGGGAGCGCGGTGGACGGAGCGTTTACTTCCGCGATCCGGACCGGCATCTGGTGGAATTGGTGACGCCGGGGATTTGGCCGAACTATTGAGGTGCCGGGGTTTGGGAATGGAGAACGGCCTTGTTTCGGGGGCGCCCGGAGGACGGTCGGGGCGACCCCCGCAAGCTGACTGAATTGCAAGGGACGTTGCTGCTATTCTGAGGAATGCTCCTCAGAGCGCACAACGAGTTCGACAAACCATTCCGAGATACGCTGGTAATGAGGGGTACATGCGCAAACGACCCGCCATTCCTCGACTCGACGGTGGACCCCAGACGGTCCTCCTCGTGGAGGATGTCGAGCGTTCGGTGGAGTTTTACGGGACCAAGTTGCGGCTGGAGCGCCGGGATGGGGATGAGAGCCGTTATGCGGAGTTCGAGACCGGCAGCGGCAGTGTGCTCGTGCTGGTGCGGCGCGACGGTTCGATCGCGCCGATGGCCTCACCGGCGGCGGCCGGTGCGCCGCTGACGCTCGCTTTCAATATCGATCTCCCGGCCTACGACACGTGGAAGAAGTGGTTCGAGAAATGCGGGGTGCCGATCGAACGCGAGAACAAGTGGATCCACGGCGGGAAGAGTCTCTTTGTACG
Source organism: Verrucomicrobiota bacterium (assembly GCA_040386765.1). GTDB lineage: Bacteria > Verrucomicrobiota > Verrucomicrobiia > Opitutales > Opitutaceae > ER46. The sequence goes on along the minus strand of JAZKEV010000091.1, from coordinate 3,089 downwards.
CGATCCGGACGGGCGGCGGCTGGAATTCAAGACGCCGCCGGTGATCGCGCCGCCGAAACAGACGCCGCTGGCGGAGAAGAAGAAAGAGGAGTGAGGGGCTGCGCCTCCAAGGCCCTTCCGCGGCCGACTACGTGGAGATAAAGATAGAGGGTAATCGCACGGCTTGGGCGTCGTTTGAGAGACGGTGCGAAGCACGGCCTTATTGTAGCGGCGGTAGCCCCAGAGCTCGGCGCAGGCCATGTAAAAGATGCGCCAGTAAGCCCACCATTTCGTCTCGTGGCCGGCGCCGTAGGTATCGGCCAGGATGGGGAGGATCTGCTCCCGGTGCGCGTCCATGTTGCGCAGCCAGTGTTCGGCGGTGCGCTGGTAGTGCGTGCCGTCCACCTGCCAGTCGGCGACGGGCGTCAGGATGCGGGGATACTGGAGGAGGAGATCGTGGGCCGGCATCTGGCCGCCGGTGAAAAAGTGCCGGGCCATCCAGTCGCTCTCGTCGCGGGCCACGAAGTGGTACGCGAGCTCACGGTGGGTAAAAATGTGCACGAAGAGCAGGCCCTCCGGGCGCAGCCAGCGCGCGATATTTCCGAGGAGGAGGCGGTAGTTCTTCATATGCTCAAACATCTCGACCGAGACGACGCGGTCGTAGGCGGCGGGTTGGGCTTGGAAGAGAGTCATGTCGCAGGTGACGATGCGGACATTGGGGAGGGCGCGGCGGCGCGCCTCAGCCTCGATGTACTCGCGCTGCGAGCGGGAATTGGAGACGCCGGTGATCCGGGAGCGCGGGAAGCGCTCGGCGAGGTAGAGCGTGAGCGAGCCCCAGCCGCAGCCCAGCTCGAGAATATCCTGCCCATCGACGAGGCGGGCGCGCTCGACGTAGAGCTCGAGCATTAGCTCCTCGGCCTCATCGAGAGTTTCGTGACCCGTGGGGTAGAGGCAGCCGGAGTACTTGCGGCGGCGGCCGAGGCAGTGGCCGAAGAACTCGGCCGGCACCTCATAGTGCTGGGCATTGGCGTCGGCGGTGTGCTCGGCGAGAGGGCGCTGCTCGAGGTCGGCGAGGTAGGCGTCGCGGGAGTAGAGCGCGCGGGTTTCGCGCAAGCGGTCGGCGAGCAGGCGGCGGATCCCGGCGCGGACGAGGACATCCGGCACGAGGTTTCTTTCGAGCAGCGGATTGAACATGCCAGCTGCTACGCGCAACCCTCGCTCGCGGATGTGGTACGATGAGAGGGTGCCATTCTATCATCGGGGATTTCCCGATAGGAGGTGGTGGATTGCCCTGATACGATGGCCCGGAGTTTTTCAAAAACAAAGTCCTTCCCCGTCTTGGGCTCCGCCGATTGTTTCACAGTCCGCGAAAAGCGCTCGCCACAAACTCGATATCTCCAGCCCGATTGGTGGTCACTCCGAGGAAACCCGCACCCCGCCCGCCGGTTTTTTCGGTTCCCGTCCACCGTCCAAAGCCCATTACACGTCATGGTATCACTCCTTCCTCTCTCGTACCGTCTCGATAAACGTCAGCTGGCGAATGCGCTCTCGAGTTTGCGCAAGGGAGACTTCTCGGTGCGAATGCCCTCGGGGATGGCCGGAGTCGATGGCCAGATCGCGGATGAGTTCAACGAGCTCGTCGCGATCAACCAGCGCCTCGTCGAGGAACTCGAACGCATCTCTCAAGGGGTAGGCAAGCAGGGTCAGATCTCGCAGCGCGCGAGCATCGGCAAAGTCAGCGGTGCGTGGCAGGAAGCCGTGGCTTCGGTGAATTCGCTGATCAATGACTTGGTGCATCCCACCGCCGAAATGGCGCGCGTCATCGGCGCCGTCGCCAAGGGTGACCTTTCGCAGAACGTCGCGCTCGAGATCCAGGGCCGCCCGCTGGAGGGCGAGTTCCTCCGCATCGCGCGCACGGTAAATACCATGGTGGATCAGCTCTCGTCGTTCGCGTCCGAGGTGACGCGTGTGGCGCGCGAAGTAGGCACCGAAGGCAAGCTCGGCGGCCAGGCGCAGGTGCCCGGGGTGGCCGGCACGTGGAAGGATTTGACCGACTCGGTGAATTCGATGGCCGGTAACCTCACGGCGCAGGTGCGTAACATCGCGGCGGTGACGACGGCGGTGGCCAACGGCGATTTGTCCAAGAAGATCACGGTCGACGTGCGCGGCGAGATCCTCGAGCTGAAGGACACCATCAACACGATGGTGGACCAGCTGAACTCGTTCGCCTCGGAAGTGACGCGCGTGGCGCGCGAAGTAGGCACCGAAGGCAAGCTCGGCGGCCAGGCCGATGTGCGCGGTGTGGCCGGCACATGGAAGGATCTCACCGACAACGTAAACTTCATGGCCGGTAACTTGACCGGACAGGTGCGTAACATCGCGGCGGTGACGACGGCGGTGGCCAATGGCGACTTGACCAAGAAGATCACCGTGGAAGTGCGCGGCGAGATCCTCGAGCTGAAGAACACGATCAACACCATGGTCGACCAGCTCTCCTCCTTCGCCGCCGAAGTGACGCGCGTGGCGCGCGAGGTCGGCACCGAAGGCAAGCTCGGCGGCCAGGCCGATGTGCGCGGTGTGTCGGGTACGTGGAAGGACTTGACGGACTCGGTGAACTTCATGGCCGGTAACCTCACGGGCCAGGTGCGTAACATCGCCGACGTGACGAAGGCGGTGGCCGCGGGCGACCTTACCAAGAAGATCACGGTCGAGGTGCGCGGCGAAATTCTCGAGCTGAAGAACACCATCAACACGATGGTGGATCAGCTTTCCTCCTTCGCCTCGGAAGTGACGCGCGTGGCGCGCGAGGTTGGTACCGAGGGCAAGCTCGGCGGCCAGGCGGTCGTGAAGGGCGTTGGCGGCACGTGGAAGGATTTGACCGACTCGGTGAATTCGATGGCCGGCAATCTCACGGCGCAGGTGCGTAACATCGCCGCGGTGACGACGGCGGTGGCGAATGGCGATCTGTCGAAGAAGATTACGGTCGACGTGCGCGGCGAGATTCTCGAGCTGAAGGACACGATCAACACCATGGTGGTGCAGCTGAACTCCTTCGCCTCGGAAGTGACGCGCGTGGCGCGCGAAGTAGGCACCGAAGGCAAGCTCGGCGG
>JAZKEV010000090.1:0-2597 GCA_040386765.1 Verrucomicrobiota bacterium | reverse complement strand
CGAACGCGGCGAAATTTCGCCCTGCCGGCGCGTTCTTTTTTAACGCCGCCGCGAGGTCCGCCGGTACCTTGAGTTCCTTGTTGGCGCCTTTCTTGCCCGCGGGTCGCGGCCGCCCCGGCTCGCCCGATTCATTGAGTTTCGCCGCCGTGCGCACGTAACGGAGCATCGTCTTTTTATCCGGCAGATCCCCGATCGCCGTGATCCGCCCGAAGCTGCCCATAGCTGGCTCTGCCCCGGCAGCGCCCGGAGCGACGACTTTTTCCATGCCTTGGTGCCAGAAACCGAAGGCGCAGTGCGCCTTGAAACTGGCCATGTTGCCGAGAATCTTGCCGGCGTGCTCGAAGCTCGGCGCGCCCCATTTGAGTGTCTCCTTCACCTCCGGGCAGCCCTCGTGGACGAGGTCGCGAAGATGTTTGAGGACCGGCTGTGCGAAGGGCGCCGACTTCGCGATATAAGCATCGATCCGGGAGTCGCGGGCTGAGCTCATGGTGTAGCCGTGCTACAACGATGGCTCTCGTCGCGCGAGACCAAATCCGTGCGAGCCTCCCTCCTTATACGGTAACGACCCCACTGCGCCGGTGCCCGTCATCCGCTACCGTAGTGCCACCGCGATGAAACCGCGCTCTGTGCCGCCACCCAGCCTGCCGATGTCCGTCTTCGTTGCCTACGGCGATGTTGGGTCCGCCCGCCATGCACTGGCGCGAGTCACCCGGACGCTGCGCACCGCCCAGCGCCGCGTCGAAATTCATCCCATGCTGTGGCGCTTCAACCAGCTCGATGATCCCCGCTGGCAGGAACTCGCCCTGCGCGATGCCACGCGCTCTCATCTGGTGGTCCTCGCGATGTCCGAAGCGAATGCCTGTTGCGCGCGCACCGATGCCTGGCTTCGCACCCTGATCTCGCATCTGCCCGGCGGCCTCCAGATCTCCGTCCTCGTCGTGATCGGTGGCACGGAGACGTGGAGCATGACGCTCAAAGCCCCGGAGCAACCCATCGCCGCCGCCATCCCTCTTCCGTCCGCCGCCCCCCGCGAAGTCTTCGGCTCGGTCGCCTCCGCCAGCCCGCTCCCTGCTTACGCCGCGTAGCGGAGCTGCAGAAGCACGGGCGTGTTTATCCCCTTCAGCCTGAAAGATGGACGCAAAAAAAGCCGGGCAATTTTAGCCCGGCTTTCGTCCTTAAAATCTACTGATTTCCGCTTATTCCACCCTTACTTCACCGTCAGCATGCCCTTCATGAGGGCGAAGTGCCCGGGGAACGAGCAGAGGAAGGGGTAATCGCCAGCCTCGCTGGGAACGGTGAAGGCCACTTCGCTCGTCTCTTTGGGCCCGAGGAGCTTCGAGTGAGCGACGATCTTGTCCTTCTGGCCGGCCGGAATGTATTCCGTGGCAGCGGCGCCGGCGGCAGCACCACCAAAGGCCATGACGTCCGAGCCCTTCTTGAGGAGCACCCAGTTGTGACCCATCGCCTGCTTGGGCAGTGTGCCGACGTTCTTGAAGACAACTTTCAGCTGCTCACCGGGCTTGGCCTCGATGGTGGCCAGGCTGAACTTCATCTGATCGTTGGCCGTGATCTCCACCACACGCGCATCGGCGGCGGAGGCCACCGACGAGAAGAACGCGGTCGTAGCGAGAGCTGCGGCACAAAGGGAAATGGGGAAACGGATTTTCATGCGTGGAAAACGTTGCGCGCCCTCCTGCAAGATGCAAGCAAAGCCAAGCTCCAGGCGTGCGCTTGCACGCCCTCTTTTCGCCATGACGCGTTCCGCTTATACGGATCGGAGCGGGATTAATAAAATCTCCGGGTGGCCTTCAGAATGCTCCCCACGGCATCGAGAGCCCGAATAGGGCTTGAAATGCCAAAACGTTCGCCAACTCTCCTGAGCTTTTGGCGTTCGTGCTCTACTGATCTTCTTGTTTTCGACTGCCCACATGCGTCTTCCTAACTTCCTCCCGACTCCGTCTTCGCGGAAAAGTCTGGCCCGGTGGGGCCGTGCCATCGCCGCGCTCTTCGGCGTCGCGCTTCTCCCTGGTTGCAATTGGTGGCAGATGGATGGCCACCAATCGACCATCACCGTCGAGGGGCCGGTTGCGCGCGAGCAATTGGAGGTCTTCTACGTCACCTGCTGGGTGTCGCTGGTCATCTTCATCATCGTCGGCGCGGTGCTCGCCTACGCGATGCTCAAGTTCCGCGCCAAGAACGAGGCCGATGAGCACGCCGAGCCGCCGGAGCAGGGCCACGGCAACCCGCTCATCGAGCTGGGCCTGATCGGCGCCTCCATCCTCTCCCTCGTTATCATCGCGGTCCCAACCCTCAAGGCTATCTGGTCCACCCACGATGTGCCGATCGATCCGGCCACGGGCAAGCAAGTCGAGGCTTATGAAATCACCGCCACCGGTTATCAGTGGTGGTTCAAGTTCGAGTACCCCAAGGAGCTGACCGCGCCCGATGCCAACGGGGGTCGCTCGCCGCTCGTCACGGGCAACGAGCTCGTGATTCCCGTGGGCAAGCCCGTCCGCATCAACGTCCGCACGGTCGACGTGATCCACTCTTTCTGGGTGCCCAAGCTCGCGGGCAAGGTCGACATGATCCCCAATCGC